>NZ_JAKKCL010000015.1:0-75186 GCF_021728175.1 Vibrio sp. A1-1
GTGATACCACTGCGGAGTGGTAGTTCAGTTGGTTAGAATACCGGCCTGTCACGCCGGGGGTCGCGGGTTCGAGTCCCGTCCACTCCGCCACTTATATTAAGCCTCAGTCGAAAGACTGGGGCTTTTTTCGTTTTGGTTACCCGACTTACCTTAACCCCATTTCCATACTTACCTTAACCCCATTTCCATATTGAAACCTTGCATCGAGAGGCAGGCTCCTCTCTCGCTATGCTTTCTAAGCCCTGTCATGAACGAGTTGATGCGCAGTTCTGTGTGGTTTCTGCAGTTTCGAGCTCTAGTTTTGAGCCCCTGTGCTTAACTTACCAAAGCTTCCTTTATTATTACCTAGAAAGTTAATTCACTAGGTTATGTTGGGAGATTTCTCTGCTTTAGATGTTTTGATTTAGCCACAGGCGCTCATTAAAATAAACTCAGCGCATTTAAAACTTTCCGAACATGGATTTTGTTTGTAGATCTATTTAAGCCAGTGCCTGCCTTAAAGGATATTTGCTACTTCTTCCCCTCTAATCGTCTCCAACCGATAAAGCCACCACTACGTACGTATAACGTGAGCGGTATAGGTGCTCTCATAGCTGTGTTTGCTAAGTAAGTCGTTCACCTGGCACATTGACTGAGGAAAGGTCTTCTTTCAGTGGACCTTCGTGTAAGTCACGATAGTTTTAATAATTATCTGGCACTTTTTATTCTAAAGGTGTACGCTTCACATCGAATGTTTTTTCGACAGTAAACCATGTTATATCTCTTGTTTAAAAGCTTTGTAAGAAGGCTGAACTCCGTGCAAAAAACGCGATGAAGTGTTGCTCGGAGTCTTAAATTAATCTTCATCAGGTGTTTTATGCGTGAGTAACTTCGCTGAAGTTATACGCAGGCGTCTGTACACCTGATAAAAGAGAAGAGATGGCCGGTGATATTTCATCATCGGCCTTTTTGTATCTGTTAAGCAGCTACAAAGCATTATCCAGTATTGAAATAAGGGCCGGTATTGATCACCGGCCCTTTTTATTTGGTTAAAAACATGAGTATTTTACAAGTTAAAAATTTGTCTTATCAGATCGCTGATAAGAGTTTATATAACAACGCGACATTTCGAATTAACGTGGGAGAGAAAATAGGTATCACTGGAGCGAATGGCGTTGGAAAAAGCACCTTATTAAAACTGCTTATCGGTGAATTATCTGCAGATAAGGGCTGCATTGACTGGTTACCAAACCTTGAGGTGGGGTATTTAGAGCAACATTTTAAGATGGATAATGCGCTGACGGTTTATGAATGCTTAAAGAGTGCTTTTGAGAACTTATACGCTGCCGAGCAGAAGCTTTGGACTTTGTATCAGGCGATGACCGAGTCTCACTCTACATCTCTTTTAAGCCAAGTCGCCCGACTACAGGCATATTTAGAAGATGAAGACTTCTATGCAATTGATACCAAAATTGAACAAGTTGCTGTAGGTCTTGGCATTTATCAATTTGGCTTAGATACACCGCTTGTCTCGCTAAGTGGTGGTCAAAGACACAAGGTCCTTTTAGGGAGGTTGTTACTCCGCAACCCCGATGTGTTAATTCTCGACGAGCCGACAAACTATCTTGATGCTCTGCACATTGAATGGCTGGCCACGTTTCTCAACGATTACACTGGCACTGTTTTACTGGTTTCTCATGATATTGACTTCCTTAATCAAGTAGCGACCAGTATTTGTGATATTGATTATCAAACGGTCCGAAAATACAGCGGCACTTATGTCAAAGCAATGCAGCAAAAGCATCACGACGGTGCTTTGTTAGAAAAGCAATATAAGGCTCAGCAAAATGAAATTCGAAAGTTAGAGCAATTTATTGCCAAAAATGGCGCTGGAGTTAACGCGAGTCTTGCTAAGGGACGCAAGAAAAAACTGGATAAAATCGAACGTATTCAACTGAATTATATAGAGAAAGTATCGATGTTTGACTTTGCTCACCAGCCTATTGGGCAACAGTATGTGATTGACGCAAAAGCGTTGATGATAGGTTATCAGCAGCCTCTGCTTCCTGCGCTTGATATCACGTTAGCGCACGGGGAGAAGTTGGTCGTTTCTGGTTTTAACGGCGTAGGTAAGTCGACTTTACTTAAAACCCTTATGGGGGAGATCGAGCCGCTCTCTGGTGAGGTGGTATTGGCAAAAGGTGCAATGATTGGGTATTTTTCTCAAGATTTGTCTTGGCGTCACCCTCAGCACACGCCTGAGCAGGAGCTATGCTCTTGTGATCCAACGATATCAAGCAAAGAATCACGCAAGCTATTAGCTCGCTTTGGGGTCACCGGAGATAAGACGCAGCGCCACCTAGATACATTAAGTGGAGGTGAGCAAACTCGCGTGAAACTTTGTTGTTTATCAGTCCAGAAATGCAATGTTTTGCTATTGGACGAGCCAACGACACATTTGGATAGCAGCAGTAAAAATGCGCTTAAAGAAGCTCTCCAGCGCTTTTCTGGTAGCGTGATTGTGGTATCTCATGAGAAGGCGTTTTTACAATCTTGGCCCGACAGAGTTTTAGACATTTCGTTGCTCACTTGTGCTGAATCGGAAACAGAACAGGAGGTGGAGCTATGATGCAGTCCATGATCCTATTTCTCGTTGCTTTTCTTGTTGGTGCTGATGAGTTGATGCTTGGATCTATTCTTGAACCTATCGGAAATGATTTAAGTGTTCAACCGAGTCAGGTTACGTTATTTATTACGGCATATAGTTTAGCTATAGCAATTTGTGCTCCTTACCTGGGACGTTTATCAGACCGGGTTGGGCGTATTCGTATCATGTTGCCTGCTTGCTTCGTATTTGGGGTTGCGTCTATTACGACGGGCATAGTTCATGATTTTGAACTTGCGATTGCAAGTCGAGTGATCACAGGTATTGCAAGTGCAGGCATGTTGCCAATTGCATTTGCGTTGGCGGGAGACGCGAAGGGTAATAGAGCGATGCGTCAAATTGTGATGGTTCAGGCGGGATTAACGCTGGGTATGATAACTAGCCCAGCGATCGGAGCATTGCTGACCCAGCTTTTATCATGGCGTGCCGCTTTTATTATTTTGGGCGTTGCGGCTCTTCTTGTCGGTGCCATGAGCGTAGTGTTCATGAACAACAAGCATAATGAGTCCAAGAAGTCAGATACTCTGCCACCTATCACAGACGTCATTCATCTTCCAGGCGCGTTGAGGGCTATTCTAGCGATGTGTTTAGGCCTAGGGGGAGGTATTGGTGTATTTAACCTGATAGGCCTTCATATTCGAGATACCAGCGAGTTGGCGCTCGGTTGGGTGGGCGCTATTTATGCTGCTCTAGGGATCGTGAGTGTGGTTGGAAATATGTGCGTGGGGAGAGCTTGCCGTTGGCTTGGTAGCTCTCGAGCCGTTATGCGAGTGGCTTTAATGGTGTGCATACCTTGCAGTGCATGGGTGTTCTCAAATGAGATGAGTACGGTGACCGCTTATCTTCCAGCTCTAGTGCTCTGGTCTCTTGCTGGAGGGGTAGGCTCTCCGGCGTTACAAGCACATATAGCAAGCTTATCTGATGAACATCGAGGTGTGCTGATGTCTTCTGGAATGAGTATGATGCACTTTGGTGTCGCGATTTGGTCTGCCTTGGCGGGCTTTGCTTATTCTGTAGGTAGTGAATGGGTCGCTGTCGTGGCTTTGTTATTGTTTGGCTCAGCGGTAGTTATATTAAAGCCAGTTGGTAATGCTGAACAAAGTGAGCGTTATTCGTAGTGTTTTAGTAGATAAAGAAAAGCCGTTACCTAAAAAGGTAACGGCTTGTTCCAAATACTTTTTGAAAGCCGGTCTTAGTTCATGCCGTATTAACTTATATCCTGTTTTGTTTTGTCTCATTATTCTTCAATAAGATTTACTAATTCTTTGTATCATATGGCTTTGCAAGCCCCTTTTCTTTTCCTTTGTCTAGGTTTATCTTGTTTGTTATAGATTAGTTTGTGGGTTCAGTGGTGGGTTTGTATTAAGTTTAAACCCACTTAACTAAGTTTGAGGATAACCCCCAACCTGCGAACCTGCGTTACCTGCGAAAAAGGGAAAACAATGGCATTAAGTGATGCAAAGCTAAGAGCATTAACAAAAGGGCATGACTCTAAAACGCCCAAAAAAGTTTCTGATCGTGATGGTTTGGCCGCTTTAGTCAGAAATAGTGGAAGGGTTAGTTTTATTTATCGCTATCGGTTTAATGGTAAGGCACAGACAGCCACGCTAGGCGTTTATCCTGATATGTCATTGTCAGAAGCCAGAGCCAAACTGTCAGAGTGTAGAGCATGGTTGAATAATGGCCGTAATCCGCGGACAGAAATTAAACTGGCAAAGACAGCGTTTAGGCAAGCGGTCACAGTTCAAGACGCGCTAGAGTATTGGATAGACGGATACGCAAGAAAGCACCGATCAAATGCTGATAAGCACCAAGCCCAATTTCAAAAACATATCTATCCATACATTGGATCGCTTCCAGTTGAAAAAATTGAAACTCGCCATTGGGTTAAGACATTCGATGACATTTGTAATGGTACGCATTTTAGAGCCGCACCAGTAGCAGCCGGTTATATTCTGCAAAACTGCAAACAAGCCCTTATCTATTGTCGCAAACGCCATTTTTGTACTAGTCACGCATTAGATGACCTTCAAGTTACAGATATTGGCGAGCGTCAGAGTAAAAAAGAGCGTTATTTGACGATTGAAGAAGCTAAAACCGTTTGGCAATGGACGGATGATCATAAAGGTAATTGGTACTATCGCCAGCTCATTAAATTACTAATGGCTTTCGGTGCAAGAACACAAGAAGTTAGGCTAAGTAAATGCAATGAGTGGGACTTAGATAAAATGCTTTGGACTTGTCCAAAAGCTCACTCCAAAAATGGGGCTGAAATTGTTAGACCTATCCCTGAGTTTTTTCGCGAGTACATAGCTAGCCTTATTCAGCAATCAAAGAATGAATTTCTATTAGGTGAGTTCAAACAAGCTCCAGCAGTTAGCGCATGGGCTGCAATATTACCTAAACGGCTAAATCAAGAACCTTGGAGACTTCACGACTTACGGAGAACCATATCCAGTCACCTAAACGATGCTGGAATAGAACCACATATTATCGAAGCGATCTTAGGCCATTCAATTAGAGGGGTTGCAGGTGTTTACAACCGCGCGCAATACCTTGAACAGAAACGCAAAGCGCTAGACTTGTGGCTGGCAAAGTTAAACGAAACTGAACACCATTCAAACGTGAGGGCTATTAGATGACAACAGATATTAACTACGCGGAAATAAAAGAAGTACGCGAGATCATTAAGCAATGGGACGAAGCCATGCGAACTTTTCCCGTAGGTTATGCCCTAGAAAACTATTGTTGTGACCCTGAATTTCTTTTTCTAAGAATTAACATTCTTGAGTACCTTTCCGTATGGAAGAAATTTAAAGAAGGGGCAGCGAATAGAAGAGAACAATTAATAAGCCATGAGATCGCCATGTATCTAGCTTGTGATAATAAAACGGATAAGCCCGATAGACCCGCCCTAATGAGAAAGATGTCCATTGATGCGCTTATTAAGCATAAGCAAATGAAAAGAGCTGATGCGTTCAAGTTGGTTGCTGAGAGGACTGGTTGTACAGAAGAAACGGTAAGAAGTGAATATTACAAGCGCCGAAATAAAGATCAGAGACGGGTGGATAGAGAGAATCGGACTTGGTTAAGGGAGGATGCGCATCCTTCATTCAGAGATTTGATCATGTCAGCTGTAGAACGTAAAAAGTGGTACGTCTTCTACTCTAGTGGGGATTACCTGCCAGTCCCACCTGTAGCGGAATGAGAATACAGCATAGAATATTCATATCGAATCAAATAGGAGGTTTTCGATATGAATCAATCAGTACCAGAGCGGCTCATCAATATCAAAGAGATGCTTAGTCTAATCAATAAAGCGCGTCCGACCTTATACACAATGGTTAAGGAAGGGCGCTTTCCAGAGCCATTAAGATCACCAAGCGGGAGAACGCTGGGGTGGTTACCTTCGCAGTATCAAGAATGGCTGAGTGAGCGCCAAGGGGGTAGCAATGAATAGCATTGTGCTGGACATCCTCAAGGTGAATAGAAAGCGATTTACTGCAAAGCAATTTGATGTACTAAAGACAATAGCTAGTCACCCGAACGGTTACGACTATCGAAAAGGCTATGAGTCAAAAAGTTCGAATATCTACTACCTTCCCGCAAATAAGCAAGCGGTAGAAGATAAGCTGAAACCTATTGGCTTAACGATGATGAGTATTCCGGCTAATGATGGCAGTAGAAGGAAATTGTACTCTCTGAGGTTGGCAAAGTTACCCCCAAATATGGATCGCTGCGCAAAATGCGGGTTTGTTCAACTTGCTGATGAGTTGCTTAATTCTGGATGCGTGAAATGTGATAGAGAAAAGCCCACGGATAAACCGCAGGCTCAATAAGTAAATCAGGTTGTTGGTTGAAGTTTTGGCGACAGACACCAACAACCGTCATTAAAGGTAATATAAATGACAGATCAAAATTCTGCAATTGTTAGTGAGTTTGGTAACTCGAACATGCAACTAACTTTCGGTAACTATCATTCGCAAACGTCCGATTTTTCACTTATTGGTTACGATGCTATCCGTGACATGATGCGGAAACCGTTTGACCTTACTCAATACAAACCTGATGCAAATAACAAACTAAGACAGGCTAAAGCTAATTGCCCTTGGTTCCTTCCTAGTTCCGTTGGCACTTCGAAAACAAAACAAGCAGCCGAGAGTCATAACCAGTACACGGCATTGATTGCTGATATTGATACAGGTAATAGTGAGCTTGAGGATGTAGAAACAGATCTTAGGAATAACGGCATAGAATGTTTTTATATTTACTCGACTGTATCCAGCAAACCAACAGATAAGCGTTGGCGTGTTGTTGTGCCTATCAGTGAAGTCATTGACGCGGATCATTGGCAAGCATTGCAAGCGGCTTTAGTTGTGGCACTTGATGCTGATGATTGTACAAGCAGAACGCAACAAATCAGCTACGCACCCGCATTAAGTTTTTATAATCAAAAATGTTATCAAATCAGAATTTCCGACGGTGAGCCGCTGGATGTGTTTAATTCTTGGTTTGCTGAGCAAGCGGCTTTATTAGCTCAAGATCAAGCTAAAGAAGCGGAAGAACTGGAAGCAAAAACTAAAGCAGCTCAAAGGAAGTCTATTAGCCTAACTAGTGGGCAATTATCCCCAATTGATGAGTTTAACAAGTCTACTGATTGGAATGCTTTACTTTCTCAATACGGCTATAAAAAGCGAGGTAAAAAATGGCTACACCCAGATAGTACAAGTGGAATAGCTGGGGTTATTATTTCTTATCGTGATGATGTTAACGGCCGTTATGTATCGAGTCATTCAAGCGATCCGTTATGTGATGGTTTTTCGCACGACAGGTTTGATCTGTATTGTCAGTTTGAGCATGGCGGTGACACAGGCGAAGCTTTGAAACGTTTAGGCGCAGAGCTAATGACTGAAAATGGTTTAAGTGTTACTCGCCATAACCAACAAGCCCACAGCCAACAAAGTGTTACTAGTTCAAACAGTACACCAGCCGAGCTAGCTTGGCTGGATCCCCTTCCTTTTGATGTAGAACTCCACCCAGTTAATAAATTCGACCCTGAACTACTGCCCGATCAGCTTAAGAATTATGTCGTGGATTATGCGAAGCGCATGGACAACGCGCCAGCAGACTTTGCCGCTATCAGTGTTGTGATTTGTGCTGGGGCTTTGATTGGTGGAGCCGCAGAGATACAACCAAAAAAACTCGATACTGGATGGAGGTTGGTTCCTACAATGTGGGGCGGTGCGGTTGGCCAGCCATCAACTAAGAAAACCCCATCTTTGGGGTGCGGTAGAAAGCTACTAGAACACGCCCAGAAGTCAGTCATAGATAAGCTGAATGCTGAGAAGTTGGATCTGTATGAGATTGAAAAAGAGTTAGCGGAAGATTTGGAACAGGCAGCAAATGAAAAAGCTAAAGAAGCACTAGCCGCTGGTGACAAGAAAAGAGCGTTGGAAATAAAAAGGCAGGTTAAGAACCAGATCCCAGAATTACCTAAGCTTAGAAGTGTCGTTATTAATGACAGCACCAGCGAAGCCCTAGCGGTTCGACTAGAGAAAAACCCATTAGGTGTGCTTATGTTCCGTGATGAGCTTTCATCATGGTTGGCAAATATGGACAGAGCAGATCGTCAGCATGAACGAGGCTTTTATCTTGAGGGATTTAACGGCTTCGGGAGTTACAGCCAAGAGCGTATCACCCGTAAAAATATCGAGTTAGAGCGCGTTGTTCTTTCTGTTATGGGTGGCATTCAACCAGCCAAGCTTACCCCGTTACTAGCAGGCAAAGCAAAAGGAACAACAGACGACGGATTATTAGAACGAATAATGCAAATCATGGTCTACCCTGACTTTTCCGGTATGGAGTATGTAGACCAAGCCCCAAACGTGATGGCAGAAATGGCTGCAAAGAGCACCTTTGAAGCCTTAGCCTATCTTGGTGAACGCGATACACCGTTGTTATGCAAGTTTGAAGCACAAGCCCAAGAGCTTTGGGAGGAGTGGGCCAAAAACATGCTGAAACGAGAAAAAAGCGCAACCGCACAATGGCAAAGCATGTTAGGTAAGTATCCGGCATTATGTGCCAAACTAGCTTTGGTCTTTCACTTGTTAGAAGAATGCGGACGTACACTCGCGGGCGAGAAACCAGAACCACACGATGTAATAACGATTGATCACTTAAGACGGGCTATTAAATGGATGGATTACCTAGAGAGTCACGCGCAGCGGATAATGACATTCTTTGAAGCTGAAAGGGCATTGGCACCAGCGAAAACGCTACTTGATAAATTGCCCCAGTTAAGCCCAACCTTTACGAGACACGCGATAAGCCAGAAAGATTGGAAAGGGCTAACAAGCAAAGAATCGAGAGAGGAGGCGATAGCCGGACTTATGGAGAGGGGTTACATCCAAGAGGTGACGAAGCAACCGGAAAAAGGAAGGCCGACAGTTCAGTTTTATGTTCATCCAAGCTTTCAAAGCTAGCTAATACAAGACCGCTCGAGAGGGCGGTTTTTTTGTTTAGATAAGAGCTTGTTAACTAATACCTAGTCTTATTTTTTGTTTAATACAGGTAGTTACGTTTCTATTTCAATGTCTTGAGATTATTTGAACCCACCAATAAACCCGTATTTGTGTATTAATTAAAAATACATGCAAACCAAAACCTATCAATAAAAACATAACAATCGCTTAATCCTATCATGAGCAGTAGTCTATAACTTGATAAATCAAGCTATTTCAAGAGGTGATCCAATGGCTAACGGCTGGGGTGGTAAACGAGAAAACGCAGGGCGCAAACGTAACCCCTTACCTAAAGAGATGACAGATAAAGCCCTAGCACAACTAAATTCTCTTTTGGATGCTGGCGAAATCCAAGCGGTTCGAATGGTTATTGATCGTTCATTCGCACCTTTAAAGGCTATTACTCCAGAAGACTCGCTAGATGCTGAATATTTACGTTTGAAAATGAAAGAGCTTTCAGAGTTTGAGCAAAGGCTTTGCGCCCTAGAAAAGGCCACACAGAATGGCTAGCAAACTGCAACGCCTAGCGTCTTTAGAAGCTGCCACACGAAGCCAAAATAGCCGCATTGACGAAATTTTGTTGATCGCACCCGATATGGCACCAAGTGAAGCGGCTATGTTATGGCGAAGAGTTGTAGACGCTGAACCGCCGAAGTATCCAAAGACGACATATAAACACCCACAAGATGAGGCGGAGCAAGTTTATAAAAGCCTTATGTGTACCGAATAACTCCAAAACTAAGGAATAGAAGAATGAAACAGAAAACAGTAACTCAAATACAAGCGCGGTTATCTGAAATCGCACAAGAGCAAAACCAATTCGAACAGAGAGACTTTGACGCAGAGCTTTTAGAGGTCATGAGTTCAGGCGGTGATGTTGATCGGTTGGAACAAAAGCAACTTGAAGATGAGCGACAGGCGCGACGATTGAGAGTTGAGAAGCAAGCCTTAGAGCTTGAATTGCCAGTCGCTAAACAGCGTGAAGGCTTAGCAGAGTTGGAGGCCTTAAAGCGCGATTGTGAGGGCGATGCTTCGTTAATTGCAGAGCAGGTCGATATTATCAACAAAGCATTTGATAAGGATATTAAACCAGCGCTTGAGAGGTTATGCCAGATTGAGGCCAAGCGATACAGCGCGTTAAGCCGAGCTAGTACGCTCACCAAACAGTGCGGGATTCAGAGCAGCATAGTTAGTTACTTTGGTGTGTTAGATAGTCGCAGATTAAAGGCTATTCAAGAATACATCCACGCAGGACGTGATCCGGAAAGCGGAACGACATTTGTTACTAACGGCCGATTCATTGAAGATTTAGACTAAGGGAAAATAAAATGAAAGTTGATGCTGATAAAATTGCTAACGATGTGACTACTAAAATGCTAGATGAGCTAGACAAACTATTAGATAAGTATGTTGAACGTTCAGAGCAGGATAAGAAGCCAGGAGTTAACCATTCCAAAGTTCAAAGCGGTTCGCCTGATCCGAGTGACTACTTTGATACACCATTCGTTAATCATGCCGATAAGCAAAGCGGCTCACCTGATTTGGGTGGTTATTTTGCTTAACTCTGACTTACCCGTCACGCAGCAATGATTTGTTTCTTGAAGATGAAGGATAACGAGCAATGAAAAAACTTACACTAGCACTAATCGCGGCAATTTCACTATCTGGATGCAGTGACGTGTTTGCAAAAGAGCCGACAAAGCAAGAGAAGTGTGAGGATTTAGCACACACAGCAGAGAAGGCGATGACATGGCGACAGTCAGAGTTAAGTAGCGACATTCTAATCGGTAATGAAGTTAATCGACCTTCTCACAGGGAGGTCGTTAAACTAGCGTACCAGTACGATATCGAAGAGAGCGCAGGCGACAAGCTAGAACAAATCAAAGCGTATAAAGCCATCGTTTACTTGGCATGTATGGATCAAGGATTATGAAAATAGAGAAAACAAGGTTAGGTGAGTTAAAACTGAATCTCGACCAAGAGCTAAAAGCTATTGCATCGAGCTAACTAATTAAGAACAGAACCCAGTCATAGGCTGGGTTTTTTTGTCTACCGTTGAATACATTTTGATAAAGATATTTTAGTCTGCCTTGTGTTCTTTATGTTTTTTATTCGCGCATCTGTTTTAGGGGGCTATGTTATGTTTTGTTATGGTTTCGCCCATCATTCAGTTGTGAGTATCAGACTCTTTCCACGTCTAAATCTAAAAGCTGGGATTTCAGCAATAACACTGGGCAAGAGTGCCCAAAGTTGGACATACCTGTTTTATTCCCTATGACCCCGAAAAAATCTTATCGGTTTCACAGCGTGTGAAAGCTCTTTTCTCAAATAGGGGTATTACTTTCGCCCATCGATGGCAAAAACTTTCTCTCAAGCGGTTACTCAATCTGAGGAGCCGACAATTGGCCCATGCCGAAAATATCGTTATACGGTTTGAAGCCGTAAATAACGGAAAAGTAACGGTGATTTACCAGAGTTTCTCGACGCTATAAAAAAGAGTATTGAAGGTTTGCCTGATGCTTTCGACACTGATGTCGAAAGGTCCTTTCCATCTTCCAAAAAGCAATTATTAGCCTAACTGGTTTGTAATTAAGCGACCTATCGACTTTTCGCAGGTAACGCAGGTTCGCAGGTTGAGGGTTATCCGTCTGGAAACGGCTCTGAAACCATTTATATTAGCAAATGCTAACTTATGTAATGATTGGGCAGTAAGCGGCAGTGCCGCACACCCAACACCAGTCGGGCTAATATGATTTATTTTGATGTGAATTTTGAGGTGTATTTTCTGGGGTGTGTGTTCAGTGGTGGGTTCACATAGAAAAAAGGCCTAGCCAATAAAGGCTAGACCATTTTAAATCAATAAGTTATCGGCTTCTTATCAGTTCATGCCGTATTTCTTAAGTTTTTTGCGAAGAGTACCGCGGTTGATACCCATCATAGTTGCCGCGCGAGTTTGGTTACCGCGAGTGTACTGCATGATAGTATCTAATAGTGGCTGTTCAACTTCAGCTAGAACTAATTCGTATAGTTCTGTTACTTCCTGGCCGTTTAGTTGAGCAAGGTAGTTTTTAAGAGACGCTTTAACAGAGTCACGTAAAGGCTTCTGAGTAATCTGGTCTTGTGACGTTACTGTAGTTACTGTTAATGCTTCTGAAGTCAGATTTTGTTCGAACATATTCGGTCTAGCTCTTCTCTTAATTATGATGCAACGTTATCAAAATAACCTTCTAACGCCTCAATTTGCAGCGGAGCTGCGTCGATAGCGTTGAAGGTACGGCGAAACTCACTTGCCTGTTCATGCTCTTTCAGGTACCACCCAACGTGCTTGCGCGCGATACGTGGACCTAAGAACTCCCCATAAAATTCATGCAGAGCATTCACATGACCAAGCATAATGGTTTTCACTTCCTCAGTTGGAAGCTCCTCCATTGTGGTGCCGTTTTCCAAATAGTGATGGATTTCCTGGAAAATCCAAGGACGACCCTGGGCAGGGCGTCCAATCATTAAAGCGTCCGCACCGGTGTACTCCAGTACAAATTTGGCTTTCTCCGGGCTATCGATATCACCGTTCGCGATAACCGGAATTGAAATCGCCTCTTTTACCGCTTTAATGCTGTCGTATTCGGCCTCACCTTTGTACATACATGCTTTCGTTCTGCCATGCAGAGCAAGAGCTTGTATGCCGCAGTTTTCGGCTAATTTAGCGATCTGGACACAGTTCTTGTTGTCTGTATCCCAGCCAGTTCGAGTCTTTAACGTTACAGGAACGTCCACTGCATTCACGACCGCTTTCAAAATCTCTTCGATAATGTTTGGGTATTGAAGCAGAGCAGAGCCCGCTAGCTTCTTATTCACTTTTTTTGCCGGGCAGCCCATGTTGATGTCGATGATTTGTGCACCGTTCTCAACACTGAATTGAGCTGCGTCCGCCATAAGCTGTGGATCGGAACCCGCAATCTGTACAGAGCGAATGCCCGATTCGCCCTCGTGTACCATGCGCTGTTTCGACTTTGACGTTCCCCATAGTTTTGGGTTAGCAGACATCATTTCACTGACGGCCATTCCCGCACCATAGCGAAGACACAACTCGCGAAACGGTCTATCCGTTACACCAGCCATAGGGGCTACGATTAGATTGTTCTTAAGTTGATAGTTTCCGATTTTCAAAACGTCATCACAGTTCTGTACCAGCAAGGGCGCGCATTTTACGCATTTTTTCACTGCGTGAAAAGACTAATATTTGAGCATTTACAAATTGTTTTTGTAAATTGTATGAATTTCAAACAATTAGCTCTGAAAACCTTGTCTAGCCTTGCTTACGACCAGAGATGCGACACCATTCACTTTGCTCAACAATCGGGTCAATGTGAAGCTCGTCACGGTAATAGTTCGCAACATCTTCGGCTTGAGTGTCTAATACGCCAGACATAGCGAGGTCGCCATGTGGCTTAACTAGGCCTTTAATGATTGGTGCAAGTTCACGCAATGGGCCAGCAAGAATGTTAGCAACAACCACGTCTGCAATCAGACCTTCTGGTTGGTTTTGAGGAAGGTAAACTTCTAGTTTGTCGGCAACGCCGTTACGCTCTGCGTTGTCTTTCGAAGCAAGCAGTGCTTGAGGATCAATGTCGATCCCTATCACTTTTTCAGCGCCTAGTTTGATCGCCGCGATCGCCAGAATGCCCGAGCCACAACCGAAGTCGATAACGGTCTTACCGCTTAAGTTCATGCTTTCTAGCCACTCAAGACAAAGTGCTGTTGTAGGGTGAGTACCCGTACCGAATGCAAGGCCAGGATCCAACATAACATTAACAGCGTCAGGATCTGGAATGTCGCGCCAGCTTGGACAAATCCATAGGCGTTCACCAAATTTCATTGGGTGGAAGTTTTCCATCCATTCGCGTTCCCAGTCTTTATCTTCAAGCTGTTCTACTTTGTAAGCAAAATTGTCAGCCAGCATATTGCTCGCTTTAATTTGGTCGATGATGAAGTTAGTGTCTGCTTCTGCATCATACAGTGCCAGAATGTCAGTATCGCCCCATAAGCGAGTTTCGCCAGGTAGAGGTTCGAATACAGGTGTATCCTGCGCGTCTAAGAATGTAACAGACAGCGCGCCAGTCTCTTCCATTAGCATATCGCCGATTTGCTCAGCGTTTTCATTGGTCGCGTTGAGTTTGATTTGAATCCAAGGCATTGGTTTTTGCTCTTAAAGTGAATGAAGTGGCGCAGAGTTTACCAGAACTCTACGATTTGTTTGAGTATATACCCAAATAAGCCTACGTATTTGTTGAATGCTTAGAGTCCATACAAAACAAAAATGCCCACGGGTGTGGGCATTTTGTAAGACGTTAGCTAATGCTTATTGTAAGCCAAGCTTCTTCTCTAGGTAGTGGATGTTTGCACCACCGTGTTGGAAGTTTTCGTCATTCATAATAGAGAATTGCAGTGGCACGTTAGTTTTGATGCCTTCGATGATCATCTCACCCAGTGCGTTTTTCATACGTGCAATCGCTACATCACGGTTCTCACCGTAAGTAATCAGTTTACCAATCATTGAATCGTAATGAGGTGGTACTGTGTAACCAGAATAGATGTGTGATTCCCAACGCACACCCATACCGCCAGGCGCGTGGAAACGCTCTATCTTACCTGGAGATGGTAGGAAGCGTTCTGGGTCTTCTGCGTTGATACGGCACTCAATCGCATGGCCACGGATCTTAATGTCATCTTGAGTGAATGACAGAGGTTGACCCGCTGCAACGCGAAGCTGTTCTTTGATTAGGTCGATGCCGGTAACCATTTCTGTTACTGGGTGTTCTACCTGAATACGAGTGTTCATTTCGATGAAGTAGAATTCACCGTTCTCGTATAGGAATTCGAACGTACCTGCGCCGCGGTAACCAATTTCGATACATGCACGAGTACAACGTTCACCGATGTACTTACGCATCTCTTCAGTGATACCTGGTGCGGGCGCTTCTTCCACTACTTTTTGGTGACGACGTTGCATTGAACAATCACGCTCACCAAGGTGGATTGCGCCGCCTTGACCGTCAGCGATAACTTGCACTTCAACGTGACGAGGGTTTTCTAGGAATTTCTCCATGTAAACCATATCGTTGTTGAACGCTGCTTTTGCTTCAGCACGCGTCATTGCAATCGCTTGGATTAGGTCTTTTTCTGCGCGAACGACACGCATACCACGGCCACCGCCGCCACCAGACGCTTTGATGATGACTGGATAACCAATGCGTTTAGCAAACGCCTTGTTTTTCTCTTCGTCGTTGTCCAGAGGACCGTCAGAACCAGGCACACAAGGAACGCCAGCTTTCTTCATTGCATTGATAGCCGACACTTTGTCACCCATCAGGCGGATAGTGTCTGCTTTTGGACCAACGAAGATGAAACCACTGCGCTCAACTTGCTCAGCGAAGTCTGCGTTTTCTGACAAGAAGCCGTAACCAGGGTGAATGGCAACTGCTCCTGTTACTTCTGCTGCAGAAATAATTCGTGGGATATTTAGGTAGCTGTCGATACCACGAGCAGGGCCGATACACACGGTTTCGTCTGCGAGTAGTACGTGCTTAAGATCGCGGTCAGCTGTCGAGTGAACAGCGACGGTCTTAATACCTAATTCTTTACAAGCGCGAAGAATACGAAGTGCAATTTCACCTCGGTTCGCGATGACTACTTTGTCTAGCATAAGGCAAGCCCCGCTTATTCGATTACAACAAGAGGTTGGTCGAATTCAACTGGTTGGCCGTCTTCAGCTAGGATCGCTGTAACAACGCCAGATTTGTCCGCTTCGATTTGGTTCATCATTTTCATTGCTTCAACAATACATAGCGTATCGCCAGCATTTACTTTCTGACCCACTTCTACGAATGCTTTAGAGTCTGGGCTTGGAGAACGGTAGAAAGTACCAACCATTGGAGAAAGAACTTGGTGACCTGCAGGCGTTGCAGCAGCTGGAGCTTCTGCTGCTGGCGCTTCTGCTACTGGTGCCGCTGCTGCTGGAGCAGGTGCCGCTACTGGAGCTGCTGCGTAGTGAACTGGTGCTTGAGGGGCTGCAGTGCCGTGACGACTGATGCGTACTGACTCTTCACCTTCAGAAATCTCTAGCTCAGCAATGCCAGACTCTTCAACTAACTCAATTAGCTTCTTGATTTTACGAATATCCATCTTTTCTTTCTCTTTTATCTTGTGATTAAGACAACCCTCGTGGGGTTGCAGAGTGTTAGGGTTACTTTGCCTGTAGCTTATTAATCGCGGCAGACAGAGCGAATTCATAACCTTGTGCGCCTAGACCGCAAATCACGCCTTCTGCTTTATCTGACAGATAAGAGTGATGACGAAATGGTTCACGTGCGTGCACATTTGATAAGTGCACCTCAATAAATGGGATGGCGACGCCAAGTAATGCATCTCGCAGTGCCACACTGGTATGAGTGAAAGCCGCTGGATTGATGATAATGAAGTCAATCTTGCCATAAGCAGCATGAATGGCTTCAATCAGTTCGTACTCACGATTTGATTGTAGGTGTTCCAGTTCCACCCCAGCGTTATGAGCTTGCTTCGTAAGAGCATCCACAACTTGTGCTAAGGTGCTGTGACCATAGTGTGTCGGTTCGCGCAGACCCAATAGGTTAAGATTTGGTCCGTTTAGAACAAGAATCCGTGACTTTGCAGACATTATGTTGCTATCTTCCCTTATCGTGAGTGGAACGTTTATATTCCCAAATATACGATAGTTCAGCACGATTTTTTTGTTAAAACCGAGCAAATTTTAAAAAATCGACCAAGATTATAGCTAATTCATAGCAATTAGCAGCAATTTACTGGTCTAATCTCCTAATAGCCACCTTCGTTTCTGTAACCAAGTTAACAAAAACAACATAATTGCCATGTTCTTTGTGTGGCTAATTTGTGCGCAAAAGCAAAAAACCGCCATGAGTGATGGCGGTTTTTAAAGTGCTTTTAAAACAGTTGGTTGAATTTATGCCAATTCTGCTTTCTCTGCGATAAGTTTGTCTACCACGCTCGGATCGGCAAGCGTTGATGTGTCTCCGAGGTTGCTTGTATCGCCCGTTGCAATCTTACGCAGGATTCGACGCATGATCTTACCAGAGCGAGTCTTCGGTAAGGAATCCGTCCAGTGCAGTACATCTGGTGTCGCGATTGGACCAATCTCTTTACGCACCCAATCTTTAACTTCTTTGTGCAGCTCTGCTGACGGGAATTCACCATCGTTCAATGTAATGTAAGCGTAGATAGCTTGGCCTTTGATGTCATGTGGAATACCAACAATCGCCGCTTCTGCAATCTTGTGGTGCGCCACTAGCGCTGATTCAATTTCAGCGGTACCCATACGGTGACCCGACACGTTTAGTACGTCATCAACACGGCCAGTGATCCAGTAGTAGCCGTCTTCGTCACGACGCGCACCATCACTGGTGAAGTACATCCCCTTAAAGGTTGAGAAGTAGGTCTGTTCAAAGCGCTCATGGTCGCCGTAAACCGTGCGCATCTGGCCTGGCCAAGAATCAAGGATAACCAAGTTACCTTCAGCAACGGTATCTTCAAGAATGTTGCCCATATTATCGACAAGAGCAGGCTGGACGCCGAAGAATGGGCGAGTCGCAGAGCCTGGTTTTAGATCGGTTGCCCCTGGTAGTGGCGCAATCAAGATGCCGCCAGTTTCCGTTTGCCACCAAGTATCGACGATAGGTGAGTTCTCGTTACCAATCGTTTTGTAGTACCACTCCCACGCCTCTGGGTTGATTGGTTCGCCCACTGAGCCCATGATGCGCAGGCTTGAACGAGATGTGCCTGCAACCGCTTCATCACCTTTTGCCATTAGCGCACGAATCGCGGTTGGGGCGGTGTATAGAATGTTGACTTGGTGTTTATCAACCACTTCACTCATTCGGCTTGTGCTTGGGTAGTTTGGTACACCTTCGAATAAGATGGTCTTCGCCCCATTTGCAAGTGGACCGTAGATTAGGTAAGTGTGACCGGTAATCCAACCCACGTCCGCGGTACACCAGAAGGTTTCGCCTGGTTGGTAATCGAACACATATTTGAAGGTCATCGCCGCGTAGACGAGGTAACCACCAGTAGTGTGTAGTACACCTTTAGGTTTGCCTGTTGAACCTGAAGTGTAAAGGATGAAGAGCGGATCTTCGGCTTTCATCTCTTCTGGTGGGCAAACGTCAGAAACGTTAGCTGTTGCTTCGTGCCACCAAACATCACGGTGTTCATGCCATTCGACATCACCACCTGTACGTTTAAGCACCAACACTTTATTGATGGTTTTTACGTCTGGGTTAGTTAGTGCTTCGTCCACGTTCTTTTTCAGTGGAACGGCACGCCCGCCGCGCACGCCTTCATCAGCGGTGATCACGACTTTAGCGTCAGAGTCGATGATACGGCCAGAGAGAGCTTCTGGTGAGAAACCGCCAAATACAACGGTATGAACCGCACCGATGCGGGTACAAGCGAGCATAGCCACTGCGGCTTCTGGCACCATTGGCATGTATAAACACACCACGTCGCCTTTACGTACGCCTTGCTCTTTCAATGCGTTGGAGAACTTACATACTTCTTTGTGCAGTTCGTTGAAAGTGAGTGTTTTGTCGTCGGCTGGATCATCGCCTTCCCAGATGATTGCGACGTCATCCCCGTGTTCTGCGAGATGACGGTCAATACAGTTAGCCGAGACGTTCAGTGTACCGTCTTCAAACCAACGAATGTCGACATGACCAGTATCGAAAGAGGTGCTTTTTACTTTGGTGAAAGGTTTGATCCAATCAACGATTTTACCGTGTTCGTTCCAGAAGCCCTCTGGATCGGTTACCGACTGCTGATACATTGCTAAGTAAGTATCATTATCCGCGTGTGTATGTGTTTTAATATTTTCTTTTACCGGATAAACGTGGGCTTCGCTCATGGCTTCTCTCCTTGTGCCTTATTTCTCGGCCTTACACCAATCTAGATAAGATTTTGAATATGTTTTTGTAGGGCTGTTTTTTGGTTCTAAATAACTTGGTCGTGGTAATGACGACGTTGTGCTTATAACTGTCAGTCACTGCGCGTATTTCCACAATTAGACTTTAGGATGAGAGTGAAGGAAGCGCCGTGAAATCGCTGAAACAAAAGTATTTCTGGGAGCTAGGTCAACTGATTTTTATGTATACGGCGCAGTTAGGTTGGGCAAATCGCCTTTCGTTAAGCGAACAAAGACCAAAGCGGCAGAAATCGCATCTTGTAAAGCGTCGTGTTTATCTTGGATAGGAAGTTCGAGGTGTTTACAAATCGCATCCAGACTTAAGTCGAAATAGGCATTCGGCAAATGTCTTTCCAGCTTGTCGTGATAAATCTGACTTACCTCGATGAGCGGGTTAGGAAGTGGAAAGCCAAGTTGCCTCAGACAAGCAAGATCTAAGATCTTTTTATCGTAACGAATGTGATAACCGACAAGTGGTCGGTTGCCGATAAAGTCGAGCAGCTCGAGCAGCGCCTCTTTTTCGCTAATCCCGTCGACTAAGTCTTGGTGGCGAATTCGATGAATTTTGACTGAGCCAGAATCGAGCGATTGCGGCGCGCGTAAGCGGACTTCAAATGGCTGGCTAGTGATGATGCGGTTGTCGATGATCTTCGTGGCCGCAATGGTCACCAACTCGGCGCGATTTGGATCAAGGCTGGTGGTTTCGCAGTCGAGCGAAACGTATTCCGTTTTATCGGGCGTGCAAAAAAGCGACTGATAAGGAGAGCCTTTCAGTTTGTAGTGCCAGTATTTGCGTTGTAACCAGTTCATTGCCTACGCCTCTGTATGATTTATGAAAATCACGGTTAATCACGAATTTGATAGTGGAAGCCTAAAAATTGCTTAAATTTTTTCACTACATGTAAGCTGTGGCGAAGTAAATCACGCTCGGTTCTATCCAGTTGTTTAATATCAATGTTATTCAATGCTTCTTGCTTTTTGAGTTGTTGATTAAGGCGAACCTTAAAGAACAATTTCAGTGCTTCGTTGAGGTTATCTGCCGTTTCAGGCTCTAAGATGCGTTTTTTCCGAAGTGCTTCAATGCGCTCAAACGTGTTCTTCTCCTCAATGGCATATTCCAAAGACAAGGTGCGAATGCCGTGCACAATTGGGAAAATGCCGCCGCGTTTAATATCTAACCCGTCCTTAGCACTTTTTACGTTGCCAAACAGAGTTAGGGGCACAGAAAACTGCAAGGCAGGGCGAGTAAAATCAGACAGTATCAACATGCGATCTTTCATTGTGTCGCGAAGGTGGGTCGCGATTGGAGCCAGCAGTTCGCGATTTCCCGCAACAGCATGGGCGTCACTGAAAATGGCTAAGTCCATGACTTGTTGTGGTTCGGCTTTGGCTATCCAGCGGTCTAAGGTGTTTATCCACTCTTGCTGCGTTTTGACCCATTTCGGGTTGTTGACCATGACTTTACCCGGACAGAGTGGGTAGCCGAGCTGTTGTAGAGTGTGCGTGAAGGATTGCATCACTTGTTCGCAATGAGGCCATTCCAAACCATCTTGAATAATTAGAGCATTGTCTTGGTCTGTCTTGAGAATTTGTTCTCCTCGACCTTCTGAGCCGAGCACGATTAAGCAACAATGATCGTGCAAGGCAGGTGGAACCACTAACTCAAACGCTTTTTCGATAATTTGCTCGTTCACGGCGGAAATCAGCTCCATGATAAAGCGAGTGCGGATGCCGTTTCTCAATAAACTCTCGACCAATTGACGCTGGCGGTTTGAGGCCAATGCGAGCTCTTCCACACTGCTTGCTCTGGCAATACTGAGCGTTAATACGTGAGAGTGGGTAGAGAACGCGCTGAGAATTTGGGTCATATCCAGCATGCCGACGGCTTGGTTGCCATCACATACCATGAGACGCTTCATTCGATTTCGAGTCATGGTGATCATGGCATTGAACAAAAAGTCACCATCATCAACGTGATAGACAGGAAAGGTGGCGATATCACCGACAGGGGTATTGAGTGCGCAGCCATCTAACATCACGGAGTGCAGCATGTTGGTGCGCGTCACGATGGCGTATGGATGAGCCGAAGGCCATTTTTCTAATCGCGGATCGTCATCATTGAGTTTGACAAGTGCTGCATCGATCCCATTTGCTTTTAGGGTGTGCGTCACCTCGTTAATCGGCGTATTTGGCTCAAGGATCATCGGTGGGTGATAAATGCTGCGGTCCACTTTGGTGAGGATAAACTCTGCCAAGTTTTGTTGTTGGTGAGCGGCTTCGATGAGCTCTTGTCGCTTTGATAAATTGTTATCGAAATAGGCCGCAAACTGACCATTCTCGTTGTAAAGCGCCAGAAAGACGTCTTTCGGCAGCAGATAGGAGAGTGTGTCCTCAAGAGCGATGTATTGATGACGTACGTTGTCTTCAAGTAATGAGCGCACATCAAACATATCGTCGTTGGCATAATGCGCGAACACTTCCTGCTGATCTTGGGAGCGTTCTTCTACCGCGCCTTTGATCAGAATGTGCAAGTGAGGGTTTTTCTGTCCGCAAGATAAAATAACATCTCGAGCTCGATAGTAGGCAACGTCCAGAGACGAGCGCAGTCGTGTCTGTTGTGCTTCGGTTAAGCGGTCGAACGGTGGAGATTGCATGTTAAATTTGTCAGGCATGAGAACACCCAATGATGGAAGGAACACTCTCTAAGTCTGACAAATTTCCTACTGGAAGCCAGACGACTTTGGTCTAAATCACGATGATTTCGCTTTAAGATGGCCAATGTCGCAAAGTTAGTATTCCATCGAGGAAACGATAAGTTGCCTATTCTTCCCTTTTTATAATACGCATAGCGATCCATAATTCCCGGTTCGAACGTTGATGTTCCCGTTTTAGGATATTAGTAATGTTGAAACCTTCTCCGTATGGCTGGATTTCCCAGTACTTTCTCGGATTCTTCTTTGCGTATGGCGTATATCTGCCATTTTGGTCACTTTGGTTTAAGGAGCAAGGTGTCTCTTCGACCGACATCGGTTTGCTAGTTGGGTTAGGTCTTGCGACACGTTGTGTCGCCAATATCGTGATCACCCCACGAGTGCACAAAGTTGAACACCTTATGCCTGCTTTACGTTGGTTGAGTTTCGCTGCCCTCCTTTTTGTTGGATTTCACTTTTTTACAGGTGGCAGTTTTTGGTTAATGGCGTTAGCGACGGTGCTATTTAACCTCTGTTGTGGACCGATTGTTCCATTATCGGATGCGATGGCAAACTACTACGCTCGTCTGAAAATGCTCGACTACGGCCGTACGCGCTTATGGGGCTCGATCGCCTTTATAGCGGGTTCGACGGCCGTGGGTTATCTGGTGGCTGAATTTGGCTCTGATATGATCTTGTACACGGCGATGGCCGGGGTATTAGTTTCGTTGCTATTTTCAATGCGTATGACTAACCCGATGCCCGTTACGCTTGGTGGGCAAAGCACGGAGCGTCCAAAACTGAGTGCTCTTTTGACAGACAAGCCGATACTTAAATTCTTAGTGTTGGTGTCATTAATTCAGGGCAGTCATGCGGCTTACTACGGTTTTAGCGCTATTCACTGGAAAGCCGCAGGTCATTCGGAAGATGTGATTGGCTATCTGTGGAGCTTGGGTGTTGCAGCCGAAGTGGCAGTGTTTGCGCTGAGCAAGCGTTTATTTGTCGGTTGGTCAATGCGTGCGTTATTTGTTGTTGCTGCCGTTGGTGTGATGATGCGTTGGGGCATTACGGCATCGACAACGTCGATTGTTGCTTTGGTGATTGTTCAATTATTGCATGGCGTGACCTTCGCAACGGCACACATTGCTGCGATTCAATATATCCAAAACTCGGAAGAGAATAAGATAGTGGCGCTGCAAGCATTGTATAACGCGATTCCGCTAGGCGCATTCATCGCACTGATGACCGTGTTGAGCGGTTGGGGTTATGAGCACTGGGGACCACTTGTGTTCTGGGGCATGGCCGCGATGGGTTTATTGGCATTGTTCATCAAGCTCGAACCACAAGAGCCACATCATGTGGTCGATGTATCAGACAAGTCACTGGAAACACAGAATTAGACTTCTGTGACAAAGGTTAAAAACTAAGCTTTGTCTCCGTTGTGAAAGCAGTGTTAAATGAAACCTCTCCCTAATGGAGAGGTTTTTTTATTCTCTTGCTTTAAAACGGCAAGAAAGGCAAGAAAGGATATCGGATGCAAGGATGGCTGGTGGTTCCCGTTTCTTTGGCGTATTTGGGAGCCTTATTTATCATCGCGTGGTACGGCGACATTCAGAAAAGGTGGTTAGCACGCTGGCGGCCGTGGATTTATAGCCTTTCCATTGCGGTGTACTGTACATCGTGGACCTTCTACGGCACGGTCGGGCAGGCCAGCACTAACCCTTGGTCTTTCTTGCCCATCTATATTGCCCCCATTTTAGTGTTTACCATCGGATGGCGCGTTTTAGCTCGGCTTATTTTGATTGCTAAACGGGAACACATCACGTCGATTGCTGATTTTATCGGAGCTCGTTACGGCAAATCTCAAGGTTTGGCCGTAGTCGTTACACTCATTGCGGTTGCGGGAATTTTGCCGTACATCGCTTTGCAGTTGCGTGGTATCACCATGGGGCTAGAAATCATTGCCCCAGAACTGGCTACCGATTTTGGTTATCAAAACGATAGCGTGTCGTGGTTTGTCGTGGTCGCACTGGCAATTTTTACCATGCTATTTGGTACCCGGCACATTGATAACACGGAACACCATCGTGGGATGATGATGGCGATTGCCTTCGAATCGATTATCAAACTGTTGGCGTTTTTAGTAGTCGGTGTATTCATTGTTTGGTTGGCGATGAACACCGAGAATTTGAGCTTAGTTGACGTTGCCACACAGACGTATCAGTCACCAAACATCCCTACCATATTGATTCATACCGTACTCACGATGCTGGCGATTGTTTGTCTTCCACGACAATTCCATACGATGGTAGTGGAAAATGAACGCGCGCAAGATTTGCATGTTGCTCGTTGGTTGTTTCCCATTTATCTGATCTTGATGGGGATTTTTGTTTTACCTATTGCGTGGGTAGGGCAAGGGTTGTTGAGTGGTGCTTCGCCTGATACTTATGTGATCAGTGTGCCGATGTCGGTAGGGGCGAGTGAAATCGCTTTGCTTGCATTTTTAGGCGGCACTTCGGCGGCCAGTGGCATGGTTATCGTGTCGACGATTGCCTTAGCGATCATGGTATCGAACGACTTGGTTATGCCACTACTGTTGCGTCGCATGCGATTGACGCAGCGTAACCATCATCACTTCTCTGAATTATTACTGCGGATCCGCCGTGGTCTGATTTTAGTCCTACTAATTGGCGCTTGGGGTTTTTATCAAGCGTTAGATACCATTCACTCACTCTCAGCGATCGGCTTTCTCTCATTTGCGGCGATCACGCAATTCGCGCCTGCGCTGGTGGGCGGTATGTACTGGCGTCAAGGGAATAAGAAAGGTGTGTATGTTGGCTTGGCGGTAGGCTTTACCATTTGGCTGATTACGTTAATGAGCCAAACGGACATGCTTGCCGGGAATGCCAGTAACAACTTTTTGATTTGGTTGATCACCCCACCAGAGGTATTGGCTGGCTTTGACATTGCGATTTCAGATTGGGGGATGATCCTCAGCGTGGTCGCCAATGCAGTGTGTTTTGTCGTGGTTTCTATGACTACACGACCAAGCCTAAGTGAGCGCTTACAATCGGCGTCATTCGTTGGTACGCCACTGCCTGAAAGCGAAAACATGAGCCTATACCAGAGTCGTGTTACGGTTGCTGAACTAGAAATGCTAGCGTCTAGGTTTGTTGGGCGAACGCGAGTAAAAGCGGCTTTTCAAGCGTATTGGAGCCAGCAACGAGAAGAGCTAATGCCGAATCAGCAAGCGCCATCTTCTCTGATTCGACATACTGAACGTGTATTAGCCGGGGTATTCGGTGCTTCTTCTGCTAAGTTAGTACTTACTTCTGCCCTGCAAGGAAGAAACATGCAGCTTGAAGAGGTGGCGACAATCGTCGATGAAGCCTCTGAACTGTACGATTTTAGCCGAGGCCTACTTCAGGGGGCGATTGAACATATCGGCCAAGGTATTGCGGTGGTCGATAAGCAATTACGCTTGGTGGCTTGGAACCAACGCTACTTAGAACTCTTTGAATTTCCGCCAGGCTTGATCCAAGTTGGGCGACCGATTGCGGATGTGATTCGGCACAATGCAAAGCAAGGTTTATGTGGCCCAGGCGATCCTGATGACCACGTCCGTCGCCGTGTGTATCACCTTGAGCAAGGGACTCGGCACACCTCTTCTCGGGTCCGCCCCGATGGTCGCGTGATTGAGGTACAAGGTAACCCAATGCCAGGTGGTGGCTTTGTGATGAGCTTTACCGACATCACCGTATTCCGAGATGCAGAGCAAGCGCTGAAAGACGCCAACGAGACATTGGAAGAAAGGGTACGTCTGCGGACTCGGGAATTAGAACAACTTAACAAGCAGCTGGTGGCAGCGACGCAACGCTCCGATTTGGAATCGAAGTCCAAATCACGGTTCTTGGCGGCAGTAAGCCATGACTTGATGCAGCCACTCAACGCTGCGCGCCTGTTCGCTTCTTCATTGTCGGAAGTAGCCAAAGACAGCGAAGCCAAAAAGCTGTCGGCTCACATTGAGAGTGCTTTAGAGGCGGCCGAAGACCTGATAGGAGATTTGCTGGATATTTCGCGCTTGGAGTCGGGCAAGCTGGAAGTCAATGTGCACGGTTTTGCGTTAAACGATGTGTTGTCGAATTTGAATGCGGAGTTCAGCGCATTAGCCAAGCAACAAGGTATAGCATTCACCATGATTCCATCCTCACTCATGGTGAAATCGGATCCCAAACTGCTGCGCCGTGTGGTGCAAAACTTCCTGACCAATGCGTTTCGTTATAACCCGAATGGCAAAGTGGCGCTTGGTGTTCGCCGGGTAAAAGGGCGAGTGCGTATTGATGTGTGGGACAACGGTGTAGGTATTGAAGAAGAGAAGCAGCAAGAGATCTTTGAAGAGTTTAATCGCGGAACTCAAGTTCGTTCCGACCAAGGTCTCGGGCTTGGTTTGGCGATTTCCAAGGGAATTGCTCAAGTGCTCGGGCATGAAATTTCGATGCGTTCTTGGGTTGGTAAAGGCAGTGTCTTTTCCATCACGCTTGATAAAGCCGATCATGTGCAGCCGCCCCCAGTTCAAGTCACGACAAGTAACCAATCTGAACTTGGTCATCTAAGAATTCTATGTGTCGATAATGAGCCTGACATTCTAGTCGGCATGGAAAACTTACTGTCTCGATGGGGCTGCGATACGCGAGTGGCGACCGATTTGGTAGAAAGTCTACAAGCTCTCGAGGATGGTTGGATTCCGGACGTGATTTTTTCCGATTACCGACTTGATGATGGTCGTACTGGTTTAGAAGTGCTACAGCAATGCCGCCTGAGATTAGGCCACAGCTTTGAAGGCGTCATCATTAGTGCAGATCGCACCGATGATATGCTTGATGGCATCAAGGCAAATGGGTTCAGCTTTATTGCGAAGCCAGTTAAGCCGCTTAAATTGCGTTCGGTGCTCAACCGCGTCGCATAGATTTAAAGTGTTTTAGCGTTGCTATAAAAGAGACCTCCGAATGGAGGTCTCTGTGTTTGTAATCTTATTTTGGTTTGTAGGCTGAGTTTGCCGCTTATTCCGCAACACCACCTTGGGTGAGTTTTGCGGGATTAAGCAATCGTTCTAGCGTGGCTCTATCTAAATCGGTTTCTTCTTCTGCGACATCAATAATCGCACGACCCTGCTTATAGGCTTTCTTCGCGATTTCTGCCGCTTTCAGGTAGCCAATGACCGGGTTGAGGGCCGTGACCAAAATTGGGTTTTTGGCGAGCGCTACATCCAAGTTATCTTGACGAACTTCGAATGTTGCAATGGCCTTATCGGATAAAGCGGTTGCGCTGTTAGCGAGCAACTCGATGCTCTCCAATATATTATGAGCAATGACAGGTAGCATGACGTTTAGTTGGAAGTTACCAGCTTGGCCCGCGACGGTAATAGTGGTGTCATTACCAATGACTTGCGCTGAGGCCATAGCTGCGGCTTCTGGGATCACAGGGTTTACTTTGCCAGGCATGATGGAAGAACCCGGTTGCAAGCCTTGTAATTCAATCTCACCTAAACCAGCCAATGGGCCTGAATTCATCCAACGAAGATCGTTTGCGATCTTCATGATCGCAACTGCTGCTGTTTTGAGCTGTCCCGACAGAGCGACGATCGCATCTTGACTGCTTAAATTGAAAAAGAAGTTATCACTGGCCGTGAACTGAATACGAGTTGACTGGGTTAGGTTGCTAGCGAATAAGTCTGCAAAGCGTGGATCGGCATTGATCCCCGTGCCAACCGCTGTACCACCTTGGGCTAAGGCTTTTACCGCTGGCAGTGCTTGCTCAATCGCTTGCTTAGCATGGTCGATTTGGAACTGCCAACCGCCAAGCTCTTGAGCAAAGGTAATGGGCATCGCGTCCATTAAGTGAGTGCGACCGGTTTTTACAACATCTTTCAATGATTGCTGCTTAGACTCTAGTGCTTGGCTGAGGTGTGACAGGGCCGGAAAGAGCTGTTTTTCAATGGCTAATGCTGCGCTAACTTGAATTGCGGTTGGCACCACATCGTTGCTGCTTTGTCCCATGTTGACGTGATCATTAGGACTGACGGTACCGCCTAGATGCTGGGAGGCCAGTGTTGCAATCACTTCATTCGCATTCATATTTGAGCTGGTGCCTGATCCGGTTTGAAATACGTCAATTGGAAATTGCTCAATATGATTGCCCTCGATAATCGCCTGAGCTGCGTCAGCAATCGCATTAGCGATATCACCTTCAAGCAGCCCCAATTGTGCGTTGGTGAGTGCCGCAGTCTGCTTGATGTGTGCCAACGCTTGGATGAAGCCAGATGGCATCTTATATTGACTGAATGAGAAGTTATCGACGGCGCGCTGAGTTTGGGCTTGGTAGAGTGCATCTGCTGGGACTTTCACTTCGCCCATACTGTCAGTTTCTATGCGGAATTCGGTGCTCATGGTAGGGATCCTTTTGGTTAATCGAGTGAGATTTGAATCAGGCGTAATTGTTGTTGTAATGCGAGAAATTTCACGTCGCCTTGTTCAAACTGATAGTAATAGCGTTTGAGACAGAATAATGGCGTATGGATAGAATCGAGACAGACACGACGGAAGATGCGACTGCGAGTGGAGTCTTGAATTGCGTCTAGTAGATGGAAATAAACCTGACGCAAAAACAGCTCACACAACAATAGATTTTCTTCATCGGCACCGTGTTCATAGCAGGAAGACAACACCATTCCCCAATGAATATAGTCATGAATTACGTCTGGCTCAAAGCCGTGTGGTGCGGCGAGAAGGAATCTATCTTGTGCTTTAAAAAATGCGTTGAAGATGTCCCGTTTGTTGTCCATAACCACCTCTTGTTTAATGTAATGATAATTATTATCAATTAAGTGGTGGGTTGGCAACCCTTTTTAGAGTAAGAGGTTGTTGAAGAAAGACTTACGGAAACAAAAGCCGACGTAAAAGCGTCGGCAGAGAGGGAATTATTTAGTCCTGAGGTGACAATGAGGTATCGACGTTTTGGATATCGGTGTCTTTATCTGTGGCCATTACTCTGTAAATAAGGTTTCGTACTTCACAAACGCGGTTTGTGTTTCGCCGTAATAAAGTGTGCCTCCAGATTGAATGACGACTCTTAACCAACTTTCTGCGGATGCTGGTCTTGGTAAGGTAATGTACCAACTTTTTCCAGCCTGATCGGCGGGCTTCATATCAATCGGCTGAGCATTTTTCTCTTCGTCATTAACGATGGAAACTTTGACCCCTTCGAGTGGATAGGCGGCATTGAGTGACAATTCTAAGCCATTTTTCGTGAGCTGTTCTGAGCGAAACTTCACTTTAAAGTCGCCATTTTCCATGTCACACAGTCCACTGGTGTAACGACAGTTAGACTTACTCGCGAGTTTGTAAGTTTCCCCTTCTTGTGCCGCGTGGGGTTTCTCGCTGAGTGCCATATCGGTGCCGAAGTAGGCGATCAAAGAAAGAATCGGCGCAATCAGCAGAGCGAGAATAAAGTGCTTGTTTTTGAACATAAAATACTAATTCCATCAATTATCTGTTCATTTTAACTGGCTAAAATCACTAATAACTTCGTTAATGATTTTGAAGGTAGAGCAACTAGCTTGCTGCAATCTTTGCCTTGTTCTAAACAATGGTTTCTGCGTTCCCCGAACATATAACCAATGCCATTCGTGTGCTTCCTTGCTACGGCTCAGGGAATCTAATTATTAGAATAAGTTAGGTGAATAAAAAAGCCCCAAGTGGGGCTTTTGTGGCTTGCGTTATATTTTAGTGATCCACGGCATCGCCTGCACCAACAGGGACACGAACGTGTTCAACAAGATCTTTAACTTCTTGAGGTGTTTCCGCCGTAACTTTCGATACCGCGAATGCCACGATGAAGTTAAATAGTGCGCCGATAGCACCAAACGCGTTTGGCTCAATACCTAGGAACCAGTTGGTTCCCCAGCTTTCTAGATATTTCCAGTCAGCAACGAATAGGATGCCTTTGTGCTGGAATACGTAGAACAGTGTGATACTGATACCGGCAATCATACCGGCGATTGCGCCTTCTTTATTGATGCCTTTACTGAAGATACCCATCATCAACGCAGGGAAGATGGATGACGCAGCAAGACCAAAGGCGAGCGCCACCGTACCAGCTGCAAAGCCTGGAGGATTCAATCCGAGATAGCCTGCGGCTGCGATTGCCACCGCCATCGAGATTCGGCTGGCAAGCAGCTCCTTCTTCTCGGATATGTTCGGATTTATAACCCCTTTGATTAAGTCATGGGAAATCGCCGACGAAATAGCAAGCAACAGACCCGCTGCTGTGGATAGTGCTGCAGCGAGACCACCAGCGGCAACGAGTGCAATGACCCAGTTTGGTAGCTTAGCGATTTCTGGGTTTGCTAGTACCATGATGTCACGGTCAACTCGCAATTCATTGGTATCAGGATTTGAGGTGTACTCGATCAGGCCATCGCCATTCTTATCATCAAAGCCTAATAGACCTGTTGTTTCCCAGTTTTTGAACCAATCAGGGCGCTCATCATACGCAAGGTGCTGACCAGGCGCAGGGTTGACGGTATCCATTAGGTTTAGACGTGCCATTGCTGATACTGCTGGCGCCGTTGTGTATAGAATAGCGATGAACACAAGTGCCCAGCCTGCAGAAGTACGCGCATCACGCACCTTAGGTACTGTAAAGAAACGGATGATAACGTGTGGTAGACCTGCAGTACCGATCATCAATGACATGGTGTAAACGAACATGTTTAGTGTGCTACCGCGAACCTGCGTAGTGTATTCACTAAAGCCGAGTTCGGTCACCACTTGGTCGAGCCTATCGAGCAGATAAACATCGGTGCCTTGAATGGTACTCCCGAGGCCAATCTGAGGTAGCGGGTTACCTGTAAGTTGCAGAGAGATAAAGATTGCAGGGATAGTGTAAGCAAGAATGAGTACGCAATATTGAGCAATCTGCGTGTATGTGATGCCTTTCATGCCGCCAAGTACTGCGTACATGAATACAATACACATACCAATCAGTAGGCCTGTTGAGTAATCAACTTCTAGGAAGCGACCGAAGGCAACGCCAACGCCTTTCATCTGGCCGATAACATAAGTGACCGATGCGATGATAAGACAGATAACCGCCACGATACGTGCCGTGTTCGAGTAGAAGCGTTCACCAACAAACTCTGGCACCGTAAACTTACCAAACTTACGTAGATAAGGGGCGAGCAACAGTGCAAGCAGTACGTAACCACCCGTCCAACCCATTAGGAATACGGAGCCGCCGTAACCCATAAAGGCAATCAGACCCGCCATTGAGATGAACGATGCCGCCGACATCCAGTCAGCAGCGGTTGCCATACCGTTAGCGATTGGGTTGACCCCGCCACCTGCGACATAGAACTCTTTGGTTGACCCCGCACGCGCCCAGATCGCAATACCGATGTAGAGGACGAAGGTTGCACCAACAACCAGGTAGGTAATAGTTTTCAAATCCATCTGAGTTACTCCTTACTCATCTACGCCGAATTCACGGTCGATTTGGCGCATCTTCCATGCGTAATAGAAAATAATACCTAGGAAGGTGTAGATGGAGCCTTGCTGAGCAAACCAGAAACCAAGTTTGTATCCACCTAATTGAAATTGATTAAGTACGTCGACAAATAAAATGCCGCAGCCGAAAGACACTACGAACCAGATGACCATAAGGCCAATCATGAGCTTCACGTTTTTGTCCCAATAGGCTTTGGCTCTTTCTTCGCTTTCAAATGCCATTGCCGTCTCCTTACGATTGGTATTGTTGTTAAAAAAATGTTTCAACATGTACATTAGCAAGGTGTTGGCAAGAACTCTTTTCAACTTTAGTCGGGGTATAAAAAATAAAAAACTCCCGTGATATGGGCGCTTAGAGAATAGTTAGGGTTATTTGTTAATGTTAAAAAGCTGTTAAATTAGCCAAAGGTCTAAGGAGAAAAATGATAAAAAGCACGAATAAGAGACGTGATTAATTTTTTCTTCATTGATTTTAGCGATCCTTAACAGAAACATTCTGCGTTCTTCTTTTTATCAATCAGCGAAAAAATTGGCGTGAAAAATTCACAAGTAATTTATTTACATAAAGTTTTCGTACCAAATCACCGTTTTAGCGCACAATAAAGTAATATAACTGAGTCATTCTCGTACAACCTCGCGCTTTGGGACGGTTTAAGGAGGAGGCAGATTAAGGCATTAACTTATTAACGAAGTCGCCTTAGCTCATCACAAGCATATCGTTTTTCATTAAGGGAGGGTGAGAATGGACGCAGACACCATTAATAGTTTTTTTCTTATAGGTGCGTTGTTAATCGCACTTAGCGTTCTTTTAAGCCCAGTTTCCTCTAAGTTGGGAATCCCAATTCTTTTGGTATTTTTAGCCGTTGGAATGCTGGCGGGGGAAGACGGTTTAGGCGGTATTTTATTTGATAATTTTTCGATCGCTTACTTGGTCAGTAACCTCGCATTAGCCATCATTTTGCTCGATGGTGGTATGAGAACACGGGTTGCCAGCTTTAGGGTGGCGTTATGGCCTTCGGTGTCCTTGGCAACGTTTGGGGTTGCAATCACCACTATTTTGACCGGGCTGATGGCAACGTGGTTATTCGACTTAGACTTGCTGCAAGGTATATTAGTTGGTGCGATTGTCGGCTCCACTGATGCCGCCGCGGTTTTTTCTCTACTCAAAGGTCGTAGTCTTAACGAACGTGTTGGCTCAACGCTAGAAATTGAATCTGGCACCAATGACCCTATGGCGGTGTTTCTGACTGTTACTCTGATTGCTATTTTAGCGAACCCAGATGCAGATTTGAGTGTGGGCTTTTTGGCGCTCAGTTTTCTTAAGCAGTTTGGTATTGGTGCTTTACTCGGTTTTGCTGGTGGCTGGATTTTGTGGAAGGTCATCAATCGTAATCAACTGCCGGATGGCTTATATTCGATTTTAACCGTCAGTGGTGGCTTGCTGATTTTCGCTTTATCTAATGCATTAGGTGGCAGTGGTATTCTGTCAATTTATCTGGTTGGTTTACTGCTAGGTAATCGTCCAACACGCAGCCGCCATTCCATTCTTCATGTTCTAGATGGCATGACGTGGCTAGCTCAAATCGGTATGTTCCTCGTGCTTGGTTTATTGGTTACGCCTTCCAACTTGCTCTCTATTGCTTTGCCTGGTTTAGCGCTGGCCTTTGGGATGATTTTATTTGCCCGTCCAATCTCGGTTTGGATCGGTTTACTGCCATTCAAGAGTTTCACACCACGTGAAAAGTGGTTTGTTTCTTGGGTGGGCTTGCGCGGTGCTGTCCCAATCATTCTGGCGGTATTTCCAATGATGGCAGGATTGCCAGATGCGCAGTTGTACTTCAATTTGGCGTTTTTCGTGGTAATGGTCTCTTTGATTGTGCAAGGTGGCACATTGACTAAAGCGATGTCTCTGGCGAAGGTAGAGCTGCCTTCTAAACCTGAGCCAATTTCACGCACTGGTGTGGAGATTTACCCGACCAGTGAGTGGGAGCTGTTTATCTATAAGCTTAAAGCGGATAAATGGTGTATTGGTGAACCATTGCGTAGTCTTTCGATGCCGGATGGAACGCGCATCGCCGCAGTATTTCGCAATAAGGCGTTATTGCATCCGTCAGGCAGCACGCGCCTCGAAGAAGACGATACCTTGTGTGTGTTGGCACAAGAAAAGGATTTGGATGCCCTGAGCTTGCTATTTAGTGAAGCGCCTGAGAAAGCGTCATTGGCACGATTCTTTGGTGATTTCTTCCTAGATATTGAAGTGAACCTTGCCGATATCGCGATGATGTATGGCTTGAACTTGGGCGATGAGTCACTCGATAAAAGCTTAAGACACCTTGTAGAAGAACAACTGGGGACTACACCAGTGTTAGGGGACCAATTCGAGTGGCAAGGCTTGCAATGGATCATTGCCGATGTCGTTGACCAACAAGTCACCAAAGTAGGTATCCGTTTGCCAAGCGAGCAAAGCCTGCTCGCTGACGAGGAGTGAACCTAGTCGTTCATCTCCGTTAGCATGATGACGGCTTGTGTGCGGTTTTTTACGCCGAGCTTGCGGAAAATCGCCGTCATATGCGCTTTGATGGTGGCTTCTGAAACATTCAATTCGTAGGCGATTTGTTTGTTCAGTAAGCCATCAGACAACATCCCCAACACCTTATATTGCTGTGGCGTTAGCGCGGCAATCTTCTCCGCTAAGTCATTACATGCCGCGTTATTGGTGATCAGCCCTTCAGGAAAATACGGGTCGCCATTGAGCACTTGATTGAGCGCATTCACCAGTTCGCGCATGTCGCTCGATTTAGGAATAAAACCAAACGCACCATGGCTTTTCACTTGTGTCACGATCGCTGGCTCTTCACTAGCCGAGACGACGACGATTGGTAAGTCTGGGTGTTCTGCTCGCAAGTGAATCAAGCCAGACATACCATTTGCTCCTGGCATTTTGAGATCCAATAGCACCAAATCTGGCTCTTCTTCTCGCTCTAACAAAGCCAGTAGTGCGTCGAGTGAGTCCGCTTCCAGCAAATTTGCCCCACTGATTGCCATGTGGATAGATTGAAACAAGGCATTACGGAAGAGTGGGTGATCATCTGCAATGATGATGGTGTAGGTCGAATCCATGACGTTAAACACTTTTGACTATTTCGTTAAATTTATTATTGTCCAGCTTTGAGAGAGTGGACAATATTTATTCGCTAAAAGTCTGAACCAAATCGACTTTTATTAGGAAAATTGCATATAAGCGCAATTTTCTCATTCAAATCTGGGTAATAAAAAACGCCAGTGGTCATCACTGGCGTTTGAATATCTGATGATCAGAATTGTTGGATGTGCTTTAAGAAAGGCTCGGCTTGCATAAAGCCGGTTAAACGCGCGTTTGAAATGTGTTCGCCATTCGCATCCCAGAACTCGATGGTTGGCAAGCCAAGTACGTTCATGTGTTTGAGTAACTCAATATCTTGCACTTGGTTCTTGGTTACATCAGCTTGCAAAAGAACAAAGTCTTTTAGCTTGGCTTCGACGCTTGGATCATGGAAGGTGTACTTCTCAAACTCTTTACACGCCACACACCAATCGGCGTAGAAGTCGAGCATCACAGGTTTGCCAGCTGTTTTGGCTAGCGCTAGTTGTTCTTCCAACTCTGCAACATTGGCAATGCGTGTAAAGCTTACGGAAGTTTGTTTAGCTTGCGTTGCGTTATTACCAAACCAGTAATTTAATACTGGCTGTGCTGACGCGAGCAAACCCAATACGGCGATGATGCCAACGGCGCTTTGTTTCCAGCCACCAAACTCCAAGCTGTTTTTCACATGATACAGCCAACCAAAGGCAGCGATGCCCAGTGTTGACCACAGAATTGTTGACCACATTTCTGGCATGATGCGTTCCAATAAGAAGATAGGCGCAGCAAGCAGAATAAAGCCGAACAGCGTTTTCACGCGGTCCATCCAACCGCCGGCTTTTGGTAGCAACTTGTTGCCAAATACCGCCACAAGGATCAACGGAATCCCCATGCCCATCGCCAGCGCGTAAAGGGCGACCCCACCAGTGAGTAAGTCGCCACTTTGTGCGACGTAAAGCAGCGCACCAGAGAGTGGGGCGGTAGTACACGGAGAACAAACCAAGCCAGATATTGCCCCCATTGCAAACACGCCAGCACTGCTACCACCTTGCTGCTTGTTACTTAAGTTATTCAGCCACGTTTGCACGCTGCTTGGTAACTGCAATGAGTACAGACCAAACATCGACAGAGCTAATGCAATGAACAGTACACTCAAACCAATCAGCACATAAGGGTGTTGCATCGCCGCTTGGAACTGCATGCCCGCAGACGCCACTACAAGGCCGAGCAGCGTGTAAGTCAGCGCCATGCCTTGTACGTAAACAAATGACAAACCAAGCGCACGACGTTGGCTCAGTTTGCCGCCACCAAGCACGATGCTGGTCAAAATTGGGTACATCGGCAGCACACAAGGGGTAAATGCTAGACCCACACCAAGTGCCAAAAACAACAACGGCGTCCACCACTTGTCGGCTAGATTCGCGGCCAAGCTATCTTGCTCACTGACTGGTACTGAAGTGGAGGTTGGTTTTGTTGCTGGCTGTGCTTTTTCTGTCGTCGGTGCCTTGGCAGTCGGTGCTACGGTGTCGGAATTGGATGAAGAAAACGCGCTGATTGGAATCTCACGTGTTTCTGGTGGGTAGCAGAAGCCCGCTTTCGCACAGCCTTGATATTGCACAATGACACGTGCGCCCTCTTGCCAATTACTCAGTGGGATATTGACAAATAGTGGTGTGGTATAGATATGCACATCACCAAAGAATTCATCTTTATGTGGCGTGCCGTTTTCCATTTGCAGTTCGCCCAGTGAGATGTTCTCACCAGACACAGATAAACGCTCTTGATACAGGTAATAACCATCGCGTACCTGCCAATCGAGCATCAATTTGTCGTCTTGCTGGTAGAAATTAAACGGAAATGCCTGATCGACCGGAACAAAGCTGTCGCTGCTGCTACCAAAACTGTTGTTCTGGCTATTGGTAAACTGGTCTTTGCCAAACAAGGCCAAAGACGGAGTGGAAAAGGTAATAAGCCCTAAGAGTAAAACGGAAAGTAATGCGCGCATAAAAGAGTCAATTCATCTTAGATAATTGCCGTTAGTGTAACTCAATCAGACCCGGAGGCGAGTCAATAAGTTTCATGAAAATGAAGATTTATTGAGCATAATTCAAGACGACAGGCAATAAAAAAGGGAGCCGAAGCTCCCCGAGTAAGACTCTGTTTCCACTAGATCAGTAGACCACCGAATGCGAAGCCAAGTGCTACCGCAGAAGCAATGGTTACCACACCAGGTACAAAGAATGGGTGGTTGAATACGTACTTACCGATACGCGTTGAACCCGTGTCGTCCATCTCAACCGCTGCTAGAAGCGTTGGGTAAGTTGGCAGTACGAATAGCGCACTTACTGCTGCGAAAGATGCAACTGCGGTAAGTGGTGCCACACCGATAGCAAGTGCTGCTGGCATCAGCGCAACCGTGGTTGCACCTTGCGAGTAAAGCAGCATAGACGCGAAGAATAGAACAAGCGCTAGCATCCATGGGTAGTCTGCTAGTAGTGCTCCAGCGACTTCTTTGATGCCGTCAACGTGCGCGTTAACGAACGTAGAACCTAACCATGCCACACCAAGAACACACACACACGCTGTCATACCAGAGCGGAATGTTGCTGCGGCTGGAATTTTGCCAGCGTCGATTTTACAGCTCATTACGATAGCTGCCGCGGCTGCTAGCATTACCGTCATGATAGCTTCGTTACGACCTAGAGCAGGGTTCTCGATAAGGCCAACAGAGCCAGAAATTGCTGCTGCGTAACACACTACGAATGCGATTGCGCCTAGGAAGATGAACGTCGCTTTCTTCGCTGTTGGTAGGATTTCGCGTTTTGCTTCTGTATTTAGCTTGATTAAGCCTTTTTCTAGACGCTCTTGGTATTCAGCATCGTCTTTTAGCTCACAGCCCATGAAGTTCGCAACGAACGCACCGATCATGCACGCGATGAACGTCGTTGGGATACAGATTGCTAGTAGTGTTAGGTAGTCAACGCCAAATGGGTGCAGCATTGCCGCAAACGCTACAACAGCCGCTGAGATTGGCGAGGCAGTGATCGCGATTTGCGATGCGACAACCGCAATAGACAGAGGACGAGAAGGGCGCACACCTTGACCTTTCGCGACTTCTGCAATTACTGGCAAAGTAGAGAATGCCGTGTGGCCAGTACCCGCCATTAATGTCATTAGGTAAGTTACGATAGGCGCATAAAAGGTGATGCGCTCAGGATGCTTGCGCAAAAAGTTTTCAGCAACTTGCACCATCCAGTCTAAACCACCAGCCACTTGCATTGCTGCGATGGCCGTGATGACCGACATGATGATCAAAATTACGTCAACGGGAATGTAAGCTTGGCTTGTTGGTACGCCCAAGATCAAAGACAACGCAATGACCCCAGCACCACCGGCAAAACCAATGCCGATACCACCGATTCTTGCCCCCAAATAGATGAAGAGCAGAACCACGAAGAGTTCGACCATGACCATATTGATACCTCTTTAGTTTTTATTTGATTCTGATTTTTTGAACACTCAGGAACAGGAGTAAATGCTCAGAGAATTAGAACCCAGTGGCCTAATGGCAATAAAAGCATATAAAAAATGTGGTTAACCGTATGAGAGCCTAAAAAAGGGGCCTGAGTGGCCCCCTTCTAATTAGTTATTACTCGTAGCGTTTCGCTTTGTAAGTTGGATGCATGAAGTTTTCGACTGACAAGATTTCATCAAGCTCTTCTGCGGTTAGCAGGCCGCGCTCTAGCACAACTTCGCGAACACTCTTACCGGTTTCCGCACAAATCTTACCTACGATGTCACCTTCGTGGTGGCCGATGTATGGGTTTAGATAAGTGACGATACCGATAGAGTTGTAAACGTAGTTTTCACAAGTCTCTTTGTTGACCGTGATGCCGTCGATACATTTATCACGTAGGTTCACACACGCATTGTGTAGTAGAGAGATAGACTCAAACATGCTTTGTGCGATAACTGGTTCCATTACGTTTAGCTGTAGCTGACCGCCTTCTGCTGCGAAAGAAACCGTGTTGTCGTTACCTAGAACTTTAAAGCAAACTTGGTTTACTACTTCTGGGATAACTGGGTTTACTTTTGCTGGCATGATTGAAGAACCTGCTTGCATTTCAGGTAGGTTCAATTCATTTAGACCTGCGCGAGGGCCAGAAGAAAGTAGACGAAGGTCGTTACAGATCTTCGATAGTTTCACCGCTAGACGTTTTAGTGCACTGTGCGTCATTACGTATGCGCCACAGTCAGAAGTCGCTTCGATAAGGTCTTCTGCCGCAACAACGTCAAGACCTGTTACTTCCGCTAGATGTTTTACTGCAAGCGCTTGGTAGCCAGTCGGTGTATTTAGACCTGTACCGATTGCGGTTGCGCCTAGGTTGATTTCTAGGAGTAGTTTAGAGGTGTAATCTAGAGCACGAATCTCTTCGTTTAGTGTTACTGCCCAAGCGTGGAACTCTTGACCTACAGTCATCGGTACCGCGTCTTGTAGCTGAGTACGACCCATTTTCAGTACATCTTTAAACTCAATTGCTTTAAGTTCGAATGCGCCTTTTAGGTACTCAATTGCTTCCATTAGTTTGTGTACGCTGTTGTAAACCGCGATACGGAAACCCGTTGGGTACGCACAGTTGGTTGATTGGCTCTTGTTTACGTGGTCATTTGGGTTAACAAATTCGTATTGACCTTTCTCTTTACCCATTAGCTCAAGCGCAACGTTTGCGATCACTTCGTTTGTGTTCATGTTCACGGAAGTGCCCGCACCACCTTGGAATACGTCTGATGGGAACTGATCCATGCACTTGCCAGTTTCTAAGATCAAATCACACGCTTCGATGATGTAGTTTGCAACGTCTTTTGGAATCGCACCAAGTTCTTTGTTTGCCAACGCCGCTGCTTTTTTGGTCATTACCATGCCGCGTACAAATTCTGGTACGTCAGAGATGGTCATATTAGAGATGTTGAAGTTCTCGATCGCACGTAGCGTATGAATACCGTAGTACGCATCTGCAGGGACATGACGTTGACCTAATAGATCTTCTTCAATACGAGTGGCTGGGTTTGCTGTTTTTGGAGCATCAGATAGGGTAGCCATAGCAGGATCCTTAGATGATAATTCTGATAATAAAGTTATTTATTAGCCATTTCTGCAATCTAGAATCCATTCATCAGAATTTTTGGCTGGAAAATCCGTCCTGACTTATGTGGCACATGATACTGCACCTAGCGCATAAAAATAGTAACTAGATCACCTTTTTCGTTTTTCATGAGTCAATAATTTGCAAAGTATGAACGGGTTATTAATAACCCTTTATGGGTACTCGATTTTCCTCGACAAACATGGGTTTTTAGAGTTCGAAATTAGCACTTTAAAAGCACGAAAAAATCGGTATGCAATTGAATGAAACACTCCACTACCAATTTTTCTGAGTAGGAAGAGACCAGTATGAACACGCTTTTTTACAACGATTCGTTTGAGCTTAGTCTGCTTTTACCATTACACTGAATTAAACAAAGGAGGGCGTGTGTTTCCTATCTTATTATTGGCGTTTATTTTTGTCCCGATCATTGAAATCGGCTTATTTATTCAGGTGGGCGGCTTTTTAGGTTTATGGCCGACTATCGCATTAGTATTAATCACGGCATTTGTCGGTGCATCGTTGGTGCGCAGCCAAGGCATCCAAACTTTGATGTCGGTGCAGGGGCGTCTGGAACAAGGTGAAATTCCAGCCCAGCAAATTTTTGAAGGCGTAATGCTAGCGGTGGCTGGTGTGCTGCTGTTAACACCGGGCTTTATGACCGATGCTCTTGGTATGCTGGTGTTGCTTCCTGCGCCACGCGCCGCGATTGCCAAATACTTGATGAGTAAAATGGTGGTGAAAACCATGCATGGTGGTGGCTTCCAAGGTGGTTTCTCTAACCAAGGGCCATTTGAGCAAGACCCGTTCCGCCGTGACCCATTTAATTCCCAGTCAGACGATGGCAATACCTTTGAAGGGGAATACGAGCGTAAAGACGATGATGATCGCAACAAGCTCAACTGATTGAGTCAGAGAGTAAAGAAAACAAAAGGGCGCACTAAGCGCCCTTTTTTGTGTTTGGAATTCGTGGTGCTTACAACGCGCCTTCAAACCCCATTTGACGCCATGCTTCAAAAGCAATGATCGCAACGGCGTTCGAAAGGTTTAGGCTGCGCGCATCTGGCATCATTGGAATGCGGATACGCTGCTCCATTGGCAAGCTATCGATGATTTCAGCAGGCAAGCCACGAGTTTCTGGACCAAACATCAATACGTCACCTGCTTGGTATTGTGCATCAACGTGGTGACCTGTGGTTTTGGTGGTGCAGGCAAACAATCGGTAGTTACCTTGTTTCTCTTTCTCTAAATATTCTAAGAATGCTTGATAGTTCTTATGACGCGTTACGCGAGCTAAATCATGGTAATCCAAACCAGCGCGGCGGACTTTCTTCTCTTCAAGATCGAAACCTAGAGGTTCAATTAAGTGAAGGTTTGCACCGCAGTTGGCACAAAGTCGAATGATGTTGCCGGTGTTCGGCGCGATTTCTGGTTCGTATAAAGCGATATCAAACATGGTATTGAAATAGAGTTGGTCAAATAGAGGGGCAGTATATACCCAAGTCAGCAAGATATGCGAGATTCAGCAAGATTGACCTGGGTATGAAAGCAGGCATTAGCGCGGACGTTAATACCGTAAGTATCGATGCTCTTTATAATAGAGCGTGAGCGTAATTTTCTTCAACCGCTCGCCAGTTGACGACGTTCCACCATGCGTCAATGTATTCTGGGCGACGGTTTTGGTAGCTGATGTAATACGCGTGCTCCCACACGTCTAATGCGAGGATTGGTTCGCCGCGTACATCCACTACGTCCATCAGAGGGTTGTCTTGATTGCTGGTGGACGTAATGTGAATCTCACCATCTTTTACGATCAACCATGCAAAGCCAGAACCAAAGGTATTAATCGCGGCTTGGGCAAACGCTTCTTTAAATTGCGCAAAGCTACCAAATTTATCGTTAATTGCCTGAGCAAGTGCGCCTTGAGGCTCACCGCCACCGTTTGGAGACATGCAATTCCAATAAATGATGTGGTTGTAGTAGCCGCCGCCATTATTACGCACTGCAGGGCTGAGCTTAGAGATATTGTCAAAGATCTCGTCTAATGACTGAGTTTCGAGCTCGCTCCCTTCAACGGCACTTACGAACTTATCGAAATAAGTCTTGTGATGTTTGCTGTAATGCACTTCCATGGTTTTCGCGTCGATGTACGGCTCTAGTGAATCGTACGGGTAAGGCAGAGCGGGAAATGTATGTGACATAGTAAATCCTCCTTAATTGGAAAATTCACTTTAATGCTAACGATAATTATTATCAACTTTGATCTTTGTAAGGGTATTCGAAGGCGTTCCCACCCAATTTCTAAAGTGAAGATGAAGCCGTGAATCTCTCACTCTAGAAATAGGGTGTGGCTTACTGTTAGCTCATCGGCTTGAAGTTAACGATTGATAGGTAAGGTGATACTCATGCGCAATCCGCCTAACGGACTTCGACTGGCGACGATCGTTCCACTGTGCTGGCGGATGGCACTTTCGGTAATGGTTAGGCCGAGACCCGTGCCGCCGGAGTGGCGATCGCGGGCAGTCGAAACGCGATAAAACGGGCGAAAAATCGCGGCTAATTCTTCTTCAGGAACGCCCTCGCCATTGTCATCAACCGTGATATGCAGCGTATCATCATCGGCCTTGATGTCGATTTGCACCTCATCTTTCCCGTAATAAATGGCGTTACGAACGATGTTTTCCACCGCACTCATCAGCAGTTTAGGATTGCCGGAGATACTTCGTTTTGGCAGTTCAGAATAGTGTAGGTGCTTACCCATTTGCTCAGCTTCAAACTGCGCATCTTTAATGATCTCTTCCCACAAACTTTCCAGTGGCTGCGTTTCGCGAGTCATATGGCTGTTCGCCTGCATGCGAGACAGTTCAAGCAATTCGCTGATCATCTGTTCCAAGCGCTGCGCTTCGGTATCGATACGAGTCAGTTCTGGGCTTTCGCCTTGTTTACGCGTTGCTAATGCGCTCGCCATGCGTAAGCGAGTTAAAGGTGAGCGTAACTCGTGAGAGATATCGGATAGCAGGCGTTGTTGTCCTGAAATCATTTGATTAACCGCCTCGACCATCTGGTTGAAGCTGCTGCCAGCCTGACGAAACTCTGCCGTGCCTTTTTCTAAATTTGGGTCTGTGACAAATTCGCCTTTCGCGACACGTTGAGCGGCGGCTTCAAGACGCCGCGCTGGCTGACTTAGTGCCCAAGCAAGCCATAACAGCAAGGGTGTACTAACCAGCATGACCGCGAGCAACAGCTGGAATGGGTGATCAAACAGACGCAAGAGTAGTGGTGGTGGCTCATTCCACTTGAAGCCTACATACATCAAGATATCGGATCCAGCCAAAGTAATTGGGATTGGACCTGCAATCATGTATCGACCATACAGTTTCTGCTTTGGCTGGTTGTAATCTTCGATACTGGTGACAAAGTTTTGCATGGCACGCAATTGGAAGTTACTGCGTTTTTCTGTCGTAAGAACATTACCGCTGTAGTCAGAAAAAAATACGCGCGGACGAGGGTCATGCTTACCGTGACGGTTACCCTCGATACGAAATAGTATTCGTCCTAAATCAGTTTGCTGGCTGTATTTTTGTTGGATTGCGTCACGCGTTTCTACCATACGTTTATAGTGCTCTTCTGGAATGTCGCGAGCTTTGCGAGGGTCCAAATGTGGCAGTGATAGCACAGCTATCAACACCAATAACATAGTGAACCAAAAAATGGCAAAGATGCGTCCATACAAGCTATTGATGTTTGGCAGTTTGATGCGTGATAGGCGCATTAATCCTCCTCAAGCAGCATGTAGCCACGACCACGCAGGGTTTTGATTCGCGGCTTGCCATTGCTCTGATCTGGTAATTTTTTACGTAAGTTCGAAACATGCATATCGATCGCGCGATCAAAAGCGGCGAGTCGTTTACCAAGCACATCTAAGCTCAATGTTTCTTTAGTTAGCACTTGTCCTGGGTTTTGCACAAAGTGGGTCAACAGAGCAAACTCGGTTGCTGTGAGATCGAGCAACTGTTGATCGCAGTATGCTTCTTGTTTACCTGGGTAAAGACGGAGCTCTTGATACTCAATGCAATCGCTGTTTTTGGTGTTTTTCTGTGTGCTGCTGGTACGGCGTAAGATCGCACGGATACGTGCTAACAGTTCACGGTCACTAAAAGGTTTCGGTAAATAATCATCCGCGCCTAGCTCTAAACCGATCACGCGGTCAATTTCTTCCCCTTTAGCGGTCAGCATCAAGACAGGAGTTTCCCAGTTTTCACGCAAGCGTTTAAGGGTTTCCATGCCATTTAGCTTCGGCATCATGACATCCAACAAAATCAAATCAATCTTATCATTGACCGCAGCTAAGCCTGCTTCGCCATCATTTGCTTCGCTGACGTCAAATCCTTCGAAACTGAGTACTTCTTTTAATAAGCTGGTTAGCTCGATATCGTCATCAATTAAAAGAATGTTTGCCATGGGGGCACCTATAGTAAGTTACCGATAGCTTAATATTACATTGGAATGATGTGCTGCGAAGAGGGTAAAAATCACTCTTTACGATTCTTTACGCTCCCTATACGTCGCTTTACCTAGTGGGTCGTATTCTATACTCAAGCGCTGTGAGAACAGCTCAGAAGAATCACTCACCTGTGTAAGGAATCAAATTATGAAATCTGCAAAAAAACTTGTGTTAGCTGCTGTTGTTCTACCTCTTACTCTCGGCGCAGCAAGCGCATTCGCTTACGGTGGTAAAAACCATCATCAAGGCCCGCGTGATGAATGTGGCATGGGAATGGACCGCGGCATTATGCGTGATTTGAATTTGACGGATGCTCAAAAAGATCAGCTTAAGTCTTTCCGTGAAGCAAACCGCGCACAGATGAAAGGCAAATATTCTGAAAATCGCGAAGCTCGTATGGCTGAGCGACAAGCACACCACGCAAAAATGCAGTCACTCTTACTAGCGGATAGTTTTGATGAAGCGCAAGCGACCGCATTAGCAAAAGAAATGGTTGAGCGCCAAACTGAGCACCGTGTGCAAATGCTAGAAAGAAAGCACCAAATGCTGAGCGTATTAACGCCAGAACAAAAAGCAGAGTTTGTGAAGTTGCAAAATGAACGCATGCAAGAGTGTGGCGACAGAATGCATAAGCGCATGGAAAAATACCGCAATAATTAAGTCATGAATTGATGTTATATAAAGAGGCAGCCATTGGTTGCCTCTTTTTTGATCTGGTTATTTCATGGGCATTCAATATACTCAACGTATGGTTTGAGTTAACTCTTTGATTATGAAACAGCAATATGCACGTTTAGTGACGACCGCAGCTTGGACTGCAACTATTGTGGCGACTCTTCTCTTGATTGTAAAAGTCATCACGTGGTGGGTAACCGGCTCAGTTAGCCTATTGGCATCACTTATCGACTCAATGTTGGATATCGCCGCGTCGGTGGTAAATCTCGTTGTTGTCCGTTATGCCTTACAACCAGCAGACCGCGAACATACGTTTGGGCATGGTAAAGCTGAGTCTTTAGCGGCCTTAGCTCAGGCTATGTTTATTTCGGGGTCGGCGGTATTTTTGATCCTGAACGGGATTGACCGATTTTTCCGTCCACACGCACTGCATGCGCCGGAGCTCGGTGTTTATGTATCGCTGTTTGCGATTGTGGTCACACTTGGCTTGGTGATGTTCCAAAAACATGTGGTACGCGTGACAGGGAGCCAAGCAATCGCGGCGGATTCTCTGCATTATCAGACTGATTTGTATATGAACGCTGCGATCATGGTGGCTCTGGGACTCAGCTACTTTGGCGTGACGCAAGCGGATGCGGTGTTTGCGATTGGCATTGGTGTCTTCATTCTTTACAGCGCCTTCAAAATGGTCAGCGAAGCGATTCAGACGTTATTAGACCGAAAGCTACCGGATTCCGAATTGGAGCAAATCCGTAATGAATGTTTGAATGTGAAAGGGGTTCTTGGGGTTCATCAACTGCGTACCCGTATGTCAGGGCCGACACGCTTTATTCAGTTGCACTTGGAGTTAGACGATAACTTACGTTTAATCGAAGCGCACTATATTGCCGATAAAGTTGAGGAAAACCTTTTAGCTTTGTTTCCTGATGCGGATGTTTTGATCCATCAAGATCCATTGTCTGTCGTTTTTGGGCCAGAGAAAGAGCAAAAAGCGCAAGATTGGTAGGGCTCGAAAAATCAATAAGTGCCTGACGACAAACAGGCACTTATTGACTATCTTTCCATCAATACTTATTAAGATTCGTGATCCTGATGTGAATCAACAAAGTTTCATAGAGAAACTGTAATACTCTTACATAAGTAGAAAAGTTACATAAAAAAGTGCGTTTTCATTGGTAATCCTGTAGAGGAAATGTAACATAACGCACAGTTCTGGATTATGCAGGTTGCTTGGTAACAAGGGGCCTAAAAGAAAATTAAATAATTGATTGCCAAAGATCGAGGGTGAGCATGATTAAGAAGATCGGTGTTTTAACAAGTGGCGGTGACGCACCTGGTATGAACGCGGCGATACGCGGCGTAGTACGTACAGCACTATCCGAGGGATTGGAAGTATTCGGTGTGTACGACGGCTACCTAGGCCTATACGAAGGCCGCATCGAGAAGCTAGATCGTTCTAGCGTTTCAGATGTGATCAACAAAGGTGGTACGTTCCTAGGTTCTGCACGTTTCCCTGAATTCAAAGAAGTGGAAGTGCGTGAAAAAGCGATTGAGAACCTGAAAAAACATGGTATTGATGCGCTAGTCGTGATCGGTGGTGACGGTTCGTACATGGGTGCGAAGAAACTGACTGAAATGGGTTACCCATGTATCGGTCTGCCAGGCACAATCGACAACGATATCGCTGGTACTGACTACACAGTGGGCTACCTAAGTGCACTAAACACAGTTATCGATGCGATCGACCGTCTACGTGATACTTCTTCATCTCACCAACGTATTTCAATTGTAGAAATCATGGGTCGTCACTGTGGTGACCTAACTCTGATGTCTGCAATCGCGGGTGGTTGTGAGTACATCATCACTCCAGAAACTGGCCTAGACAAAGACAAGCTGATCAGCAACATCCAAGACGGCATCGCAAAAGGTAAGAAACACGCAATCATCGCGTTGACTGAGCTAATGATGGATGCCAATGAACTAGCTCGTGACATCGAAGCGGCGACAGGTCGTGAAACTCGTGCAACAGTACTTGGTCACATCCAACGTGGTGGTCGTCCAACTGCATTTGACCGTGTTCTAGCATCTCGCATGGGTAACTACGCTGTTCACCTATTGATCGAAGGTCATGGTGGTCGCTGTGTAGGTATCGTGAAAGAGCAACTTGTTCACCACGACATCATCGACGCGATCGAAAACATGAAGCGTCCAGTACGCAACGATCTATACAAAGTTGCTGAAGAACTGTTCTAAGCAAGTTTGAAATAGATAAAGAAAAACCGCGGCTTTCCGCGGTTTTTTTGTATTTGAGTATCAGCAAAAGGAAACTGACGCATCGGACAGAATCTTACGAAGCGCTGCTCTGTTCAATGAGCGTCAATTTACGTTCGCGCAGTGCAAACATATAGCCAAGTAGGCCACCTAACGTATTCCCCACAGCGATACCTATAAACAAGCCTTCAATACTGTAAATCTGGCTTCCGATCCATGCTGATGGCAGGGTAAACACGAACAGACGCATAAAGCTCCATTGAAATGCTCGTAATGGTTTGTGCATCGCATTCAAACCACTGATTAACATCATCACAATGCCTTGAAAACCATAACTGAACGGCACCACAAGTAGGTAATGCCACAGCAGATTTTTTACCGCTTCTTCCTGCGAGAACAACGCTGCTAGAGGAATACTCAATGGCACCATCATCAAGAAAATAAACCCTTGGAACACCACCGCAAAACGCATGCTGATAAATAAGCCGGAAAAGGCGCGTTGAGGTTTTTTCGCCCCTAAGTTTTGTGCCATGAATGGCGTGAGTGCTGAGGTCAGAGACATCAAGACTAGGATCAAAATAGACTCAATACGCTGCGCCGCACCGTAAGCCGCAACCGCTGCCGTACCGTGGTTGGATAACAGCATCATCAGAATGGCACCGGACAATGGATTCATCGCGTTCGACAGTGCGGCAGGAGTGCCGATTTTTAACGTTTGCTGCCAATCTTGTTTCAGCAAGGACCATTGGGGTTGAGCGAGCAACTTTTCGCGTTTAACTAGCACATAGAATGAGCCACATAGCGCACCTAACCAGCTAAAAGCACTGGCTATTGCCGCACCTTGGATGCCAAGCTCGGGGAATGGGCCAAGTCCGAAGATCAGTAGCGGATCGAGCGTGCCGTTAATCAAGCCCGCCAACATCATGATTTTGGCTGGTGTTTTTGTATCCCCAGATGCTCGTATCGCGCTATTGCCCGCCATTGGGATCACCAACAATGGAATGGTGAGATACCACACCTGCATGTACTCTTCGATGAGTGGAATTAGGTCGTCGGCTGCGCCAAGAAAGCGGAACAATGGTGCAATAGTGGCAAAGCCAATCGAAGAGGCGATAGCCACGAGTAACACCGCTAATAACAAACCGTGAGTGGTAAACCGAGCGGCTTGTGGGGCGTGACCTTGTCCAAGTAAGCGACCAATATTGGTCGATAGACCCATCCCTATCCCCATCGTGATGCAGTTAACCGCAAAGGTTACAGGGAAGGTATAGCTGATCGCCGCTAGCGCTTGAGTACCAAGCAACGAGATAAAAAACGTGTCCACCAAGTTAAACATCAAAATCGCGATCATGCCCATGGTCATGGGGACGGTCATTTTCCGCAGCGTTTCAGGAATAGGTGCGGTCAACAAACCATGCTTATCGGTCGCTTGGGGTTCCAGCTTGTTATTTTCCTGCATGTATGACAACTATGTGGTGAGCAAACTGCAAGGATACAAGAAAGCGAGATGCCGGGCGAGTGAGCATTTCGAACGCAAACCGTTGCTTAGTTGTTCGTTATTTTAACTAAGTCACAAAAATTTTGTGCCCCCCCCTTGGGATCGCTGCTTCGACCCCTTATATAGGGATCACGTGTCTGGGGCTAAAGTCCCTAAGGACAATTATCAAATAAACATGGAAATTTTCAGGAGAGACGACCGATGAACATTCGTCCATTACATGACCGAGTTATCGTTGAACGTAAAGAAGTTGAATCTAAGTCTGCTGGTGGCATCGTTCTGACTGGTTCTGCTGCAGAAAAATCAACTCGCGGTGTTGTTCTAGCTGTGGGTAAAGGCCGCATCCTAGAAAACGGCACAGTACTGCCGCTGGACGTTAAAGTTGGTGATACTGTTATCTTCGCTGAAGGTTACGGTACAAAAACTGAAAAAATCGACGGTAAAGAAGTGCTTGTCATGTCTGAAAACGACATCATGGCGATCGTTGAATAATAGCAATCATTGAGTAATTTTTTGCTCAGATTCAATTACGAAATTACACACAAAGAATTTTAGAAAGGAAATCAAAGATGGCTGCTAAAGACGTTAAATTTGGTAATGACGCACGAGTTAAAATGCTAGAAGGTGTAAACGTTCTGGCTGACGCAGTAAAAGTAACACTGGGTCCTAAAGGACGTAATGTCGTTCTAGACAAATCTTTTGGTGCACCGACTATCACGAAAGATGGTGTATCAGTAGCGCGTGAAATTGAACTGGAAGATAAATTCCAGAACATGGGCGCACAAATGGTTAAAGAAGTTGCGTCTAAAGCAAACGACGCGGCAGGTGACGGTACAACAACAGCAACAGTACTAGCACAATCTATCGTAAACGAAGGTCTAAAAGCAGTCGCAGCGGGTATGAACCCAATGGACCTTAAGCGTGGTATCGACAAAGCAGTAGCTGCAGCAGTAGAGCAACTAAAAGAGCTTTCTGTTGAATGTAACGACACGAAAGCGATCGCACAGGTTGGTACTATCTCTGCAAACTCAGACGCAAGCGTAGGTAACATCATTGCTGAAGCAATGGAGCGTGTGGGCCGTGATGGCGTTATCACTGTTGAAGAAGGTCAGGCGCTACAAGATGAGCTAGACGTAGTAGAAGGTATGCAGTTCGACCGCGGTTACCTATCTCCTTACTTCATCAACAACCAAGAATCAGGCAGTGTTGAACTAGAAAACCCATTCATCCTGCTAGTTGATAAGAAGATCTCAAACATTCGTGAACTTCTTCCAACGCTAGAAGCTGTAGCGAAAGCGTCTCGTCCACTGCTTATCATCGCAGAAGATGTAGAAGGCGAAGCGCTAGCAACATTGGTTGTCAACAACATGCGTGGCATCGTGAAAGTTGCAGCAGTGAAAGCACCTGGCTTCGGTGACCGTCGTAAAGCAATGCTACAAGACATCGCTATCCTAACTGGCGGTACTGTGATTTCTGAAGAAATCGGTCTAGAGCTTGAAAAAGTAGCACTAGAAGATCTAGGTCAAGCGAAGCGTGTTTCTATCACGAAAGAAAACACGACTATCATCGATGGTATCGGTGAAGAAGAGATGATCTCTGGCCGCGTAGCTCAAATTCGTCAACAAATCGAAGACGCAACTTCAGACTACGACAAAGAGAAACTACAAGAGCGCGTAGCGAAACTGGCTGGCGGTGTTGCAGTAATCAAAGTTGGTGCAGCAACTGAAGTTGAAATGAAAGAGAAGAAAGACCGTGTAGAAGATGCGCTAGCCGCAACTCGTGCAGCGGTTGAAGAAGGTGTTGTTGCTGGTGGTGGTGTTGCACTTATCCGCGCGGCATCTAAGATTGCTCACCTAACGGGTGACAACGAAGAGCAAAACGTTGGTATCCGCGTTGCACTACGTGCAATGGAAGCGCCAATCCGTCAAATCACGAAGAACGCAGGTGAGGAAGACTCAGTGGTTGCGAACAACGTGAAAGCGGGTGAAGGCTCTTACGGTTACAACGCGGCAACAGGCGAATACGGCGACATGCTAGAAATGGGTATCCTAGACCCAACTAAAGTTACTCGTTCTGCGCTACAGTTCGCAGCATCGGTTGCGGGTCTGATGATCACGACTGAAGCAATGGTTACTGACCTACCGCAAAAAGACGCACCAGCGATGCCTGACATGGGTGGCATGGGCGGTATGGGCGGCATGATGTAAGCCAGCTTATCTCTTTGCTCTAAGGGAATCCTTATAGCGGAAAGATAACCGACCAAACCTTTAAAAGTCGAGGCATTTGCCTCGACTTTTTTATGCGCGTTATCCGAGAAATATAGCATTCTGATGTGGCTTCGATTGTGAGAGGCGAGTTCAAGAAATGTCAGTGGAAAAACATGAAAATAGAAGCAATAAAATTTTTTCTTTTGAGTCAGATGGTTAAATCTGACCTACCGCTAACACTTTTTGAACGTGGATAGCGCAAAATCTGAACATTACACTATGTTGTAAATTGTTGCTTCCCATCATGGAGATGAAAATGAAAAAGCTTATGACGTCATTGGCGGTTGCAGCCGCTATCGCATCACCAGTTGCTCTTGCTGACAGTACACCTGTGATGTTCTCTACTATCGACAACACAAACGCACCTTCTAACTCGTCAGTTGGTGGTGTTCGTTTAGCCGTGTTGCATGGACAGGTGAATGAGGTTAAAGGTGTCGACTTTTCACTGCTTGGTATGTCAGAAACGGATCGTACGACAGGTGTGAACTTCGGTCTGTTTTTTGGTGCAGCAAAGGTAAACCAAGAAATGAAAGGTGCGTCTTTAGGCTTAGTTAACTGGAACCAAGGTCAGACGACGGGTGTTAACTTGGGTGCTGTCAACATTACGAACAATGTAAAAGGCTTGAACTGGAGCGCGGTGAACTATTCTGAAGGCTACACCATGGCGGATGTGGGCTTAGCGAGTATCTCTAAAAAGTCTAACTTCCAGTTTGGCTTCTTCAACATGACCGATCAAATTGATGGCGTACAAATTGGTCTTTTGAACTGTGCGGATAACGGTTTCTTCAAGTGTTTCCCACTCATCAACTTCGCTAAATAATCCCTGAGCAAGTCAGAATCTTTAGATACCGAAAGCCCTCGATATTCGTCGAGGGCTTTTTAATTACTGATGGGGTGAAGCGAGTTATCGGCGCGTTAACTATTTAATTAAGCGGGATGAGGTTTTGCGTTGTTGAATTCTTTGGTGAACCCCTCGGCGCAATGCTTTGATGTGGTTTTCTGCTTTATCCACGCCCAGCAACACCGTTAAAGCCAGTAGGGTAATGACCACCGACTGCGTTAAATAACCCAAACCGATCATCAACCCTAATCCTGCCAGTACCCAAATAACCGCTGCGGATGTTACGCCGTGGATTTTTCCATCGAGTGTCATCATCACCCCTGCCCCCAAGAAGCCGACGCCAGTAATAATCTGACCAAGCACGCGTGCTTGATCGAGTGTATTTGGCGATAACGATACTGCCATCGACATAAACAGGTAAGTGCCTGAAATAATAAGAATTGCCGTGCGAATGCCAACAGGTTTACCACGAGTTTGGCGTTCGATACCGATCATTAGCCCATTAATGGCACAGCATAGTAGGGCAGGCCAGCTGAATGGGCCAAGATCGAAAATTTGTTCGAGTGCTGTATGCATCTTGACCTCCAAAAGAGCGGAGTATGCATAGACTTACCGTGCAAAGCGAACAAAAAGGAACGGTCGTGACGACAAATTTAATTGAGCGTCAGGACCTATTCTAAATGCAAATCCAACGGCGTTTTACTTGGCCTGCCACCAATTTCTCGTGTCAGTTTTGGTACCAGATAACCCGATACACGTGTGATGAGTCCGCGCATAATGGCTTTTGCTTCTTCGTCCGAAATAAAGTAGTGCGCCGCGCCTTGCACCTTATCAAGAACGTGGAGGTAATAAGGCAAGATACCCGCGTCAAATAAGGCTTCACTTAACGCCACTTGAGCTTCTACCGAATCATTCACACCTTTCAGTAGAACGCCTTGGTTTAGAAGCGTAACGCCCGCTCTTTTGAGCTTGAACATCTGTTCAGCAAATTCGTCATTGATTTCGTTGGCATGGTTGATGTGAGTCACAAGGATGATTTGCAACCTTGATGCTTGCAGCAGTTGGCATAGTTCATCAGTGACTCGAGCGGGAATCACCACAGGTAAACGGCTATGAATACGCAGACGTTTGATGTGAGGTATGTGAGCAATATGCTCTAAGAGCCAATGAATTTCATCGTCTTTTGCCATTAATGGATCACCACCTGAGAAGATGACTTCGTTCAACTCTGGTTGCTGCGCCATGTACTCTAAGCACTTTGTCCATGCCTGCTTGCCGCTTTTATTTTCTTGATATGGGAAGTGACGACGAAAACAGTAACGGCAATTTACCGCGCAGCCACCTTTGACGATCATTAAGGCGCGGTTGCGATACTTGTGTAGCAGACCAGGGACTTCATTATCCTGCTCTTCTAACGGATCGTTGGAATAGCCCGGATGTACTTCAAATTCATCACTTAATGGTAAAACCTGACGTAAAAGAGGGTCTTTAGGGTTGCCTTTCTCCATCCTATCGACAAAACTTTGCGGTACACGCTGTGCAAACAGCTTGCGCGCGGCAAACCCGTCTTGCCACGGTGAAGGATCTATTTCCAGTATTTCGAGCAATTTTGCAGGATCAGAGATCCCATTCGCCAACTGTTTGAGCCAGTTTTGCTCAACAGATTCGACTTTTCGGGTTATTATGTGCGGCATTGAATTTAGCTCTAAGAATGTAAGAGGAAAAAATGGCTACAGTTAGCACCAATGAATTTAAAGGCGGTCTTAAGTTAATGCTTGATAACGAGCCTTGTGTAATTCTGGAAAACGAATACGTTAAACCAGGTAAAGGCCAAGCGTTCAACCGCGTTAAAATTCGTAAACTTCTTTCTGGTAAAGTGCTAGAGAAAACATTCAAGTCTGGTGACACTTGTGAAGTGGCAGACGTAATGGATATCGACCTAGATTATCTATATTCAGACGGCGAATTCTACCACTTTATGAACAGTGAAACGTTTGAACAGATCGCAGCAGACGCAAAAGCGGTAGGTGACAACGCTAAGTGGTTGGTAGAAAACAACACTTGTATGATCACTCTTTGGAACGGTAACCCAATTACTGTTACTCCACCAAACTTCGTTGAGCTAGAAGTGGTAGACACAGATCCAGGCCTGAAAGGTGATACTCAAGGTACTGGCGGTAAACCAGCTACGCTATCAACTGGCGCTGTTGTTCGTGTTCCTCTGTTCATCTCAATTGGTGAAGTGATTCGCGTTGATACTCGTACGGCTGAATACGTAGGCCGTGTGAAGTAAGCACTTTAGATTGATTGTTTGAAAGGTCGCTTCGGCGGCCTTTTTTATTGCCTGTGATTCTCTCTTGAATGTCCCTGCATAGAAAATCGATATCCTCCGCAAATTTTCGATGATTTTGTATTATTCGTAAAAATCTTATTTATTTCATGAATCTGTCGATTATTCCTTAATGTAACATTTTGATACATTAGTTCTTGTTGTTGAGTTGCATAGCAATCTGATTTTTATCGATTTAACTCAGTAACAATCCAAAAAGGAGAACAAAATGGAAAGCAGAGGTTTAGGAAGGGGTTTAAAGGTGGAAGAAAGACGTCAGTTACTACACAAAGGATTGAAAGCTGCGGTGTTTGGCGTACCGCTGTTGGCAATAGGCTTAACGATTAATAGCTCTGTGCTGATGACCGATGCAGGTTACAGCTACGTGCATCAGAACAATATCACTGGTGAGTTGGATGTGTTTACTGAACCTGGCATTCATTTTCGCATGCCATTTCTGTCCAAAATCACCAAGTATGACCAAGTGATCACTGTGTCATTCGGTAACAGCAAGGGCGAAGATTTTTATCAACGTCTTGATGCGATTCAGGTTCGGTTTGCCGACACCTACATTGGTCAGATCCCCGTAACATTCCGCTTTAAGCTCAGTAATGACCCTGAAGCGGTGAAGAAGATGCACAAAGAGTTCCGTAACAACAGTAACTTGATTGATGCGCTGCTTGTAAAGAACGCACGTAACGTGACGGTGATTACTGCTACCCAATACACGGGTGAAGAGTTTTTCCAAGGTGGTTTGAACCAGTTCAAATCGAAACTTGGCGATCAGTTGCGAGAGGGGATTTATCTAACAGAGCGACGTCAGGTTGAAGTGGAAGAGTTGGATCTTGCGCCTGTTGGGGCGAATCAGGCCAATGCGAACCAACTACAGCGCACCAATCAACTGGTTTGGAAAACGGTGCCAGTTGTAGATAAAACCGGGCAACCAATTCGTCAAGACAACCCGTTACAACAATACGGCATTCAAGTGACGCAGGTGACCATTGGTGATCCACAGCCAGAAAAGCAATTGGATCAGCTATTAGCGGATAAAAAGCGTTTAGTGGCGGATCGTATTCGCGCGATTCAGGAACAAGAAACGTCGAAAGCACAGGCGGAGACCGAGCAGTTACGCAAAGAGATTCAACGAACACGTGAAGTGCAAGACGCTCAGCGTGGTAAAGAACTCGCTATTATTGCTCAGCAAAAAGAAGTGGAAGTTGCACGTCAGATTGCAGAGCGTGAAATCGTTGAAGTGGAAAAAACCAAACGACTTGCTGAAGTCGAGAAGGAGAAAGAGCTAGCTATCGCAGAGGCTAACTTAGCCATTCAAAAGGCGAACGCACTTTCTGCTGAGTTTGAAGCGAAAGCGATATTAGCGAAAGGTCGTGCAGAATCTGAGGTCCTAAAAGCGAAGTACTCGGCGTTAGGGGCAAACCGTGAAGTTTATTTGGCAGAGTTGAATCGAGACGTAGCGAACTCGTTGTACAACAACTTGCAAAACTTCCAAGTTCAGATGCCACAAAACTACATTGGTGGTAGCGAAGAAACGGGCTTGAAAACAAACCTAGATGTGATTACTGGCTTTGGTGCCCTGGGTCTTATGGACCAAACGAAGAAGGTCATACAGCAATAAGATCATGGGTGGTCAAAAGCTTAAAAAGCAAAAAGATCATGGGTAACCCAAAGCAATAAAAAAGCTGGCATAGAGCCAGCTTTTTCTTTTTTAGTCAGTATCTTAAATCATGAAGATAAAGATAACGGCTAGTGCAGTAATGAGGCCTGCAAATGCATAGCATGCAATTTTACCTATCACACCAGTGTGGAATTTAAGGTCGTGCATGCCGTGGTGTACACGGTGCATCGCATGCCACATTGGTAGAGCTAGGGTGCCAATGATGAATAGCGCACCGATGATACTGGTTGCGAATTCGGAGACACGCTCGTAGCTCATCGCTTCAGCATCAATCACGCCTAGTGGGACCAAGATACCTAGCACCAATACCGTGATTGGCGTGATCATCGCGAACCAAGTACCGCCAGCACCAAATAGACCCCACCAGATTGGCTCATCAGAACGTTTTGGTGATGTGTTTACACTATAATTCGGTTTCATGCTCAGCTCCTTACACCACGATGAGAACGATCAGTGAGATGAACGCAACCGCGGCCCACTGAGTCAATACGATGATTTTCTTGTCCACTAGTTTGCCTTTCAAACGAATTGGCATTACTTGTGGCATCATGCTGAAGAAAGTTTGAGCGTGGAATAGGCTACCTAGTAGTGCAACGATGTTGATTGCGACTACGATTGGGTTTGCCATAAAATCCAACCAACCTTGCCATGCTTCAGGGCCTTTCACTAAGCAACCTAAACCGAAAGTTAGGAGCAGAGTGAATAGGATCAAAGGCAGCACAGTCGCTTCACGTAGCATGTAGAAGCGGTAGAAAGGATGGTTCTTCCACCAAGTGCGTTTTACTTCACGAACGTAAGGTTTACGATTGCTCATCCTTATGCCTCCACTTTCTTTGGTGAACCATCAGGTTTCAACATAGCAATCACGAAGTCCATAGAAGACTCCACTTTGCCTTGGTTTACTGCCGCTGCTGGGTCAACGTTCTTCGGACAAACTTCAGAACAGTAACCAACAAACGTACAACCCCAAGCACCGTTTTCACCGTTGATAAGCTTCATGCGCTCATCTTTACCGTTGTCACGGCTGTCTAGGTTGTAGCGGTGCGCTAGCGTTAGTGCCGCAGGACCGATGAACTCAGGGTTCAGACCAAACTGAGGACACGCCGCGTAGCACAGACCGCAGTTGATACAACCAGCGAACTGCTTGTATTTCGCCATTTGCTCTGGCGTTTGCAAGTTCGTACCGTCTTCTGGTTTACGGTCGTTACCAATGATGTATGGTTTGATCGCTTCAAGACGTTCGATGAACGGTGTCATATCAACAATCAAGTCTTTCTCGATTGGGAAGTTCGCTAGAGGCTCGATAGTCACACCGTCTGGGTAATCACGTAGGAAGCTCTTACAAGCAAGTTTCGGTACGTTGTTCACCATGATGCCGCAAGAACCACAGATCGCCATACGGCAAGACCAACGGTAAGACAGATCTTTGTCTAGGTGATCTTTAATGTAGCCCAGTGCGTCAAGCACAGACATGGTTTCATCGAATGGCACTTCGAATGTTTGCTTGTATGGTTCTGCATCTTTTTCTGGGTCATAACGCAGAATGTCTACTTTTTGAATGCGATTTGCTGACATTATGCTTGCTCCTCTGCGTTCTTCTCTTCAGCTGCGGCTTTTTCTGCTGCTTCACCGTATAGACGAGCTTTTGGTTGTGACTTAGTGATAGTCACATTGCTGTAATCGATACTTGGCGCTGAATCTGGTTTGTAGAAAGCAAGTGAGTGTTTTAGGAAGTTCACGTCATCACGTTCTGTACAACCGTCGTCTAGACGTTGGTGCGCACCGCGAGATTCTTTACGTAGAATCGCAGAGTGAACCATCGCTTCTGCGACTTCTAGGCCGTAACCCACTTCGATTGCGTACAGAAGATCAGTGTTAAACACTTTGCCTTTGTCTTTAATGCTGATGCGTTTGTAGCGTTCTTTTAGTTCGGTGATCTTGTTAATGGTTTCTTGCATCAAATCTTCTTGACGGTAGATACCACAACCCGCTTCCATGGTATGACCCATTTCCGTGCGGATGTTTGCCCAGTTCTCATCACCTTCTTGGTTCATCAGTTTGGCGATGCGCTCTTCAACTGCTTTCACTTGAGCATCGATTGCAGACTCGTTCCAACCTTTGAATTCTTCAGCGCGTTTCACTGCGTTTTCACCCGCTACGCGACCAAATACCACGAACTCAGCCAGTGAGTTAGAACCTAGACGGTTTGCACCGTGAAGACCAACAGACGCACATTCACCAACCGCGAATAGACCTTTAATGCGAGTTTCACAGCCGCCGTTTGTCTCGATACCACCCATGGTGTAGTGAACCGTTGGACGAATTGGAATTGGCTCTTTTGCAGGGTCTACGTTCACGTAAGCTTTTGCTAGCTCACAGATGAACGGTAGACGCTCTTGTAGGTACTCTTCACCTAGGTGGCGAAGATCAAGGTGTACCACGTCACCCAGTGGGTGTTTGATGGTGTTGCCTTTCTGTTGTTCGTGCCAGAAAGCTTGAGAAACTTTGTCACGAGGACCCAGTTCCATGTATTTGTTCTTCGGTTGGCCAACTGGAGTTTCAGGGCCCATGCCGTAATCTTGTAGGTAACGGTAGCCGTTCTTGTTAACGATGATACCGCCTTCACCACGACAACCTTCCGTCATCAGGATACCTGTGCCAGGAAGACCGGTTGGGTGGTATTGAACGAATTCCATATCACGTAGAGGAACGCCGTGACGGTAAGCCATTGCCATACCATCGCCCGTTACGATACCGCCGTTGGTATTACAGTGGTAAACGCGGCCCGCGCCACCTGTTGCTAGAACAACAGATTTTGCTTTGATAGTAACAAGCTCGCCTTCAGACATGTGAATAGCAATCAGACCTTGAACTTCGCCTTCATCAACAAGCAGATCCACCACAAAGTACTCATCAAAGCGTTTGATGTTGCTGTACTTCATGGATGTCTGGAATAGCGTATGAAGCATGTGGAAGCCAGTTTTATCTGCAGCGAACCAAGTACGTTCAACCTTCATACCACCAAAGCGGCGTACGTTGACTTCACCGTTCTCTTTACGACTCCATGGGCAACCCCATTGCTCCATTTGGATCATTTCGCGAGTCGCGTTCTCTACAAAGTATTCAACAACGTCCTGTTCACATAGCCAGTCACCACCGCCAACAGTGTCGTTGAAGTGGTTGTCTAAGCTATCTTCATCCTTGATAACTGCTGCTGAGCCACCCTCTGCAGCGACCGTGTGGGAGCGCATTGGATAAACTTTAGAAATCAGAGCGACTTCTAAGTCTGGGTTTGCTTCAGCCGCTGCAATAGCAGTACGAAGACCAGCGCCGCCTGCGCCGATGACTGCGATATCTGTGGTGATAATTTGCACAGTTATCCTCCAGTGTGTGATTGCGGAAATCCGCTTGTTATTGTCATTACGAGGCGCTCTTTAAAAAGAACTCCCCAAAAGTAGTAGGGTTAGTGTAGATGAGCCACATGGCAGAAAAATTGATGTAATTGGGTTTTTGCTTCGGTAATGCACTTAAGGGCATAGAATTTATAGGTTATGTGACTGCTATCACGGCATCGAGGTTTTGGCCCTCAAGCATTAACATTAGGGATGTTAAACCTGTGTTGCGTGACATTAACCGCATGGATAATAGGATTTTAACTGAGTGTTTTTTGTGCTGCGGCACGAGTAATACTTGCCTCAAATAGGCGAGCACGTTAGTAAAAAGAAGAAGGGATATTCCTCTCTTCTTGAAGAGTAAAAAGCATGTAGAATGAGACTTTCCTCGCTGAATTAAAGTTTGAGAGACTTGTTATGCAAACCAACTGGCAACCTACTGCTTCCATTGACCAACTTCGTCAACGTGCGACGTTAATCGCGTCGATTCGCCAATTCTTCGCTGATCGACAGGTGATGGAAGTCGACACGCCAGCCATGAGTCACGCAACCGTGACCGACATTCATTTGCATACTTTCCAAACCGAGTTTGTTGGCCCGGGTTACGCCGATGGTAGCAAGCTGTTCTTTATGACCAGCCCTGAATTCCACATGAAGCGCCTGCTGGCGGCTGGCAGCGGTTGTATTTATCAAATCAACAAAGCATTTCGTAACGAAGAAAATGGTCGTTACCACAATCCAGAATTCACGATGTTGGAGTGGTATCGCGTTGGCTTTGACCATCATAAATTGATGGATGAAATGGATGATCTGTTGCAACTGGTATTGAAGTGTGGTGCAGCGCAGCGCATGACGTATCAACAAGCCTTCATTGATGTGTTGGGTGTGTGTCCACTAGAAGGCTCGATGACGGAGCTGAAAACAGCGGCAAGCAAGCTGGGTTTGAGTGACATTGCAGAGCCTGAAGAAGATCGCGATACGTTACTGCAATTGCTATTTAGCGTGGGAGTCGAACACAAAATTGGTCAGGATGTGCCTGCTTTCGTGTACGACTTCCCGGCATCACAGGCGGCGCTTGCGAAAATCAATCCTCAAGACCATCGTGTTGCGGATCGCTTTGAGGTGTATTTTAAGGGAATTGAGCTGGCAAATGGGTTCCATGAACTCGATAACCCGAAAGAGCAACTGGCGCGTTTTGAACAAGATAACGCGAAGCGTCTCGACATAGGTTTAAAACCGCAGCCAATCGACTATCATTTGATCTCCGCATTGGAGGCAGGGTTGCCAGATTGTGCGGGTGTTGCGTTAGGCATCGATCGTTTGATCATGCTAGCGCTCGGCTGTGACCACATTGATCAAGTGACGGCTTTTCCATTCCCAATCGCATAAGGATATTCAATGAACTTGGCTGCTGCACGTTTGGTCATTCTCAGCTACGCAATACTGATCGCTTACTTATCGTTGAGCTCGGGAGAGTTGCAAGATTGGGGCAACATTGCGTATCTTGATAAAATGCAGCACGCCATGGCGTACAGCGGATTTGCGTTTTTAGGTTGCTTTTGCGTGTGGCGTTGGCGTCAACGTTGGGCGGTGGCGATTGGTATCTTATTATTTAGTGCTGCCATCGAATGGCTACAAGGGTATGTCGGAAGACAAACTTCTTGGTTAGACCTTGTCGCCAACTCAACGGGTATTCTAACTGGTCTGTTATGTCACCGTATTTGGAGCCTCTATCGACCTAGGTTGGTGAAGTCGCTATACTCGATTCGTTAATGAAGAGGGAACACGATAACAATGAAAACGCGCGACAAAATCGTCTACGCGGCACTGGAGTTGTTCAACCAACATGGTGAACGCAACATCACCACCAATCACATTGCCGATCACATCGAAATTAGCCCAGGTAATCTGTATTACCACTTCCGTAATAAGCAAGAAATCGTTCGTGAGATCTTTGCGCTTTATTCAGCAGAACTTTTAGAAAGATTTACCCCTATTCAAGGCTCACAAGAAAGCCTGACTATGCTGAAGAGCTACCTAGACTCCATCTTTACGCTAATGTGGAAATACCGCTTTTTCTACGCGAATCTACCTGAGATCTTGTCACGAGATGAGCAGTTACATGAGCAGTACATCGATGTGCAAGAAAAGCTGCAAGCGAACCTCATTGCGATCATGCAAGAGTTTGTATCGCTAAAGCTGCTTAATGTTGATCAACAGCAGTTGAAGTCACTGGTGTGTACGTTGCATTTGATTGCGTGTAGCTGGTTGGCATATCAATCTGCAATGGCTTCGAAAACCAGCATCACTGAGCAAATGGTGAAGCAAGGGATGTTGCAGATGCTTAATGTCGTTAAGCCATTAGCAACTGAGCAGGGGTTAGAGCAGCTACTGTTATTGGAAGATGCGGTCAGCAATCTACACAGTTAAACGCCAAACTGCTTAATATTTCGAGAGTCACTCTCATTTTCGAGTCGTGGCTCGAGTTGACTTGTCAAATATGCCACGCACAATAGTCCTCATACCGTTCAGCCCTCTCTGGGATATGACTCTCGATAAAGGAACTATCGCTCCATGAATTACGACATTTTTAATGGCGATGCTGATGGCATCATTGCGCTTCTACAATTACGCTTGGCTGATCCTATCGAGGCTCAGTTAATTACTGGTGTAAAGCGCGACATCAAGCTGGTGGAAAAAGTAGACGTGCAAGCGGGTGATGAGCTAACGGTGTTAGATATTTCGATGGAAAAGAACATGGTAGGCCTAGAGCAAGCATTGTCTCAAGGCGCGCACGTGTTTTACGCCGATCACCATAAGGCGGGTGATATTCCTCAGCATGGCAACTTGGATGCGCACATCGATCTCGATGCCAACATGTGTACGGCGTTGATTGTCGATCAATTGCTAAATGGACGTTTTCACACATGGGCGATTACGGCGGCTTATGGCGATAACATGATCGCGAAAGCAGATGAATTGGCTGACAAGGCAGGCTTGTCACACGATCAGAAAGCGCAGCTTAAAGAGCTGGGCACTTTGATTAATTACAACGGTTACGGTTCGAAAGTGGATGACTTACATTTCCATCCAGCGGATTTATACCAAGCCTTGCTGAAGTACACGTCGCCATTTGATGTAATTGAAGATAAAACTTCGCCTTACTACCAACTGCAGTCTGCTTACCAACAAGATATGGATGCCGCTCTGGCAGTACCTGCCACGCATGAGAGCGGTAAGCTAAAGCTGTTCGAGCTACCAAACACGGCCGCATCACGTCGAATCAGCGGTGTGTATGGCAACTGGCTGGCAAATCAAAACCCAGATTCTGCTCATGCAGTACTCACCGAAAATGCAGATGGCACTTACACGGTCTCTCTACGTGCCCCGTTGAACAACAAACAAGGCGCCGTTGCCGTGTGTGGGCAGTTTCCAACTGGTGGCGGCCGAGAAGCGGCGGCAGGCATCAACACATTAAGCAAAGATGATGTAAGTGCTTTTATTGATGCGGTTGAAACGTACTACGCATAATACTTTCCTAAATCTGAATACAACAAAGGAGCCAATCGGCTCCTTTGTTTTTACCGCGAGTAATCAGTCTAATAATCAGCGCTTCAACCAAGATTTCGGGTTTTGCGCTTCACTGTTGCGGCGAATTTCGAAGTAGAGTGATGCGCGATCTTGCCCGCCAGTATCACCCGCAAGAGCGATCACTTCGCCAGCGGTCACTCGATCGCCTTCTTTTTTCGTCAACGCTTGGTTGTAGCCGTAGAGCGTCATGTCGCCTTTGCCGTGGTCAAGCAATACCACTAAGCCATACCCGCGTAAATACTCCGCAAATACGACAGTGCCTGGGTAAACGGCTTTCACTTGTTGACCATAGTTGGCCGCAAGCACCATGCCTTTCCAGTTTACTTGCCCGGTTTGGCGAGTACCGAAGTTGTGTAATACACGACCTTTGAGTGGCCATGGCAGTTTACCGCGCTGTTTGCCCAGTCCGTCCATTGGCACGGCATTACGCTTAGCCGCTTTGGCGATCTCGGCTTTTAGGCGTGTTTCGTTGCGCTGCAGTTCAGCAAGGTAGCGTTTATCGTTCTTGATACTGCTCTGAATTTTATTCAGGGTTTGCTTACGTTTGGATTGTGTACTTGCCAGCGCCGTACGTTTCTCAGATTGCTGTTTGAGTAACGTCTCGATTTGCTCTTTTTCTAGCTCAAGCTGGTTTTTGTTGTGTGCCAATTCTTGAGTGGTTTTGGTGATTGCATCAATCACTTCCGCACGCGCTTTGGCTAAGTGCTGGAAGTATTGACTCATGCGGTCTTCTTCCACACCTTGATTCAACAAGTGACCATTGGCTTTCGCTCGTTCGGTCACGTAATACGTTTGCAGCAACTGTTTGAGCTCTTCCTCTTGCTCTTGGCGCTGCGCTTCTTGCAAGGCAATTTTCTCTTCTAGCTTGTCTATGTTTTTGTCTGCTTGTGCCAGCTCAGATTTGGTTTGTCTTATTTCGCGCTCAAGTTTAGAAATGCCAAGTTCTTGCTCTTTGAGCGATTTTTGTAGCTCATTGAGTTGCTTTTCTTGGGAAGAGAGAGATTTGCGTTGACGGCTTATCTCACTTGATACGCCTTTGAGCTCTTGTTGACTAGCGGCAGAAGAGGCGAGGGGGTATGTGGCAGATAAAGCACAAGTTAATAAAATAGCCGAGCGTAGAACAGGGTGATTTTGTTTTCGCACTTGAGATTTACCTACCACGTTGTTGTCAAAAGGTTTGTTGACGATTAAATACCATCTCCATGGATAAAGCTTTGTGATTTACCATTAAAGCCTTGATCCATATCGAGAGAAGGTTTGTCCGTTTTTGGACGACCGACGATTTTCGCAGGAACCCCCGCCACAGTTGTGTGTGGTGGTACTGCTTGCAATACCACAGAGCAAGAACCGATTTTCGCGCCTTCGCCCACTTCGATATTGCCAAGAATTTTTGCACCTGCACCAATCATCACACCTTCACGGATTTTCGGGTGACGATCGCCGCACTCTTTACCCGTACCGCCTAAGGTAACGTCTTGTAGAATTGAGACGTCATTATCGATAACTGCAGTTTCACCGATGACGATCCCCGTTGCGTGGTCGAGCATTATGCCGCTACCAATGCGTGCTGCCGGGTGAATGTCTACCTGACACGCAACCGAAATTTGGTTTTGCAGGTAGGTGGCCAGTGCATGGCGCCCTTGCTTCCATAGCCAGTTTGCCACGCGGTAGCCTTGCAGAGCGTGGTAGCCCTTTAAGTACAGCAGCGGCATAGAGTACATCGAAACTGCAGGGTCGCGATTAACCGTGGCACAAATGTCACAAGCGGCACAATCGGTAATGGTTGGGTCAGCAGAGAACGCTTCTTCTACCACTTCACGTACTGCCATTGCTGGCATCGATGCCGTGTTTAACTTGTTTGCCAAAATGTAGCTGAGCGCGGCACAGAAACTTTCATGCTTGATGATGGTGGCATGGTAAAAGCTGGCCAGCATTGGCTCTTGCTCTGACATTTCGCGGGCTTCTGAGACAATTCTGTTCCAGACTTTTTGTTTTTCGCAGTGTTTCATTCTCAATATCCTGAGTGGTTCTTCCGTGACCCGACAACTTCTATTCTTCTCAGATGAGGTGCGAAGGGGCGTAGAGTGCTACTTTCCTTCGGCTTTTTTGTCACGAGCAAGTAAATCTTGCGCTGCCAGGCGTGCATCCTTCCCTTGATACAATACTTGATAAATTTGATCAACAATTGGCATCTCAACACCCATGCGTTGAGAGAGCATCCATACTTCTTTCGTGTTGCGGTAGCCTTCTACGACTTGGCCAATTTCTTCTTGTGCCGTGTCGACGTCTTTACCTTGACCTAGCGCTAAACCAAAGCGGCGGTTGCGTGATTGATTGTCGGTACACGTTAGGACAAGGTCGCCCAAACCAGCCATACCCATGAAGGTTTCTGGTTTTGCACCAAGCGCAGCACCAAGACGACTCATTTCGGCCAAACCACGAGTAATCAATGCAGTACGCGCGTTGGCTCCAAAACCGATGCCGTCAGACATACCCGCACCAATTGCGATAACGTTTTTCACCGCACCGCCCAATTGCATGCCGATAAAGTCACTATTGGCGTACACGCGGAAGGTTTTGCTGCAGTGGATTTTTTCTTGTAGGTCAGCGACAAATTCAGCATCTGGAGAAGCAACTGAAATTGCAGTAGGCATGCCCATCGCGAGCTCTTTGGCGAACGTTGGGCCAGACAATACAGCCAGTGAGTAGTTTTCACCGATAATGTCATAAGCGACGTCTTTCAGCAGACGACCCGTTTCTGGCTCAAGACCTTTGGTTGCCCAGCAGATACGAGAGTCTTCACGTAAGAAAGGCTTACAGCTGTTCAGTACGATGCCAAAAACATGGCTTGGAACCACAACCAATAAATCTCGGCTTGCTTGTACGGCTTTTTCTAAATCCGATTCAATGATCAAGCTTTCAGGGAAATCAACACCAGGTAAGAAAGCGTGGTTCGCGCGATCCGCTTCTAAACGTGCCATGTGCTCAGGCTCGTGTCCCCAAAGGACTACGTTCGCGCCGTTACGAGCGAGTGAGATCGCCAGAGAGGTACCGTATGAACCTGCGCCAATCACCGTCATTGCGATGTCTTTACCGTAAGCATTGTTTGTATTTGCTTGTGTCATGCTACCGCCTAATTGTCTTTCTACTAGTAGAATCTAGTTCCTAATCGTCAAATTTTACGCCTTCTGGCGATTAGGAACTAGGAACTTTTGTCAGAAATAAAAAATGCACATTGCATCGGATGGTAGACGCTCTGTGCATTTTATTAGAGTCGGTGACGTCAGCACTCAGGCTATTCGTCACTTACAAAACGTGAATTACGCTTCAGCTTCGCCTTGTTGAGCTTGCTGTTGTAGGTAGTTCATGAATAGCGCGTCGAAGTTAACTGGCGCTAGGTTCAGCTGAGGGAACGTACCTTTAACCACTAGGCTTGAGATAGTTTCACGAGCGTATGGGAATAGGATGTTCGGGCAGAATGCGCCTAGGCAATGTGCAAGTTGGCCTGCTTCCATTTGCTCAGCAGTGAAGATACCACCTTGTTGAACTTCACATAGGAACGCTGTTTCTTCTTCGTTCTTCACAGTTACAGTTAGACGTAGAACCACTTCGTAAACGCCTTCACCAAGCTCACGGCTTTGAGTGTCTAGGTCTAGTTTAACGTCTGGGTTCCATTCTTTTTGGAAGATTACTGGAGAGTTTGGCGCTTCGAAAGAAACGTCTTTTAGGAAGATGCGTTGAATTGCGAAGTTTTGTTGTGCTTCTTGAGGTGCTGCTTCAGCCATTTTTTAATCCTTAAATAAATATTTGTAGAGCCTAGAAACGTCTAAACTCAGAAAACTGGTATGTCCCGAGACTAACTGAGCCAATCTACCTTGACTAGATGAAGCGTGTATTACGTGCAAAGCGTCACAACTTAATGCTTCAACTGCTTTCAATTTGCTCAGTTTATTATCCACGAAGCTTGGCAAAAACACGCTGGAATGCGTACCTTATCTTTTGCCTCTGCCCCGTTATCGAAGCTGCCGGGTATTACTTTTTACCACGAACTAAAGGCAGGTTCGCTTCGTTCCATGCAATCAAGCCGTTCTTCAGTAGGCTTACTTTTTCAAAGCCTGCTTTTACTAATAGGTTCGCGCTTTCTTGAGCGTTTTGCCCTGTCTTGCATACCACAATGATTGGGTCTGATTTGTGGTTTTCAAGGCTACCAAAGTTACCCGCTTTGATATCTGACGGTAAAATGTGAAGTGAGTCGGTGATATGACCTTTTTTGAACTCGTCCTTTGTGCGGATATCCACTACAACGCCGTTTTCACGGTTCATAAGATGAGTCAGTTGGTTTACGTTGATTTCTTTGTATGCGGCCGTCGCTGACTTCACGATGTTCATGATAAAGGCGACAAGAAGACCTACCCAAACCAAAGATAGAATCATGTTCTGTTGGAAAAATTCAATGTACTCTTGCATGTCTTGAGCTCTTACGCTGTTGGCGGAAAAATAAAGCAGGAGTATAGCGGGGTTAAGCCTCTTAGGCGAGAGGGTTAAAATTTTCTAACGAATAATTGAGATCTCTATAAACCCTTTATGTTATTGCCATCCGTGCATTGAACTATGGTAGCTTGATTGTTTTTGCCTATTGGATTTATCGACTTAAGTGACTTTTGTTTTACCGAAAAAAGCGAACAATAGGTACTAACCAATCTTGTTCGATAATGCGTTAAATAAGCGCTGTTTCAGGTGCAAAAAGTAAGAAAACCGAACATAGACTGGGGTGTACAAAGCGTATTAGGAATGACTATGCTTGTGGAACACGTTTGTCGGCACTGACTCGTTGTTCGCTTAACTTGTAAGATAGCAACAATAAATCGCAAACATTATTTGATCTTAACCTACAGTTTTGGTTAAAAAGTGTAGTAAAATTACGCTAGTTTTGTTTCAAGGTTAGATAGGGCAGCGAGGCCCTACGCCAAAAGTTACTTAAATTTGATGAGGTCATCACTATGTCAGCTAAGAAGCCACTGGCTCTAGTTATCCTTGACGGTTACGGTTACCGTGAAGACACAGCAAGTAACGCAATTGCGAATGCGAAAACACCAGTAATGGATGCTCTGATTGCGAATAACCCACACACTCTAATCTCTGCTTCAGGCATGGATGTTGGCCTTCCTGATGGTCAAATGGGTAACTCAGAAGTTGGTCACACTAACATTGGCGCAGGTCGCGTTGTATACCAAGATCTAACTCGTATCACTAAATCGATCGCTGACGGTGAGTTCGCTGAAACACCAGCGCTTGTTGAAGCAGTTGATGCTGCTGTTAAAGCAGAGAAAGCGGTACACATCATGGGTCTGATGTCTCCAGGTGGCGTACACTCTCATGAAGACCATATCTACGCAGCGGTTGAAATGGCAGCGGCTCGTGGCGCTGAGAAAATCTACCTACACTGTTTCCTAGACGGTCGTGACACGCCACCACGTAGTGCTGAAAACTCGCTACAACGTTTCCAAGATCTATTCGCGAAACTAGGTAAAGGTCGTGTTGCTTCTCTAGTAGGTCGCTACTACGCTATGGACCGTGACAACAACTGGGATCGCGTTCAAGTGGCTTACGATCTTCTGACTCAAGCGAAAGCTGAGTTTACAGCAGAAACCGCCGTTGCTGGTCTAGAAGCCGCTTACGCTCGTGAAGAGAACGATGAGTTCGTGAAAGCGACAGCAATTAAAGCGGAAGGCGAAGAAGACGCAATCATGCAAGACGGTGATGCGGTTATCTTCATGAACTACCGTGCTGACCGTGCTCGTCAAATCACTCGCGCATTCGTGCCTGACTTTGATGGTTTTGAGCGTGCGGTATTCCCGGCAGTTAACTTCGTTATGTTGACTCAATACGCGGCAGATATCCCTCTAGCAATCGCATTCCCACCAGCGTCTCTAGAAAACACGTACGGTGAGTGGCTGTCTAAGCAAGGTCAAACTCAGCTACGTATCTCTGAAACAGAGAAATACGCACACGTGACTTTCTTCTTCAACGGCGGTGTTGAAAACGAATTTGAAGGCGAAGAGCGCCAGCTTGTTGCTTCTCCAAAAGTAGCCACTTACGACCTTCAGCCAGAAATGAGCTCCCCTGAGCTTACAGAGAAACTGGTTGCGGCGATCAAGTCTGGTAAGTTCGACACTATCATCTGTAACTACCCGAACGCAGATATGGTTGGTCACACTGGCGTTTACGAAGCAGCTGAGAAAGCAATCGAAGCGCTAGATGAAAGTGTTGGCAAAGTAGTTGAAGCAATCAAAGAAGTTGGCGGTCAGCTACTGATCACTGCGGACCACGGTAACGCAGAAATGATGGTTGACCCAGAAACGGGTGGTACTCACACAGCGCACACTAACCTACCGGTTCCTCTTATTTACGTAGGTGATAAAGCGGTTGAGTTCAAAGAAGGCGGCAAACTGTCTGACCTTGCACCAACCATGCTTTCTCTAGCAGGTCTAGAAATCCCAGCAGAAATGACGGGTGAAGTGCTAGTTAAATAATTAACTAACTGCTCAGAATGACAAAAGCCCGAGTTTAAACTCGGGCTTTTTTGTATCTGGCAACAAGGGCTGGTCTGTAAGGTTATTGAACCAAAATGCCAGCACCAATCACAGCTAGGGCTGCGCCCAACCATGCAAATCGGTTTGGTCGGCGTTTAGTGTAAATCCAGAGTAGCGGTAGCAACATAATTGGCGTGGTTGAAGATAGCAGTGCAACCATACCTACATTTCCTTCTTGCAGTGCGTATAAGATCAGCGTCATGCCGACGGCCATCGCCAAGAAACCGTTAAGCGCAGTAATACCAAATATTCGCCAAGTAATGTGTTGTGTCGAGCGAGCGATTTTGACCCCCAGAACTAACAACATGCTGTGGGCGAAAAATGCACTGATCATTCGAATAGCAGAAGCCGCAACGGGGTCAATGCTGGTTTGCATTACTGGCTTGGCGATGATGCCGCCCAATGCTTGGCACATTGCTGCGGTTAAGCCAAGTCCAATGCCCACCCAGATGTTACCTTTAATGTCTTCCAAGACGTTATTCACTTGGCCTCTTCGACCAAAGAATATCGCCATCACCACGCCGCTAAATACCAATGATGAGCCCAGTAGTTCTATTGTGGTCATGACTTCACTAAATAAGAAGTAGCCCAAAATGGCCGAGAATACCGCATGGCAGGAAAACAGTAGTCCGGCTTGTCTTGGTCCCATACGATTCAAGCACGCAAACAGAGCGGTATCACCGATGAAAATTCCAATCAGACCCGACGCCATCATTGGCGTTACATGTTCCCAAGAAACCGTTAACCAGCCGCCAGTTATCCAGGCCATTGTTGATAAGATCACGGCCGTACAGCCCATGCGCCAGCGGCTGTAAGAAAAAGCGCCTAGGTGTTGTGCAGGAATGACAGAAATAAGGCTAGAAACTGCCCACAAAAAAGCGGCACATAAAGCAAGCCATTCGTAACCCATGATGTGTCGACGTCCTTGTAGAGTAGAGGAATCTTAATATGCACGAAATTTAATGGATGTAAAAGCTGCTCTGTGAGGGCAATAGCTGGCGAACAGCTCCATGACAACAAGCTCTGTCACGGAGCTTATCGATTAAAACAGCACCAGAACTGCGCCATACACGATAAATAGACCAATCAAACCAAGAATCAGCCCCACTTTCGCCATGTCTTTGCTCTCGATTAGACCTGTTGAATAAGCCAAAGAGTTTGGTGGCGTGGAAACCGGTAAGATCATGCCAAGTGATGCGGAGAATGCGACGACAACCAGTAAACCTTGTAGGCCACCAACCGCAATAAGGCTTGGCATGGATGTACCAATAGCGGCAGCAATAGGCATTAATAAGTTTGCCGTTGCGGTATTAGACATAAAGTTCGCCATTAACCAACATACGACCGATAGGGCAAAGACAACGGCAAATGGTGATAGTAAGCTGTAATCAATGGCGTGTGCTAATGCTTCGGCTAAGCCTGTTTTGTCTAAGGCAATACCAATTGCGATACCACCGGCAACCAGCCATAAAACATCCCAGTTAATCAGCTTGAGTTCTTCTTTTCCCATAATGCCCGTTAACGTGAACACCGCCAGCGGGATAATCGCAACAACATACGTGTTCATGCCGTGCACTTTTGTCGTCATCCAAAGCACAATGGTTAGTGCAAAAGTGATGTAGACGACGATCGCGCGCCAGCTCTTTTTGAACGTACCATCCAGTTTTAGTTTCATTTCTGGTTCGCTGGACGGAAACAGCTTCTGCAACAAAAACCAAGCAACAGTGAGTTGTATCAGCACAAATGGTAGGCCCATTGTCATCCAGGATAGGAAGTCTATGGCGTTTTCTCCGGTGAGGTATTGGAGCGCTATTGCGTTAGGTGGCGTGCCTATCGGAGTTGCAATGCCGCCAGTATTCGCGGCAATTGGAATGCACAGCACCAGCGCTTTAATCCCTAGATCCCCTTTAGGTGCAGAAGCGACGATTGGACCGAGCAGCGCCAACATCATGACCGTCGTGGCAGTGTTGGACATGAACATTGAAAAAACGGCGGTAATGAGCATCAAACCCAGCATGATGAACTTAGGTTGTGTGCCGAATGGTTTTAGTAGTACTCGGGCGAGATTGTTGTCGAGTTCGTATTTGGAAGCCGCGATGGCGAGGGCAAACCCACCCATAAAAAGAATAATGATCGGTGAAGAGAAGGCAGAGAAAATATCAGTGTAAGCAATTAACTCTCCTAAATCATGCCCCGCTGGTGGATTGCGAAATAGATGCAAACCTTTATCCGATATCATGATCAGTTCAAGAGCGATAATAAGAATGGACGTAGCAAAAACGGGGACCGGCTCAAGAACCCAAAGTAGGGCAGCAAGAAGAAAAATAGCTAACAGGCGATGCTGAATTAAAGTAAGATCATCAATAGGAATAGCATCAATCGGCATCATCAAAACACCGAGCGGAATTAAAAAGCACACCAGCAATTTCGCCAGCGTGTTTACACTCATCTTTGGCATTGGCTGCCCCTCTAAATATTCATCCTAAGCGCAGGATAATTGATTGTGGAATGAAGGTCTTAGAGGCAGGTATGAGTTTGAGAAATAGAGGCTAAATTTTGAACGGAATTTTGCTTTTTATCAATAAAAAGAGCCCTTGAGAAAGGGCTCTTTTAACGGGGTTTTGTTTATTTTTTCAAGGCGTAAGGTGTGCCCATTACGGTTGGCTTACCGTTTTCCATGCTTGCGTCAAACTCAATCGCGTCTTTGGCAAACAGGTTAATAACAGTAGAGCCCAGTTTGAAGCGGCCCATCTCTTCGCCTTTTTTCAAGATCACGGCCTTGTCACCCTCAGCTGGGTAATCCCATTTGTAGACAGTATTGCCACGAGGCGGAGTGATCGTGCCAGCCCATACTTGCTCAATGCTACCTACGATGGTTGCGCCAACAAGCACTTGTGCCATAGGACCAAACTCAGTGTCAAAGATACACACCACACGCTCGTTACGTGCGAATAGATTTGGAACGTTTTCTGCCGTAAGTGGGTTTACCGAGAACAGGTCACCAGGCACGTAAATCATTTGGCGCAGTGTGCCGTCACACGGCATGTGTACACGATGGTAATCGCGCGGAGACAGGTACAGCGTGGCAAAAGATCCATCTTTAAATTCGTTTGCTAAATTCGCGTCACCGCCCAGCAGTTCTTGCGCTGAGAAGTGATGACCTTTTGCTTGGATAAGTTGACCATCTTCAATAGGGCCAAATTGGCTAACACAAGCGTCGGCTGGGTGAGTGATGACGTTTTCGCCTTCAGAAATTGGGCGTGCGCCCTCTTTTAGCTCACGAACGAAAAACTCGTTGAACGTTTTAAAATGCTTAGGATCTGAGTGCTTCGCCTCATCCATGTTCACATTGTATTGTTTGATAAACCAACGAATAACTGCTGTTGTTAGACCGCCAGCTTTTGCTGAAGCCAGTTTACCCATTAGGCGAGTGAGGCCGTGTTGTGGGATCCAGTACTGCAGTCCAACTTTAAACTTGTCCATCTTTAATTCCGATACTTCTGTTAGATTCGCGCTTTAGGGCGCGTGATGTTACTGAAATTTAATTTGCTTGTCAGTATTAGGTGAAGACTTTTTACACAGTTACAGTCTTAACTTAATTACAGATCGGCTTTCTTATTGCGTGAATACTGACGGTTTGCTTTGTTTTCAACCATGCTTTCCAAAATGCGATGGTAGTTTTCAAAGCGAGTTTCGTTGATTTCCCCTTTCTCAACAGCTTCACGTAGAAGGCAGCCAGGGTCGTCATTGTGCTTACAATCTCTGAACTTACAACCGCCTAAGTATGGTCGGAATTCAACGAATGCTTTCGTTACTTCTTCTGCTTCCAAATGCCAAAGCCCAAATTCACGCACTCCAGGCGAGTCGATCAAGTCGCCACCCGTCGGAATATGATACAAGCGCGCTGCTGTCGTGGTGTGTTGGCCTAAACCTGAGTTCTCGGAAACTTCGCCTTCTTCAACTTCGCTCTCTAGTTCCGGCATTAACGCGTTGACTAAGCTGGATTTCCCTACGCCTGATTGACCAACAAAGATATTAATTCGGTCACGCAGCAGAGTTTCTAGTTCAGCAATGCCTTCTCCAGATTTCTTGCTGACCAGAAGCACTTTATAGCCAATGCGTTCATATTCTTTGAGCCATTCTTCATACATTGCACGATCATCGGCTTCTAGAAGATCGACTTTGTTTAAGACCAGCAATGGTGCGATATTCAGTGTTTCTGATGCTACGAGGTAACGGTCAATAATATTCAGTGATAGCTCGGGCAGTACCGAGGAGACAATGACCATTTGATCAATATTGGCAGCTACGGGCTTTAGGCCATCGTAGTAATCTGGACGAGTGAGCACTGAAGAACGAGGTTCTACCGCTTCAACAACGCCAGAAATGCCAGCCATAGACTCCAAGCCTTCGCGCCATAAAACTCGATCGCCAGATACTAAAGATTCGATACCACGGCGAAGGTTACAGCGTTGAATCTCGCCTGTTTCAAGGTCTTCAATATCCGCGTGCTGGCCAAAACGAGTGATCACGAGACCTTGTTTGCTTGCGCCTAGCATGTTTTCATCCCACTGGATGGACTCTTCTTGCTTTTTTAAACGCTTTTGTTGGTTGCTGCGTACGCGTCGCACTTGACCTTTGGTTAACTTTTTCTTCTTTGCCACAATTCTGTACTTTATGTGAATTTACTCAAATGGTTGAGCCGTGATCTTGGCTCTGCGTGAGTATCGTGTTTCCCGTATTTTGAGGTATAGTACCTCTTTTATCGATAAACAAATAGGCGGCGTAACCATGTCCTTTAGCGATCAAAACCTAATTTGGGTTGATTTAGAGATGACAGGGCTTGATCCTGAAACGCACAAAATCATTGAAATTGCTTCTATTGTCACGGATAGCGAACTAAATATTTTAGCTGAAGGTCCAGTATTAGCGATTCATCAGCCGGAAGAAGAGCTAGCGAAAATGGACGATTGGTGCACCAATACGCATACGGCAAGCGGCTTGGTGGAACGCGTTCGCAACAGTAAAATCTCAGAACAAGATGCGGTCGCACAAACCATTGAATTCTTAGAAAAATGGGTGCCGAAAGGGGCGTCGCCAATATGTGGTAACAGCATTGGGCAGGATCGTCGCTTCTTGTACAAACACATGCCGGAGTTAGAAGAGTTCTTTCATTACCGATATGTTGACGTCAGCACTCTTAAAGAATTGGCGCGTCGTTGGCAACCTGAAGTATTAAATGGGTTCACAAAACAGGGAACACATTTGGCCTTGGACGACATTCGCGAGTCGATTGCAGAACTTAAGTACTATCGTGGTACTATTTTCAAGATTTAACTGTTAAGGTTGCGATCCAAATTGTTGTAATTTATATCGCTTTTGATTGCTTTTTCATCGTTCAGTAAAAAAATAAAGTTTTTTTGAAGGAAGGACTTGCATCACAAAAAAATGCTCTTATAATTCTCAGCCCTAAACAGCGGAAACGTTGTTGATGCGACACTAGCTCAGTTGGTAGAGCGCAACCTTGCCAAGGTTGAGGTCACGAGTTCGAACCTCGTGTGTCGCTCCAGTTTCATAGTTCTCACGGTACTTAACGGTGACACAATACGGACGCGGGGTGGAGCAGCTTGGTAGCTCGTCGGGCTCATAACCCGAAGGTCGTCGGTTCAAATCCGGCCCCCGCAACCAAATTCTATCAATAGCGATTGCTGTTGATATGCGACACTAGCTCAGTTGGTAGAGCGCAACCTTGCCAAGGTTGAGGTCACGAGTTCGAACCTCGTGTGTCGCTCCAGTTTCATAGTTCTCACGGTACTTAACGGTGACACAATACGGACGCGGGG
>NZ_JAKKCL010000015.1:75286-124676 GCF_021728175.1 Vibrio sp. A1-1
TGGAGCAGCTTGGTAGCTCGTCGGGCTCATAACCCGAAGGTCGTCGGTTCAAATCCGGCCCCCGCAACCAAATTCCATTAATAGCGACTGCTGTTAATATGCGACACTAGCTCAGTTGGTAGAGCGCAACCTTGCCAAGGTTGAGGTCACGAGTTCGAACCTCGTGTGTCGCTCCAATATATAGCCCTCATCGTGCTTAACGGTGACGAAATGCGACACTAGCTCAGTTGGTAGAGCGCAACCTTGCCAAGGTTGAGGTCACGAGTTCGAACCTCGTGTGTCGCTCCAATATATAGCCCTCATCGTGCTTAACGGTGACAAAAGCGACACTAGCTCAGTTGGTAGAGCGCAACCTTGCCAAGGTTGAGGTCACGAGTTCGAACCTCGTGTGTCGCTCCAGTTTCTTTTTTATAAATGAAAGCAAAGCCTTCATCATCAACAAAGATGAAGCACTCGGACGCGGGGTGGAGCAGCTTGGTAGCTCGTCGGGCTCATAACCCGAAGGTCGTCGGTTCAAATCCGGCCCCCGCAACCAAATACAAGACGATAGATTGAATGCTTATTTATTAGCACAATCCTAAGTCGTCGACGGATGCGCCGCTTGATTCAATTCCTGCTTCTCGCAACCAATCACATCGCTCTTTTCATAATGCTGCGAAGCATGAATCCCCAAAAACTAAATTTTATCCGCATCATATGATGTCGGACGATTTCGTTTGTGTTTAAAACACGATATGAATCGGCTGGCGTACAAGTATGATGAGGTTCTGCATGTTTTATCTACTTTAATTAACAGAGTTATCCACATACGTCGTTCTGTGGATAAGTTAGTTGATAAAGTGTTTTTAGCTTGACTTTTTGCGATGGAGAAGAAAGATCTTTTCGCTGAAGGAAAGTCGAAATAATAACGAAATATTGATTAAGTCTCTGTTAATTAAGAGAAAAATAAGTTTCTTGTCGGATCGGATACGTTAAAATACGATCATTAACTGGTATTTTTTTGATCCTAGTCATTTCTCCAAGCTGTGTTTAACTTTTTTCTGCTAGCTTGTTTTTCTTGAATCTCAAATTTTTTTCCACATTACAAAATTGAGAACAAGGTCATGAATTGAACATGTAAAAGTGCTTTCAATCTCTTGCATATAGACTACGCACTATGCGTCTCTTGGTAGCCCCTTCTCGACGATTCTTATTAAGCGCTGCTTTTTCGTCTCTGTAGATGCTTTATTCTCAATGGGGAGTTGATTCAGTTGCTCGGCCAAAGCCCATTTGATGTGTTCATCAAGTAATTTATTTTCACCTTGTCGACTTTCTAACGCATCAATGACTCGTTGACTGTATTCTGCATTACCAAGTGCGACAGCAATATTACGCAGCCACTGTATATGACCAATGCGACGAATAGCGGAGCCTTCCATATTTTTTAGAAAAGTCGCTTCATCCCAGTTAAACATGTCAACGAGATCCGGGTTTTTGAAACTATCGCGACGATGGAAATCACTCTGCTCCGTTATGTCGGCGTAGCGATTCCATGGACAAACCAATTGGCAGTCGTCACAGCCATAAATGCGGTTACCCATTGGCTTGCGAAACTCTTCAGGGATCACGCCATCGAACTCGATGGTGAGGTAAGAGATGCAGCGTCTAGCATCGACAACTTTGTCTTCAACGATGGCTTGTGTTGGGCATGAGGTAATACATGCTTTGCATTTACCGCACTGGTCAACGCTTGGCTCGTCAACGGGAAGTGGCAAGTCGATAAGTAACTCGCCTAAAAAGAACCACGAGCCACAGTCTTGATCTAAAATCAGGGAATGTTTCCCTGTCCAGCCTAAGCCTGCTTTTTGGGCGAGTGGTCGCTCCAATATTGGTGCGGAGTCGACGAAAGGTCGGTAACCATACTGACCAACTTCTTGTTCAATAAGTTTGCCAAGTTTATTCAGTTGTTTTCTGACGAGCTTGTGATAATCACGCCCTAATGCATAGCGACTAATATAGGCATGATTTTTATTCGCTAGGTTCGAAGCGAATTGTGCTTCTGGTGGTAGGTAGTCCATCCGAACGCTGATCACACGAACGGTTCCCGGGAGTAGCTCATTGGGTCTAGCTCGCATCATACCGTGACGAGCCATCCAGTCCATTGAGCCGTGATAGCCTGCATCGAGCCATTTTTGCAGTGCGGCTTCATGCTCACTCAGATCAACGTCGCAGATCCCAACTTTTTGGAAGCCGAGCTCTTTTCCCCAAATTTTGATTTGTTGTGCGAGTTGTTCGTAGTCCATGTTAACCACCGGAATAAAAGGGGGGCGGATCTTAACGGATCTCTGGCTTTGGTGCTACCCAGTTATGGACGTTTTTGATGCTGTGAATACTGCTTATTGAAGTCATTTGCATATATTCTAAATCTAGGTCGATACTAAGGTGATTAAGATACCGTTCCTTGGATACTTTTTTCGCACATATGACATTTGAAAGCTTGTCTCTCAAAACCAACACGGTTTACTATTCCTGTTCTTTTGATTTTTATATAGTCAACGATCATTAGTTAGAGAAGCATCAATGAGCACGAAACAATTCAATTTAAAAGATGAGCACGAAACGGTTGCACTAGGTACCGCTCTGGCTCACCTTTGTTCGCAACAAACCACAATTTATCTGCATGGTGATTTGGGTGCAGGTAAAACAACCTTTAGTCGTGGTTTTGTCCGTGCTCTTGGCCATCAAGGTAACGTGAAAAGCCCAACTTATACTCTAGTCGAACCGTATCAGTTGGATCAGTGGCAAGTGTACCATTTCGATCTTTATCGTCTTGCGGATCCTGAAGAGCTTGAGTTCATGGGGATTCGAGATTACTTCACAGATGATGCAATTTGCTTGGTTGAATGGCCTGAAAAAGGGCATGGTTTGTTGCCACAACCGGATCTTGATGTGAACATTCGCTACCAAGGTGAGCAGCGTGTAGCCGAACTAACAGCTAATAATGATTATGGTGTGCAGTTACTCACTCGATTGGAGCTATGTTGAGTTTTTCAAATTTTAGAGTAGTGGCGACGTTTGTCGCCACTTTTCTCCTTCTCATCCCCAATTTAGCATTTGCTAACGTCGTTAAGAGTTTTCGAGTTTGGCCTTCTCCTGATGAAACGCGTGTTGTCATCGATTTAGGCTCGGAAGCTGACTATTCCTATTTCTCTTTATCCGGACCGGATCGTCTTGTCGTGGATTTAAAAAGCACGACCATGCAGGCCAAACTGCCTGTTACTGTTACGGACAGCCCGGTTTTAAAGCTAGTTCGAAAAAGCTCTCCGCCAGAGAAGGGCACCTATCGTTTGGTGTTTGAACTGAAAAAGAGCGTTCAAGCGGAATTGTTTAAATTAAGCCCAACACCTGGCGGGCAATATGGTCACCGTTTGGTGATTGACCTGCCGCACGGTAAGAAAGCATCGACTTCAGCCTCTAAACCGAGCAAGCCAGCGGCGACCAGTAAAGACATGAGTTCAGTACAACGAGCTCAAGAAGTCTTGATCGTTATCGACCCTGGTCACGGTGGTGAAGATCCTGGCTCTATTGGCCCTTCACGCCGTAAGTATGAAAAAGATGCAGTATTAAGTATTTCACGAAAAATCGCCGCTCAGCTTGATGCTACGCCTGGGATTAAAACGCGTATGACACGTACCGGAGATTACTTTGTGAATCTAAACCGTCGTGTGGCCATTGCCCGTGAAAATGATGCGCACTTACTGATTTCCATTCACGCTGATGCGTTTACATCACCGAAGCCTCGCGGAGGTTCGGTTTTTGTACTGAATACCCGTCGTGCAAATACTGAAATTGCTCGCTGGGTTGAGAACCATGAGAAACAATCTGAAATATTAGGTGGTTCGGGTAATGCGTTCTTCACTAAAACCAAAGATCGTAACGTGAACCAAACTTTGTTGGACTTGCAGTTTAGTCATTCACAAAAAGAAGGGTATAAGCTGGCAACAGAAATCCTTGGTGAGATGGGGCGTGTTGCGCACCTGCATAACACCAAACCGATTAATACTAGCCTTGCTGTTTTACGCTCTCCGCAGATTCCGTCTGTATTAGTGGAAACGGGCTTTATTTCTAACCCAACAGAAGAGCGGTTGCTGTTTCAACGAGCGCACCAAGATAAGTTAGCTCAGGCGATCACCAAGGCGGTCGTTAAGTACTTAAAAGATAATCCACCAGAGGGTACGGTATTCTCGCCTTCAGCGAAGCCAATGGTGCATACCGTAAAACGTGGCGAGTCGTTATCGGTGATTGCGAATAAATATGGGCTTAGCTCTAAAGCGCTGATGTCGGCAAACAACTTGAATTCGACTGGGTTGGCAATTGGTCAGAAGCTCAAAATCCCTTCTGCTGGCACGATTAAAGTGCCAAGTAAACCGATTACTGTTGAGACAGAAACCATTATTCATAAGGTTAAGTCAGGTGAGTTCTTAGGTAAGATTGCGAGTCACTATAAAGTGAAGGTTTCAGATATCCGCCGTGAGAACAACTTGAAGTCAGATACCTTGTGGGTAGGACAAAAGTTGAAGATAACAGTCGCAGTCAAAGATAAGCCGATCCGTAAGCACAAAGTTTCTCGAGGTGAATACCTTGGTAAAATAGCGTCCAAATACGGCGTCAGCGTTTCGAGCATTCGTAAAGCGAACAACTTACGCTCCGATCAGCTGGCGGTTGGGCAAGTCCTTATCATTCCAAACAAATAGGTGAGCTTTTAACTCATTATGACGATTAAAATTTTGCCAGCTAGACTTGCAAACCAAATTGCAGCAGGGGAAGTGGTCGAAAGACCCGCCTCTGTGATTAAAGAACTGGTTGAAAATAGTCTTGATTCTGGCGCAACTCGAATCGATATCGATATCGAGAAAGGAGGCGCAAAGCTGATTCGTGTTCGTGATAACGGCAAAGGTATCGCGAAAGATGAACTCGGCTTAGCGCTCAGTCGTCATGCTACATCTAAGATACATACCTTGGATGATCTTGAAGCCATCATGAGTCTAGGTTTTCGCGGTGAAGCGTTAGCCAGTATTAGCTCAGTCTCGCGTTTGACGCTCACATCGCGTCCTGCGGCACAAGAAGAAGCCTGGAGTGCCTACTCCGAAGGGCGTGATATGCAGGTGAAGCTTAAGCCTGCAGCGCACCCGATTGGTACGACTGTTGAGGTGTTGGATTTATTTTTTAATACTCCAGCGCGTCGCAAATTTCTTCGTACGGAGAAAACCGAATTTGCTCATATTGATGAGTTATTGAAACGCATTGCGTTAAGTCGCTTTGATGTCACCATCAATGTGCGTCATAACGGCAAGATCATCCGTCAATATCGCGCGGCGAAAAATCAGCTTCAAACCGAAAAACGTATTGCAGCTGTCTGCGGTAATGCGTTTGTGCGGCATATGCTCAGAATCGAGCTTGAGCATCAAGGGTTAAAGCTACATGGTTGGATTACCACTCCAGAGGGAGCAAGGCAGCAAAGCGATTTACAGTATTGCTATGTGAATGGCCGAATGATGCGTGACAAATTAATCAATCACGCGATTCGTCAAAGCTATGAAATGAGCTTAAAGCCAGATCAGTTCGCTGCCTATGTGCTCTTTATTGAGTTAGACCCGCACCAGGTAGATGTGAATGTCCACCCTGCTAAGCATGAAGTGCGTTTCCACCAAGCTCGCTTAGTGCATGATTTCATCTATCAAGCTTTGGCGGATGCACTTGCACAAAGCGCCGTGATTGATAAACCACAGGTTAATGAATCGGCATTTCATCGTGTGGAACTGAATGAATCCGAAGAGGTTGAGCATTCGCTTGAACCTGAAACAGTGCAAAGACCGACCTCTTCACCAGTTCCAGAGCGTGTTTATCAAGCGATAGAGAGCACACCGGCTTATCCTGGACGCAGTGATTATGAAGTTAAACCTCGCGATCGCAGTCCTAGGGATACTTCCGTGCGAGAAGCTCGCGTTGCGGACTCGTTCAAGCGTACTGATTGGGTGGAATCCAAACCAGCATCAAAGCCGAATCACAACAAAGAGCGCCATGTTGAGCCAGCGCCAACTAAACAAGAAGTGCGCGCTTATCACGAGCTGTTGAAAACGCCAGAGTTTGAGGCTCAGGCAGTCACTCCAATAGCGCCCCAAACGATAACTTCGCACACATCAATGCCATCGATTACTGCATTAGGCAAAGCGCTGATGGTGGTCGATGAACAATTTGTTTTGATGAGCAGTGACAGTGGGGCGGCGTTAGTCTCGTTACCTAGAGCAGAATTTTATCGTGTAAAAGGTCAGCTCACTCCAAGCGATGGTGCACTTAAGGCACAACCTCTGCTTGTTCCTCTATCTATTAAGTTAGAGGCCGAGTTAGTGAAGCTGGCTCAAGATTATCAACAAGATTTGGCGTTACTTGGCATTCAATTGAAAGCGAGAAATGAGCAAGCCTTAATGGTGATGGGCGTTCCCGCGCCGCTACGTCAACAAAACTTACAAAATCTAGTACCAGATCTGTTATCTTACGCGCAATCTTGTGTGAAGGAAGGTATAGCAACGGCTCAGATGCTGTCTGAGTTGATAGATTGGCTCGCATTGCAGGTCACGACAGTGAAGAGTCACTATACTTTTTCTGAAGCAATTCAAATTATTGCGGAACTTGAACAGCTAAGAGATGGTCAATTGCCATTAGAAGATACAAAATTTGTATCCGCTGTTGATTTCTCTGCCACGATAGCCAAATTAAAACCATGACAGATAAACTACCTTTGGCGCTATTTTTAATGGGGCCAACTGCATCAGGCAAAACTGAGTTGGCGATTCGTCTTCGTCAAAAGTTCCCAGTTGAGATCATCAGTGTCGATTCTGCTTTGATCTATAAAGGGATGGATATCGGTACGGCGAAACCGGATGAAAAAGAGTTAAGTTTAGCGCCTCATCGCTTGATTGATATTTTGGATCCGAGCGAATCTTACTCTGTAGCCGACTTTCGTCGTGATGCATTGAAAGCGATGGATGATATTGTTGCAGAAGGAAAAATTCCACTCTTAGTGGGTGGGACAATGCTGTATTATAAGGCGTTACTTGAAGGTTTATCCCCACTTCCTGCTGCAAATCCTGAAATTCGTCAGCAAATTGAACAAGAAGCATTGACTAAAGGTTGGTCAGTGTTGCACGATGAACTCAAAGAGGTTGATCCTGTGTCAGCAGCGAGAATCCATCCCAATGATCCCCAACGTTTATCTCGGGCATTGGAAGTTTTTCGTATTTCAGGTAAAACTTTGACTGAATTGACTCAAACGAAAGGTGAAAGCCTGCCATACCGAGTCAAGCAGTTTGCAATAGCTCCCAAGGATAGGGCAGAACTTCACCGTCGAATTGAACTTCGTTTCGAAAAGATGATGGAAGCGGGCTTTGAAGAAGAAATGAAAGCGCTACATTCGCGAAAAGATCTTCACCCCGATCTTCCTTCCATACGATGCGTCGGTTACCGACAGATGTGGGAGTATTTAGATGGGGAGTGTACACGTGACGAAGCAGTATTTCGTGGCGTATGCGCGACTCGTCAATTGGCCAAGCGTCAAATCACCTGGTTACGCAGCTGGGATGACTTAACTTGGTTGGATAGCGAGAACATTGAACAGGCATTAGAAACGATGTCGGAAGCAATAGCATCTGATTGACATAGCTGTGTATAATGTGATCGTTTTTGCGTGAACGCACTCTCAAAGGATCTGTTGTTGGCGGTTTTTATACTATGCTGCTAATTACTTAGAGTGCATTTTTGATTCGTTTAGCTCAGATGCAAAAGCAGTATCTTTTGCATTGCACCACTAGCTAAATAATTACAACTACAAATTAAATAAGGAAAATAAAATGGCTAAGGGGCAATCTCTACAAGACCCATTTCTAAACGCGCTACGTCGTGAGCGTATCCCGGTATCTATCTACCTTGTGAATGGTATTAAACTACAAGGTCAGATCGAATCGTTCGATCAATTTGTGATCCTGCTGAAGAATACTGTTAACCAAATGGTGTACAAGCACGCGATCTCAACAGTTGTGCCGGCTCGTCCAGTGAGCCATCACAGCGGTGAACGTCCACAAGGTGAGCGTCCACAAGAGAAATCAGAAGATTAATTCTTCATCGAGTATTTTTAAAATAAGGAGTTGATTGCTTGTTTGACCGTTATGAATCCGGTGAGCGAGCCGTACTTGTTCATATCAACTTCACGCAAGAAGGTGAATGGGAAGATCTGGCTGAGTTCGAAATGCTGGTTTCTTCTGCTGGGGTAGAGGCGCTACAAGTGGTAACTGGTAGTCGTCAATCCCCACACCCGAAATACTATGTCGGAGAGGGTAAGGCCCAAGAGATTGCTACTGCGGTACAGTCGACAGGTGCCGAAATTGTGATTTTTAATCACGCCCTCTCTCCTGCCCAAGAACGTAACCTCGAAGCACTGTGCCAATGTCGAGTTCTCGACCGCACTGGTCTTATTCTCGATATCTTTGCTCAACGAGCTCGAACACACGAAGGTAAGCTACAGGTAGAGCTGGCCCAACTTCGTCATATCTCTACTCGTTTGATTCGTGGTTGGACGCACCTTGAAAGGCAGAAAGGGGGGATCGGTTTACGTGGCCCGGGTGAAACCCAGCTGGAAACCGACCGTCGCTTATTGCGTGACAGAATCAAAGCCATCCTGCGACGCTTAGACAAAGTAGCGAAGCAGCGTGAACAAGGGCGCCGCGCCCGAAATCGAGCTGAAATCCCAACGGTTTCACTCGTGGGTTACACCAACGCGGGTAAGTCGACACTCTTCAACCGTATTACAGAAGCTGGCGTGTATGCCGCTGATCAACTATTTGCTACTTTGGACCCGACTTTACGTAAGATAGAGTTAGCAGATGTTGGGCCTGCCATTTTGGCTGACACGGTTGGTTTTATTCGACATTTGCCTCACGACTTGGTTGCGGCCTTCAAGGCAACCTTGCAGGAAACGCAAGAAGCTGACATTTTGTTACATGTTGTTGATGCCAGTGATGAGCGTTTTCGTGAGAATATTCAAGCTGTTCATGAAGTACTAGAAGAGATCGACGCACATGAGGTGCCGACTCTGGTTGTCATGAACAAAATCGACAATCTAGATTCGCAGAAACCACGTATAGAACGAGACGAGGAAGGCGTACCTCGCGCAGTTTGGGTTTCAGCAATGGATGGGTTGGGCATTGATGTCCTGTTTGAGGCACTGACGGAACGTCTGGCGTCACAAATGGTCGAGCATCAGTTGCGAATTCCTCCACAGTATCAAGGACGATTCCGTAGTACCTTCTTCCAAATGAAGTGTATTCAACGTGAGGAATATGACCAGGATGGTAACTTGTTGATCGATATTCGAATGCAGCAAGTAGATTGGTCTAGACTTGAAAAAAGAGAAGGGGCAGTTTTGACTGGCTTTATAGTCACTTAAAGGACTGCTACAGTATAACGTCATATCAAATGATGGAGCTTTCTAATGGCGTGGAATGAGCCTGGAAATAACAACGGCAACAATGGCCGCGATAATGACCCTTGGGGTAATAATAATCGTGGTGGCCAGCGTCCTGGTGGCCGAGATCAAGGTCCGCCAGATTTAGATGAAGTGTTCAATAAACTGAGTCAAAAACTGGGTGGCAAGTTTGGTAAAAAAGGCGGCGGTGGTTCTCCAATCGGCGGCGGTGGTGGTAGTGCAATTGGCTTTGGCGTGATTGCTCTTATTGCTGTTGCAGTTTGGTTCTTCGCTGGTTTTTACACCATCGGTGAAGCAGAGCGTGGTGTTGTGCTGCGTTTAGGTAAATACGATCGTATCGTAGACCCAGGCCTTAACTGGCGCCCTCGTTTTATTGATGAATACGAAGCGGTAAACGTACAAGCGATTCGTTCACTACGTGCATCTGGTCTAATGCTGACTAAAGATGAAAACGTTGTAACAGTTGCGATGGATGTTCAGTACCGAGTGACTGATCCGTACAAATACTTGTACCGTGTAACCAATGCGGACGATAGCTTGCGTCAAGCAACGGATTCTGCACTACGTGCGGTAATTGGTGACTCATTGATGGATAGCATTCTAACCAGTGGTCGTCAGCAAATTCGTCAAACTACGCAAGAAACACTGAACCAAATCATTGATAGCTATGATATGGGTCTGGTACTTGTTGACGTAAACTTCCAGTCTGCTCGTCCACCAGAGCAAGTGAAAGATGCGTTTGATGATGCAATCGCTGCACGTGAGGATGAAGAGCGTTTCATCCGTGAAGCTGAAGCATACAAGAACGAAATCTTGCCGAAGGCAACGGGTCGTGCTGAACGTTTGAAGAAAGAAGCGCAAGGTTACAATGAACGTGTCACTAACGAGGCTCTTGGTCAGGTAGCACAGTTCGAAAAACTACTACCAGAATACCAAGCGGCACCAGGTGTAACGCGTGACCGTCTGTACATTGACGCAATGGAAGAAGTGTACTCAAGCACTTCGAAAGTGTTGATTGACTCGGAATCAAGCGGCAATCTTCTGTACCTTCCAATCGATAAGTTGGCGGGCCAAGAAGGTCAGGCAGACACAAAACGTAAATCGAAGTCATCTTCAACCTACGATCAAATTCAACTGGAGTCTGAGCGTACACAAGAAGACACTTCGAACACGCAGTCTCGTTCAACAGGTTCACGTCAAGGGAGATACTAAGAATGCGTAAGTTAATGATCCCTGTATTGGTAATCGCACTGGCATTAATGTTGATGTCTTTGTTTGTGATTCCTGAAGGTGAGCGCGGTATCGTGGTTCGATTTGGTCGTGTTCTTAAAGACAACAACGACATCACTCGAATTTACGAGCCTGGTTTGCATTTCAAGATGCCTCTGTTTGACCGTGTGAAACAACTTGATGCACGTATCCAAACGATGGATGGCCGTGCAGACCGTTTCGTAACGTCTGAGAAAAAAGACGTTATTATTGATACCTACGTGAAGTGGCGTATTGAAGACTTTGGTCGTTACTACCTAGCGACAGGCGGTGGTAATTCGCTAACGGCGGAGGCACTACTTGAGCGTAAAGTAACGGATGTGCTTCGTTCTGAAATCGGTGCTCGTGAAATCAAACAGATTGTATCTGGTCCACGTAACGATGATGTACTACCAGAAGATGCAAGTGCAGATGTTGTCGCAACTGAAGCGGCACGTGAAGCGCTTGAGATTGATGGTGAACGTGACCTAATTATGTCTGAAGTATTGAAAGACACGCGTGAAAGCGCGATGAAAGACTTGGGTGTTCGTGTTGTTGATTTCCGCATGAAGAAAATTAACCTGCCTGATGAAATCAGTGAGTCTATCTACCGTCGTATGCGTGCAGAGCGTGAGTCTGTAGCTCGTAAGCACCGTTCTCAAGGTCGTGAGAAAGCGGAAGTTATTCGTGCTCAAGCTGAGCTAGAAGTAGCAACCATTCTAGCTGAAGCTGATAAGACTGCTCGTGTAACACGAGGTGAAGCGGATGCAGAAGCAGCGAAGATTTATGCTGAAGCATACAACAAAGACCCTGAATTCTTTAGCTTCCTACGTTCGTTACGAGCGTATGAGAAGTCCTTCAGCTCTAAGAGCGATATCCTGGTACTTGATCCGAAGAGTGAGTTCTTCCAATACATGAACCAGTCGAAGGGCGGCATGGAGAAATAATCTCAGCGTCAAATGAAACAAAAGGCTCCTTAGGGAGCCTTTTTTGTATCTGATGCTAAGTGCTAGCTCAACATTATGGCGATTACGGCTCCAGCAACCACTAGGCAACCACCGATACGACGCAGCTGGTTGTTGGGTTGTTCACTTAATTGAGCCACCATATTCCGCCAACCGTTTGGAGCAATGAGTGGTCCAATGCCTTCCACGATCAAGACGAGCCCAATCGCCAACCATATGGATTCAGACATACCGCTTTCCAGTCGAATAAAGAAAACTAAATACTATCAGTGATATGCTGATTTCAAAATGAGCAAAGCAGCAAGATGACATTCTGGTAGCAACTCTGTGAACAAAAAATGACTGCAAGAAGCGTGATTCGGTGCTAGAATCCATTTTTAACTAGCAATCAGACTTGGAAAGATGGGAAATAACGTAGTCGTTCTAGGCACCCAATGGGGTGACGAAGGTAAAGGTAAAATCGTAGACCTTTTAACTGAAGATGCAAAATACGTGGTACGCTACCAAGGCGGTCACAACGCAGGTCATACTCTCGTAATTGACGGTGAAAAAACCGTTCTTCACTTAATTCCATCAGGTATCCTTCGCGATAACGTAAAATGTGTTATCGGTAACGGTGTTGTACTATCACCTGAAGCTCTACTTAAAGAAATGAAACCTCTTGAAGAGCGCGGTATTCCAGTACGCGAGCGTCTTTTCATTTCTGAAGCATGTCCGCTAATTCTTCCTTACCACGTTGCAATGGACCAAGCTCGCGAAATCGCTCGCGGTAAAAAAGCTATCGGTACAACAGGTCGTGGTATCGGTCCAGCATACGAAGATAAAGTTGCTCGTCGCGGTCTACGCGTTGGCGACCTATTCGATATGGAATCGTTCGCTGAGAAGCTAAAAGAAGTCATGGAGTTCCATAACTTCCAACTAGTTAACTTCTACAAAGCTGAACCAGTAAGCTACGAAGCTGTGCTTGAAGAAGCAAAAGGCTACGCAGAGCTACTTACTTCAATGGTTATCGACGTAACTGACGAACTAGACGCAGCACGTAAGCGCGGCGATAAGATCATGTTCGAAGGTGCACAAGGTACGCTACTTGATATCGACCACGGTACTTACCCATACGTAACGTCTTCTAACACGACTGCTGGTGGTGTTGCTGCAGGTTCTGGTTTTGGTCCTCGTCACATCGGTTACATCTTGGGTATCGCGAAAGCGTACTGTACTCGCGTTGGTGCAGGTCCATTCCCGACAGAACTATACGATGGTCTAGATAAGCAAGATCCAATTGGTAAGCACTTAGGTGAAGTTGGCCACGAGTTCGGTGCGACAACTGGTCGTCTACGCCGTACAGGTTGGTTCGATGCTGTTGCTATGCGTCGTGCAATCCAAATCAACTCTGTATCTGGTTTCTGTCTAACTAAACTAGACGTACTAGATGGTCTAGAAGAGCTAAAAATCTGTACTGGTTACAAGATGGAAGATGGCTCTGTGCTAGAAGTTTCTCCGATGGCTGCTGAAGCATTCGAAAAAGCAACGCCAATCTACGAAACAATGCCTGGTTGGTCTGAGAACACATTCGGTGCTAAAGCGCTAGAAGATCTACCACAAGCGGCTCTTAACTACATCAAGCGTATTGAAGAGCTAACAGGTGTGCCTGTAGATATCATTTCAACAGGTCCTGACCGCAACGAAACTATCATCAAGGTTCATCCATTCGAAGCTTAATTGATAGTCGTTAAAGATTGCAAAAGCCGACCTTCTGGTCGGCTTTTTTGTATCTGAACAAAAAACGGCAGTGATTCTCATATGGCAAATTTTTGCCGCTGAGTCTAAGTCAGAGGCAAAAATTGTCTAAAGCTTAGCTGGTTTTTGCCGATAAGGTTATCAAGCAGAGGAGATCCTTCATCGATCTTTGGTTTCTTAGATACCTTAAAGAGTACGTTTATGAAGTTACGAACAGTGGCTGCTTCACTGTTATTGACCTTGGTAGCTACCACAGCGAAAGCCAATGTTGCTGATGTGGGGGCGCCAGTTCCTATCTACACCGAAGCAGAGCTGATAAAGCTTATTGAGCAAAATAAGCACTTACAACGTGTGCGCGCTGATAACTGCCAGCTGGTGGAGGATATCGTTGCTCGTGCGACTCGAATTAACTTGCCCGCTTATGAATTTCTGTACGGCGACATGTTGGCGTGGGGTGTGTGTGTCGAGCAAGATGTCGAACTGGGCCTTTACTACATCGAAAATGCAGCACATCAGGGATTACCTGCCGCGCTAGAGCAGATTGGCCGATACTATTCGCGTGGCACTTTAGTGCAGCAAGATAAAGAGCGAGCGATTCCTTACTTGCGAGAAGCCGCCTCAATGGGAAACCTAAATGCGCGTATTCATTTAGCCGAGTTGCTCCTGCGTGATTACGGCAGCCCACTTGATTACGAAGATGCGTATCGTTGGTTATATAACTCTGTCACAGCAGATAAGCGGCAGCATAAGCGTATCACTGTATTGAGAAATGGCCTTGAGCAGCGCATGCCACAAAACGTTATTGCTCGAGCTAAACGGCGAGATACCTTTTGGTAACGTCCTATCAAGGCAAACAACTTCATACAACAAAGCCCACATTATGTGGGCTTTGTTGTTTTCCCGAAGAGTAATCTTGAGCGATTAAACGACTTTGTGTGGACCGAAGCATTCGTAATGGAATTGCTCTTGTGGTACGCCAAGTTCTAATAGCTGTTTCGCTACGTGTTGCATAAACCCTACAGGGCCACAGAAGTACACCTGCACGTTATCTTGCTTTAATGCAGCTTCAATTTCATACAGATTGACAAAACCCGTGAAGTGGAAGTCTTCACCTAACTTGTCTTCTGCCGTTGGGTGGTTATACCAAACGAGCGCGTTCATGTTTTCTTTTTCTGCAACGAGCTGGTTCACGTGTTGCTTGAAAGCATGCTGTTGGCCATTTTCTGTTGCATGAACCCAAGTTACAGGTGCTTGATGTGCTGAGAGACTTTCTAGCATGGACAGCGTTGGCGTCAGTCCCACACCAGCAGAAATTAGAACAACGGGTGTTTGTGGTTCGGCATCCATAAAGAAATCACCGGCAGGGGCGGCAAGCTGCACTTTTTCGCCAATGTTCAGGCTATCGTGCAGGAAGTTCGATACTTTTCCGCCTTCTTCACGTTTTACCGAGATACGGTAGGTGTTCTCTTGGACCGCAGAAGATAGGCTATATTGGCGAATTTCTTGGTTATCTAACTGGTCACTGTTGATATAGATGCCAAGATATTGTCCCGGTTTATACGGTGCCACTTTTTGGCCATCGGTTGGCTTAAACACAAAGCTGCAAATGTGTTCGCTCTCGATTTGTTTATCGACTAATTCAAATTCGCGTAGACCGCGCCAGCCGCCTTCCAAAGCTTCATTTTGTTGGTAAATTTGTTCTTCGCGCTGAATAAATACATTCGCAAGTACGCCGTAAGCCTCAGCCCAAGCATCCAACACTTCCTGACCTGGATTAAACAACTCATCAATCGTCGCAAGTAAGTGTTTACCAACGATTTGGTACTGATCTTCTGTGATCAAAAAGCTCGTGTGTTTATGAGCAATTTTTTCTACTGCGCCAAGTAGGGCTGGCAAATTTTCAATATTGGCAGCATAGGCGCAGATGGCGTTGAATAGCGCTTCACGCTGATCGCCGTTACGCTGGTTACTCATATTAAAAATATCTTTCAACTCTGGGTTATGAGTAAACATACGTTCGTAAAAGTGCGCGGTCAGTTTTGGTCCCGTTTCGGCGATAAGTGGTGCGGTCGCTTTGACGATCTCGATGGTTTGATTGCTGAGCATAAGGGCTTCCTACTTTAAGTTGTATTTATAATGCATGTTTAAAGTTGTATCTCAAATGTATCTTTCGATCAAGAAAAGATTTACACTTTTATCGATAGCTCAAGTTTGGTGTTTTAGTGTCACCAGCGAGTTATTGAGTCGCACTTTGGGAGAGAATATGCAGTTAACGAGCTTTACTGATTATGCGTTGAGAACCTTAATTTTCTTGGCTTCGTTGCCGGAAGATGAGTTAACTAATATCACTGAAGTGACGGATTTATTTGGTGTGTCACGTAACCATATGGTCAAAGTTATCAACCGTTTAGGGCAACTAGGTTATGTCCACACCGTGCGTGGAAAAAACGGTGGTATTCGGCTGATGAAACCTGCTTCTGAAATCACAGTAGGTGGTGTCGTGCGAGATTTAGAGCCGTTAGATTTGGTCAATTGCGGCGTAGATTTTTGCCATATTACCCCTGCCTGTCGCCTCAAAGATAAATTGGCAAAAGCAAAAAGTGCCTTTTTGGCGGAGCTGGATGATTGCACGATCGAATCCTTGCTGAGCGACAATTCTGAGTTGTTGATCTTACTGGCTCGTCCTTAACTCATTTGCACGTCTAGAGTCGATCTCGATCATTCTTTTTTCAAAGCAATTCTGTAGCTTATCGAGAGACTCAGATATACTAGCCATATACCTTCCTTGCTAGATAGGCGTGCCTATGTCAGACAATATTCCAAACGATCCTTTTGCAGATCGTGAATCCAAAAATTACGAAAATCCAATTCCAAGCCGAGAGTTTATCATCGAGTTTCTAGAACAAGCGGGCGTTCCAATGAATCGCAACGACTTGTTTGAGGCACTAAAGCTTGAGGGCGAAGAGCAATACGAAGGGTTGCGTCGTCGGCTACGTGCGATGGAGCGAGATGGTCAACTGGTGTTTACCCGCCGTCAGTGCTACGCATTGCCTGAAAAACTTGAAATGGTGAAAGGTTACGTGATTGGTCATCGTGATGGCCACGGTTGGGTGCGTCCAGAAGGCAGCGTCGGCAAGGATGATGATATTCTGTTACCGCACCATCAAATGAAGAACATCATCCACGGTGACTTTGTTTTAGTGCAACCTACAGACAACAGCAAACGCGGTCGCCGTGAGGGGCGCTTGGTTCGAGTGTTAGAGGAGCGTAATGATCAAATCGTCGGTCGTTTCTTCCTCGAATATGGTTATTCCTATGTTGTCCCTGATGACTCGCGTATCAGCCAAGATATTCTGATCCCAAATGAGCTCAAAGCGGGTGCACGCATGGGTAACGTGGTCGTGATTGAAATTACTGATCGTGGCTCACGCTCACGTGGCATGATGGGTAAAGTGGTTGAAGTACTTGGTGAAAATATGGCACCAGGTATGGAAACGCAAATTGCGATTCGTACACACCAAATTCCTCACGAGTGGCCAGAGGCCGTCGATAAACAAATCGAAAACTTAGGAGAAGAAGTACCAGAAGAAGCCAAAGTTGGTCGTGTGGATCTACGTGAGTTACAACTTGTGACCATTGACGGCGAAGACGCACGAGACTTTGATGATGCTGTTTACTGTGAGAAGAACAAAGAAGGTGGTTGGCGTTTATGGGTAGCGATTGCTGACGTCAGTTACTACGTTCGTCCTGACTCTGCGCTGGATAAAGAAGCCATCAACCGTGGTAACTCGGTGTACTTCCCTTCGCAAGTAGTGCCAATGCTACCGGAAGTGCTGTCGAACGGCCTATGTTCGCTTAACCCGCAAGTAGATCGCTTGTGTATGGTGTGCGAAATGACCATTTCCGATACTGGTAAGCTGTCTGGTTACAAGCATTACGAGGCGGTGATGAACTCGCACGCTCGCCTCACTTACAGCAAAGTGAGCGCGATTTTAGAAGGAGATGAGGAACTACGTGAGCGTTACCAGCCGCTTGTTTCTCATCTAGAAGAGCTGCATAAGATGTACAAAGTGCTGAAAGAAGCACGAGATCAACGCGGTGCAATCGAATTTGAAACCGTTGAAACCAAGTTTATCTTCAATGCGGAACGTAAAATCGAAAGCATTGAGCCAGTGATTCGTAATGACGCGCACAAGATCATCGAAGAATGTATGATTTTAGCCAACATTGCTTCGGCATCGCTGGTAGAAAAAGCGAAAGAGCCTGCGCTCTATCGTATCCACGAATCTCCAGGTGAATTACGCCTGCAAGGTTTCCGTGACTTCTTAAGTGAACTTGGTCTTGAGCTAAAAGGTGGTCTAGAGCCTTCACCAACGGACTATGCTGATCTCGCACGTCAAATCTCTGGGCGTCAAGATCAAGAGTTGATTCAAACTATGCTGCTGCGCTCAATGAAGCAAGCGGTATACAACGCAGATAACGCGGGGCACTTTGGATTGGCACTGAAACGCTATGCGCACTTTACGTCGCCAATTCGTCGTTACCCTGACCTGTTACTTCACCGTGCAATCAAGTATCTGATTGCGAAAGAAGAAGGTCGTAATCAAGATCGCTGGACACCAACGGGTGGCTATCATTACTCGTTCGATGATATGGACTTTTACGGTGAACAATGTTCGATGACAGAGCGCCGTGCGGACGATGCAACACGTGATGTTGCGGATTGGTTGAAGTGTGAATACATGCAAGACCACGTCGGTGACGAACTAGACGGCGTGATTGCTAATGTCACTAGCTTTGGCTTCTTTGTACGTTTAACGGATTTGCACATCGATGGTTTGGTGCATATTTCTACCCTTGCGAACGACTACTATCAATTTGACCCGATTGGTCAACGACTTATTGGTGAAAGTTTCGGTAACATCTATCGCTTAGGTGATGCAGTAAAAGTAAAAGTACTGGCTGTTAACCTCGATGATAAGCAAATTGACTTTGAATTGGTCGAAACAAGTCGTAAGCTACGCGGTGAAGGTAAGACTGCGAAGAAACGCGCAGCGGAAGCAAAACGCAAAGCGAAAGATAAAAAACGTGCTGCGACTCGCTCTTCATCGAAAGAAGGTGGCGCGCCTCGCGCAGTTCCTGCGATAGAGCCAACTAAGCGTCCAGAAGAAACGGGCGCAGTGAGTAAGCGCAATGGCCCCAAACGTGATGACGCCGAAGGCAAAAAGAAGCCTAAAGTGAAAAAAGCACGTAAAAAAAAGCCACACAGTAAGCCGAAGAAAACCAAGCGCACTAAAAAAGAGGCGTAGTAGGCTGAAGCGCCAGCTCAGTTCAAACTCGGCTGGCGCAGGCAATACGACCCGAACAACAGGTTAAACAATGAGTAACGAATTTATCTACGGCATTCACGCAGTGAAAGCGGTATTGGAGCGCGAACCAGAGCGTTTTATCGAGGCATACGTTTTAAAAGGTCGTCAAGATGATCGCCTAATGCCAATCCTAAATGATCTTCAGGTTTGTGGGGTCTCTATTCAACAAATGACGCGTAAAACTCTGGATGATAAAGCGCGTGGTGCAAATCACCAAGGCATCATTGCTCGCGTAAAACCAGCAAAACAGCTGAACGAGAACGACATTGATGACATCTTAGCGCAGCATGAATCACCGCTACTGTTAGTGTTAGATGGTGTGACGGACCCGCACAACCTTGGTGCGTGTTTGCGTAACGCAGATGCGGCAGGCGCTGCGGCGATCATCGTACCGAAAGATCGTTCTGCACCAATGAATGCAACGGTAAGTAAAGTAGCATGTGGCGCTGCAGAGGTTGTGCCTTTGATTCGTGTAACCAACCTTGCACGTACAATGCGTACGCTACAGGAAAAAGGTATTTGGTTTGTGGGTACGGCTGGTGAAGCTACGCACGACATTTATCAAGCTAAGCTTACTGGTCCTCTTGCTATCGTGATGGGTGCTGAAGGTGATGGTATGCGTCGTCTGACTCGCGAAACCTGCGATGATTTAATTAAGATCCCTATGGCGGGCAGTGTATCAAGCTTGAACGTATCAGTGGCTTCTGGTATCTGTTTGTTTGAAGCGGTTCGTCAGCGTTTGGCTGCCCAAAAATAAGGCGAGCACACTAAGCGTCGCTGAGTGTGACACTGAGTGACATCAAGATTAAGCACACAGGATGGGGAACCATCCTGTGTTATTTTAGCTAGGGAATTTATGACCCAACAAGATATTAAATTGATTGCTTTTGATCTGGATGGAACACTGCTTGATAGCGTGCCAGATCTTGCCGTAGCGGCCGATCAAGCAGTTCAGGCGTTAGGCTATCCTTCTGTATCAGAAGAGCAGGTGCGTGATTACGTTGGTAATGGTGCTGATATATTGATTGGACGTGCATTAAGCCAAAGCATGACCATCAGCAGTGATTTGAGTGATGAGCTGCGTGCTAAAGCGCGTGAGCTGTTTGATGAATACTACAAGCAAAGCGGCCATAAGTTAAGTCACCTTTATCCAACAGTAAAAGAGACGCTTGAAGAGCTACACCAAGCTGGTTTTACGATGGCGATTGTGACGAACAAGCCCTCGAAATTCGTACCAGAAATTCTAGAGCAGCATGACATCGCCAAGTACTTCGTAGACGTATTAGGTGGTGACGCGTTTCCAGAGAAAAAACCAAACCCGGTGGCGCTGAACTGGCTAATGGAAAAGCACCAGGTAAAACCAGCAGAGATGCTGATGGTTGGGGATTCGAAAAACGATATCTTGGCGGCGAAAAATGCGGGTTGTGCTTCATTTGGTTTAACTTACGGTTATAACCATGGCGAGCCCATTTCAGCTTCGAACCCTGACGTAGTGGCGAACCGCCTCGCGGAATTACTGGAAGTCGTCGCTGTTTCTGCATAACGGCAACAAAAGATCTTCCAAAATACTTGTTAATGAGTACACTGAGTAAACCGTGCGCTAAAAGCCGCACGGTTTTTCATTTTAATTAGATTAAGAAGTCAAAGGAATCATTCTAATGAGCAAACCCATTGTATTGAGTGGTGTTCAACCGTCAGGTGAACTAAGTATCGGTAACTACTTGGGTGCTCTACGTCAATGGCAGCAGATGCAAGACGATTATGATTGCCAATACTGTGTAGTAGACCTTCATGCGATTACGGTTCGTCAGGATCCTAAAGCACTGCATGAAGCGACATTAGACGCACTGGCAATTTGTCTGGCAGTTGGTGTTGATCCGAAGAAGAGCACGCTATTTGTTCAGTCACACGTACCAGAGCATGCTCAACTTGGTTGGCTTCTTAACTGTTACACGCAAATGGGTGAGCTGAGCCGTATGACTCAGTTTAAAGACAAATCGGCACGTTACGCAAATGACGTAAACGTGGGGCTGTTTGATTACCCTGTGTTGATGGCAGCAGATATTTTGCTTTACGGCGCACACCAAGTGCCAGTTGGTAGCGACCAGAAACAGCATCTTGAGTTAGCACGTGATATCGCAACGCGTTTTAACAACATCTACTCACCAGAGAGTCCGATTTTTACCGTTCCTGAGCCGTACATTCCAACAGTCAATGCACGTGTGATGAGTCTTCAAGACGCGACGAAGAAAATGTCGAAGTCAGATGATAACCGTAAGAACGTGATTACTCTGCTTGAAGAGCCAAAGTCGATCATCAAGAAGATCAACAAGGCGCAAACAGACACCGAAACCCCACCAAGCATTCGCCATGATATCGAGAACAAAGCGGGTATCGCGAACCTAATGGGACTTTACTCTGCGGCGACAGGAATGAGCTTTGAAGATATCGAAGCCAAGTACAAAGGCGTAGAAATGTATGGTCCATTTAAGAAAGATGTTGGCGAGGCGGTTGTAGCAATGCTGGAGCCAATTCAAGCAGAATACCATCGTATTCGCGCTGATCGTGCTTACATGGATGAGGTAATGCAGCAAGGTGCAGAAAAAGCATCGGCTCGCGCTGCTGAAACGCTGAAGAAAGCATACAAAGCGGTAGGCTTTGTCGCTCGCCCATAGTCGCTAAGAATAGATTACAAAAAGCTCCACGTTGGTGGAGCTTTTTTTATACTTTTTACTGGAATGGCGTGTCTTTCATGCAACGTTCCATATCGTAATATTCAACACGTCCTCGAGCACCTAAAAAGGCGGACTTCACCACCATGCCTCTATCAATGAAGTAACTGAGCTGCACGCATGATATATCGTAGCTAAGTTCTTTAATTCTTGCTGGGATCCAGTAGGTTCCTGGTGTTCTTAGACGCTGGGTAAAAGTAATAACACCCTCGTCACTGACCTCTAACTCTTCAATTCCATCCAGCTCATTTTTGGCTGATTCGATGATGTTTTGATTCGCGGTAGGTTGAAGTGGCTCACTGGCGGTCAATTGACATCCCGTTATCAAGCCAAGTAAGAAGAGAGCTAGCACACTGCGTTGAATTTTTTTCATTTATCGTTCCTGGGTTTACTGCTAATGAGATCTTAATGTCTCGCGCAGGTGTTATATCTTTTGTGTATGAATTTGGCTAGTGAATAAGGAGAAGTTATTGAGCAAATGATGAAAATTTTGAAGTATAAGGGTCATGTGTAAGAAAAAGCCAAGCGAATAATAGGTGACTTAAGTTTAGACATGGCTATAAAAATGAAAATCACAGCTTTCTAAATTAGTGATTAATTATATTTTCATTTATAACAAAGTGAGCTTGGTTAATAAGCCACTTCACGAGCGATGTATTTTCTACTCCTTAACATGAAGTGAAAAAATAAACTGAGTAATTAATCTAAATTTTGATTTGTTTATCAATAGCGTTCTGTATTTATTACAAAAAATGTTTGAATGGGATGTTCTGGCATATTTTCTTACATTCACATGTGATTCATTTCACGGCTTTAATTGCTCATTCTTATTTATTTCATAAATAAACCTGATAGTAGACGCAAATGGTAGGCTCTGATCAGAGCTAAGTTTGCATTTACATAAATATCAGGTATGACAATGGACACGTTAATCAAACCCTCAATACTCGCACTAACCATCGCCAGTGCACTTAGCGCAAACGCGAACGCAGAGATTATTATTTCCCAGTATGTGGAAGGCGGCGCTTATAATAAAGCGGTCGAGATCGCCAATACAGGTGATACTGCGATGACACTCACAGGCTATGAATTAGCAAAATCTTCGAATGGTGGCGGCTCGTGGGGCAGCACTCTTGATCTTAGTAACGTAACGTTACAAGCGAAGCAAGTGTATGTGCTTGCTCATGGCGATGCGAGCGAAGCAATAAAGGCGGTTGCGGATTACACTGATAAAAATGTAGCGAACTTTAACGGCGACGATCCGTTGGCACTTCTTAAAGATGGGGAAGTGCACGATATATTAGGTGTGATGGGGGACGTGGATTTCGCTAAAGACACCACGTTAGTTCGTAACAGTGATGCGCTTACACCTTCAACTACCTACCAATCCACTCAGTGGACAGCCTTACCTAAAGATAATATTGATGGTTTAGGGGAATTAAATACAACTGAGCCACCTGCGCCATTTGCTTGTGAAGTAGATGGACAAGAACCAGCCTTTACCACCATCCAAGAGATTCAAGGTGAAGGTGCTTCTTCTCCATTTATTGATGGTTACCCTTACATCACGACCGAAGATCACTTCGTAACTGGTGTGGTCAGTGCGGTAACAACAGGCTTAACTAAAGGCTTCTACCTGCAAGCACTTGAGAATGATGGCAACGACAAGACATCTGAAGGTTTGTTTATTCACACCGATGTTGCAGATACAGAGCTGAAAGCTGGTGATGTTGTTTGTGTGAAAGGGAAAGTACAAGAGTACTACAGCAACACTCAGCTTTCTTCTGATGCAAACAGTTATGTAAAAACAGGCACATCAAACGCCTCTTTGGTTACTCCGTTAACGATTAAGGAAGGGGAAACACTACGTGATGCACTAGAGCGTCATGAAGGTATGCAAGTTGAGCTCAGCTCGGCTAGCGAACTTTTCGTTACTCGTAACTTTTCTTACGATTATGACTCTCGACGCAACAACATGATGTTGTCTCATGAAGCACCGTTGCTTAAGCCGACTCAATTGCATGCAGCAGAGAGTGACGCTGCGGTTGCCCTTGCCAAAGAGAATGCGGCCAACCGTATTTACTTGGAATCGGATAGCAAAGCGCCAAATGGTCAAATCCCATATTTCCCAACGTTTGCACAAGATCTTGACCAAAATGGCTCTTCAGAGCAGCACATTCGCCTAGGCTCTCGTGTCGAAGGCCTGCAAGGTGTCGTGGCTTACAGCTACAACGAGTACCGCCTAATTGCGACCAATGAAGTTGATAGCAGCAACTTTGTCACGTCAGGTGATGACTTTGACGTTGCGCGTAAAGCGGCGCCAGCCATTGCCGATTCTGATTTACGAGTGGCGAGCTTTAACGTTCTTAACTACTTCACTTCGGTTGCTGACAGCGGTCACGACAACCCAACCGGGCAAAATCGTGGCGCGACAAACCTTGATGAGTTCTTGATCCAGCAAGCGAAAATCGTTTCAGCAATGAATAAGATGGACGCGGACATCATTGGCTTGATGGAAGTAGAAAACAACGGCTTTGGTGATGGTAGTGCTATCCAAAACTTGGTTGATGCTTTAAACGCTGAGATTGATGACGTGGAAGATCATTACACGTATGTCGAAATCGAAGAGCAAGACAAATACCAAGAGGAATACTTTGGCAGTGATGCGATCATGGTTGCGATCTTATATCGTGCTAACGCAGTAACACCAAAAGAAGCAGCAAAAGTCATTGTGACGCCAGAGCAACACATTGCAGAGAACACCATTACTCGTAAAGAGGGCACTGAAAGTAACCCTGCATACGACAAATATCAACGCCATAGCTTATTACAGACCTTTACAGTGAAAGAGACTGGCGAAGATCTTTCAGTGGTCGTGAACCACTTTAAATCGAAAGGTTCTGAATGTATTGAAGAGTGGATTGCTGGTGTAGAAGACTCAGAACCCGCGGATCTGCAAGGTAACTGCAACAACTTCCGTGTTTCTGCTGCGAAAGTCGTTGGTGAAGCGCTGAAAGATATTGATGGCGATGTGCTCGTTATGGGCGATTTGAACGCTTACGGCAAAGAAGATCCGTTACTTACCCTCACTGATTACTCAAAAGAGAAATACGGCCGTGATATCTACACTGCCGCTTACACAACCATTGGTGGCGGTGAGCTTCAAGTAGAGAAAACCAAGATTGAAAAAGGCTACGGTCTGCACAATTTAAACACCTTGCTGCATGGCGCTGATACGTTCTCGTACACCTATTCAGGTGAATTGGGGAACTTGGACCATGCATTGGCAAGCAGCAGTTTAGCGCAAAAAGTGGTGGCGATTGAAGATTGGCACATCAACTCCCTAGAAAGTAACTTGTTTGAATACAGCAGCAAATACACGGGTGACATGCCGAAGTACAAAGATGCGTTCTCAGCGTCTGATCATGATCCAGTGATTATTGCTATTGATTTGCCAGATGATGATATCGATTTACCGAAAACGGGTGAAAACTTAGCTATTGATGTACGTCTACCACCAACTGCGGTTGCGGGCGATATTGTGACAGTGAACTTAACAGCATCCACACAAGCGGCCGCGACAAGCAGTGATGCAAAAGTTTACTCGGCTAGCCAAACCTTGACTCAAACTGACATTGACGCACGCAGCGTGAATATTGAGTTTGAACAAGCGCCAGAACAAGGTAATTACCAGTTAGAAGAGAAAGTGACAGACTCGACAGGCAACGTCGTTAAGTTTAGCTCTGTTCGTGATGTCTCAATGACGCAAACTGAAACGGATGCAGGAGGTTCGAAGGATTCAGATGGTGGTTCGTTTGGTTTTGGCGCGCTACTCGCGATGCTAGGACTTGGCTTAGTACGTCGCCGCAACTAAGCTTTTATCTCCTAAAATACAGCTGTAAAGACCAAAGGCCAGCCGATGCTGGCCTTTTTATTGCACAAAGACTTGCCTTTCTAGTTTGGTGTTGCAAAATACCGCCCTTAATTGTCGCAAACCAGACAATCATCTCTTAAGTCTTGCCTAAACGGATTGGAGCAGCTGACACTCTATGTTGTTGATCATCGATAACTACGATTCTTTCACTTACAACCTCTACCAATACTTTTGCGAGCTTGGCGCTAGTGTAAAAGTCGTGCGTAACGATGAAATCGACATTCAAGGGATTGAAGCGTTGAACCCAACTCACTTGGTGATCTCACCTGGACCGTGTACGCCAAACGAGGCAGGTATCTCTCTACAAGCTATCGAATACTTCGCTGGTAAGCTTCCAATATTGGGTGTTTGCCTTGGTCATCAAGCGATAGCGCAAGTGTTTGGTGGGGAAGTCGTGCGCGCTCGACAAGTAATGCATGGGAAAACGTCACCTATTCGTCACAATGGTCGCAGTGTGTTTAAAAACCTGAATAACCCACTCACCGTAACCCGTTATCACTCTCTCGTGGTGAAAAACGGTACGTTACCCGATGTGTTTGAACTGACCGCATGGACTGAGCTGCCGGATGGAAGTATGGACGAAATCATGGGTTACCAACATAAAACTCTGCCAATTGACGCAGTGCAGTTTCACCCAGAATCGATCAAAACAGAGCAAGGTCACGAGTTGCTCGCGAACTTTTTAGCACGTAAAGCGATCTGATCGCGATCACTTTTCTTAACAAATCATTCATCTTTTTGCCGAGGTGAGTGGATTGCAAAACTATGCGGTTCATTCTGGCCTCTTTGTCTATTCATGTCTTTTTAAACCTTCTATCCCCTGTATTACATAACATTTATAAAAAATCGCTTCTCTATTTTACTTTCTTGATGCATAAATAGTCACAAGCAGTGATTAATGGAAGTTGCTTTCGAGAACGAAAAGAATAAATCACTATTGAAATGGTTAATTAAATGTAAATACAATGCCGCAATAGCTTAAATGCAAAACATTATTTGCTGGCAAAGAGAGCCGGTTAAATTCGCTTATCTGCTACGCATGCGGTATCAAGAAGGAATGTGCAATGACAACGGAAATTAAAGTAGAGCGCGGTTTATTCGATGAGGTAATGGTACCTTGCTATAACCCGATGGAAATGATCCCTGTTAAAGGTGAAGGTTCACGTGTTTGGGATCAGGAAGGTAATGAATATATCGACTTTGCTGGTGGTATTGCAGTGAGCTGTCTTGGCCATTGTCATCCAGTAATGGTAAACGCATTAACAGAGCAAGCTAACAAGCTTTGGCACTTAAGTAACGTGATGACGAACGAACCAGCACTTCGTCTGGCGAAAAAGCTAACAGAAGTGAGCTTTGCTGAGCGCGTATTCTTTGCTAACTCTGGCGCAGAAGCGAACGAAGCGGCACTTAAGCTGGCACGTCGTTACGCTGCTGACGTACATGGCGCTGAGAAATCAGAAATCATCGCATTCAAACAAGGTTTCCACGGTCGTACGTTCTTTACCGTAACGGTTGGTGGTCAAGCGGCTTACTCTGACGGTTTTGGTCCTAAGCCTGGTGACGTTACCCACTTACCTTACAATGATATCGAAGCACTACAGGCACACATGTCTGATCGCACATGTGCGGTGATGATGGAGCCGCTACAAGGTGAAGGCGGTATCGTGCCACCAACGCCTGAGTTTGCTCAAGCAGTACGTGAGCTGTGTGACAAACACAACGCGCTACTGATCTTCGATGAAGTACAAACCGGTAATGGTCGTACAGGTAACTTCTACGCTTACCAAGGTTTAGGTATTACACCTGATATTCTAAGCACCGCGAAATCACTCGGTGGCGGTTTCCCAATCGGTGCAATGCTGACTACTGCAAAATTAGCAGAGCACATGAAAGTCGGTACGCACGGTTCAACATACGGCGGTAACCCACTCGCGTGTGCTGTAGCAGAAGCAGTTGTGAACGAAGTTACTAAGCCTGAAGTGTTGGCTGGTGTGTTAGAACGCGAAGCGATGTTCCGCGAAGGTCTAGAGAAGATCAATGCTAAGTACAACATCTTCTCAGAAGTTCGTGGTCAAGGCCTATTGCTTGGCGCTGCACTAAATGAAGAATGGCAAGGCCGCGCACGTGATGTTCTCGTCGCTGCAGGCAAACAAGGTCTCATGGTATTGGTTGCGGGTGCCAATGTCGTACGTTTCACACCATCACTCGTTATTACACAACAAGAAATTGAAGAAGGCTTGGCGAAACTGGATAAAGCGATCGCGACTTTAGTTTAAGCGCGATATCAGTTTCAACGTCAACGCAGACACCCCCGTCAAGGATCTCTGATGGGGGAATTGTTCCTACAATATAGTTAGGATCTTCTTGCATCTGGAGGGAGTATTGATGCTAGTAGTTCGCCCTATCGCGATGTCGGATTATGACGCGCTGCACACTTGTGCGGTGGAGTCTGGTCACGGATTTACATCTCTACCGGTTAACGAAGAACTGTTAACCAATCGAATCAAACACTCAGAGTACAGCTTTGGTAAGCCAGATGTGGCAGAACCAGGTGATGAAGGCTACCTGATGGTCGGCTTTGACTCTGAAACGGGTGAGGTTGCGGGTACCACCGGAATCGAAGCATCTATCGGCTGGGATGTCCCATTTTACTCGTATCACATTAGTAAAGTGGTGCACTCGTCACCAAAGCTTGGCGTCAATAATGTCGTCAAACTGCTTACTTTTGGTAATAACTACACGGGTAACAGCGAAATTTGTACCTTGTTCTTGCGTGAGAAATTCCGCCAAGGTCTGAATGGTCGTCTAATGTCGAAGTGTCGTTTCCTCATGATGGCTGAGCACCCAGAGCGTTTCTCTGAAACGATCTTTGCGGAGATGCGTGGTGTTTCAGACGACGAAGGCAACTCGCCGTTCTGGCAATGGTTACAAGAGCATTTCTTCTCCATCGATTTCACGCTTGCGGATTACCTGACAGGTATCGGCAAGAAAGGCTTTATTGCTGACTTAATGCCGAAGCTGCCTATTTACATCAACCTGTTGAGTCCAGAAGCGCAAGCCGTGATTGGTCAAGTGCATGACAATACTCGCCCAGCATTAAAGCTGCTTGAGCGTGAAGGCTTCACTAACCGTGGCTACGTGGATATTTTCGATGCGGGTCCAACCGTTGAATGTGACTTACGCAATATTGAATCGGTACGTCACTCGTTCCGTGCGCAAGTGAAAATTGCACAACATAGCAGTACGCAAGACTTCTTGATGTGCAACTCATCGTTCGAAAACTTCCGCGCAGCAGTCACCAAAGCGGCGTATGACCCTGAAACACAAAGCGTCATGATCGCACCAGACGTTGCGGATGCACTTTTGGTTGAGGAAGGGGATTTTGTTCGCCTTCTTCCGCAGTAACAGACGACAGAATTTAAGGATAGAAACAATGACACATTGGATTGCAGGTGAATGGGTACAAGGTCAGGGTGAAGCATTTACGTCTCTGTCACCTTACAACCAAGAAGTGATCTGGCAAGGCAACGGTGCAACGGCAGAGCAGGTGAATCAAGCGGTATCTGCAGCGCGTGAAGCGTTTATTGACTGGAAAAAACGCCCATTTGCAGAGCGTGAAGCGATCGTGTTGGCTTTTGCTGAGAAAGTAAAAGAGAACAGCGAGAAAATCGCTGAAGTCATTGCCAAAGAAACTGGTAAGCCAATTTGGGAAACGCGCACTGAAGCAGCGGCAATGGCAGGTAAAATTGCAATCTCTATTCGTGCTTACCATGACCGCACCGGTGAAGCGAGCCGTGAAGCGGCGGGCAACCAAATTGTGTTACGTCATCGCCCACTCGGCGTGATGGCGGTATTTGGGCCATATAACTTCCCTGGTCACTTACCAAATGGTCACATTGTGCCTGCGTTACTAGCGGGTAACACCGTTGTGTTCAAGCCATCCGAGCAAACGCCTTGGACTGGCGAGCTAGCTATGAAACTTTGGGAAGAAGCAGGTCTGCCGAAAGGCGTGATCAACCTTGTCCAAGGTGCGAAAGAAACCGGCATTGCGCTTGCTGATGCGAAAGGCATTGATGGTGTACTGTTCACGGGCAGCGCGAACACGGGGCATGTATTGCACCGTCAATTTGCGGGTCAACCAGGCAAGATGTTAGCACTAGAAATGGGTGGTAATAACCCGATGGTGATCTCTGATAAATATGGTGATTTGGATGCCACGGTGTACACCATCATCCAGTCAGCGTTTATCAGTGCTGGTCAACGTTGTACGTGTGCTCGTCGTTTGTACGTGCCATTGGGTGAGAAAGGTGATGCGCTCATCACGAAACTGGTTGAAGCGACGAAGAATATTCGCGTAGACCAACCATTTGCAGAGCCTGCGCCATTTATGGGGCCGCAAATCTCCGTTGCCGCAGCCAAGTTCATTCTCGATGCACAAGCGAACCTTCAATCACTTGGTGGTGAAAGCTTGATTGAAGCTAAAGCAGGAGAGGCGGCGTTTGTTTCTCCGGGCATTATTGATGTAACGAACATTGCTGAGCTACCAGATGAAGAGTACTTCGGTCCACTTCTGCAAGTGGTGCGTTACGAAGGGCTAGAAAAAGCCGTAGAACTGGCGAACGACACGCGCTTTGGTCTCTCTGCTGGTTTAGTTTCAACTGACGACCAAGAATGGGAATACTTCGTTGACCATATTCGTGCAGGGATCGTGAACCGTAACCGCCAGCTCACTGGTGCAAGTGGTGATGCGCCATTTGGTGGTCCTGGTGCGTCAGGTAACCTACGTCCAAGCGCTTATTACGCAGCAGACTACTGTGCGTACCCGATGGCATCAATGGAAGGTCAAGAGACTATCTTGCCTGCAACATTAAGCCCAGGTGTGGCGCTATAAGTTTTAATAACAGAGTCGCAACCATGTATTGCGGCTCACCTTGCCGGCGAATCATTTAGGTATGGGTTGTAGTGATCGTTGGCAGAACACGGAAAGTGAGCAAAGACTCGGAAAAGCGTGTTGACTGACTGGCATTTACCGTCACAGGTTGATGGCTGCTCGTTCATTATTCTGGACAACTTTTCGTTGTGAACGAGCAGTCAACTTCCGCTTACCTTTTAACTCTACATCTCGTAACAAGGAGTCGTTATGACGCCCGATGTGTTATTTGAATCGCTATGGCAAGATTACATTCAACGTCTTTGCCCTTCTGCTGCGAAAGTACATCAGCTGCTTCAAGAAGATGAGCCTCTGATTAATGATCATATAGCTTTACGTACCTTCAATATTGCGCCTCTTGGTATCGAAACCTTAGCTAAACCATTTGTAGCCATTGGCTATCAGGCATGTGGTGACTACGTTTTCGAAAGTAAAAAGCTGGTTGCTAAACACTATGAGCACCCTGATCCGAAGCAACCGAAAGTCTTTATTAGTGAGCTAAAAGTTGAGGAGTGTTCACCTGAGCTGCAAGAGATTGTGAAAAAGCTGGTGGCACAAGTCGATGCAGGCAAGCTGAACGATAGCGCATTCTTACATGGTGGACGCTTGTGGGATTTAAGCTTTGCTGACTACCAAACGTTGGCTAAAGAAAGTGAGTATGCATCTTGGTTGGCTGCGCATGGTTACGGCGCAAACCACTTCACGGTGAGCGTTAACCAGCTCAATGAATACGAAGAAGTGAAGCAAGTAAACGATCACTTACGTACGGCCGGATTTACCATTAATGAAAACGGCGGGGAAGTGAAGGGCACTCCTGAGGTGCTGCTAGAACAATCATCGACCATGGCGGATAAAGTGGCGGTTCGCTTTAGCGAAGGCACTGAAATTATCCCTGGTGGCTTTTACGAGTTTGCTAAGCGCTACCCGATGGAAAACGGTGAGCTGTACCCAGGTTTTGTGGCGGCTTCAGCGGACAAAATCTTTGAAAGTACGAATGGCTAACTTTTAGGGTTAACCTTTCGGCTAACCAACTTGCTCATTAGTCTTTTGTTGCTCTGAGCTTAATGTGGTTACAAGACAAATAAAAAGCCACCAATGTCGCCATTGGTGGCTTTTATAATTTTGTTCGCGTCACTCTGGTTTGAGATTAACGAGTACCGTAAACCACGATAGTTTTACCGTGCGCAGAGATTAAGTTCTGCTCTTCTAACATTTTCAAGATACGACCTACTGTCTCACGAGAACAGCCAACGATTTGACCGATTTCTTGACGAGTGATCTTGATTTGCATGCCGTCTGGGTGAGTCATTGCGTCTGGTTGTTTTGCAAGGTTCAGAAGCGTCTGAGCGATACGACCAGTTACGTCTAGGAACGCCAGGTCACCCACTTTTTGGCTAGTTACTTGAAGACGACGAGCCATCTGCGCAGAAAGGCGCATTAGGATGTCTGGGTTTACTTGGATAAGCTGACGGAATTTCTTGAAAGAAATTTCAGCAACTTCACAAGGAGATTTAGCACGAACCCAAGCTGTGCGCTCTTGGTCTTCCTCGAATAGACCAAGTTCACCAATAAAGTCTCCTTGGTTTAGGTAAGAAAGGATCATCTCCTTACCTTCTTCGTCTTTAATAAGAACCGCAACAGAACCTTTAACGATGTAGTACAAAGTTTCTGCCTTTTCGCCCGCGTGAATTAGCGTGCTCTTTGAAGGGTACTTATGAATATGACAGTGTGAAAGAAACCACTCTAATGTTGGGTCGGTTTGAGGTTTACCTAGAACCATAATATCTCACTTCCTCTGCAGGGTACGCTTGCGCTATCCATATTTTAGCTAAGCCTGAATTAGGCCTACTAGAATAAGAGCACTTTTTATATGCTGCAAGCTCTCTTGTGTTTCGGTAAGAAATAGTATCCTTTTTCGAAAACGATTTCTTGATTTTAATCGTGCCATGATTGAGATTTTGTAAGCAAAACTGTGCACATGATCACGGTATGAAAAGTAAACATCTTCGCAGGCAGGTTTTTAGCCAATTTTCCCTGTTTCGATGAGCTGTTGTAGGATAGGCCGAACTATGAGCTCCATTGCAAAGCTCATCTTACCGCCTGGCACGACAATCGTGTTGTGGCGTGACATGAATGAGCCATCAATCATAGCCAGGAGATATGGGAAGTCGACTTTCTTTATCCCACGCAAGCGAATCACGACAAAGCTCTCATCCAGGCTTGGGATACCTTTCGCGTTAAGTGGGTTGGAGGTATCGACCGTTGGGACGCGCTGAAAGTTAATATGAGTGCGAGAAAATTGTGGCGTGATGTAGTTAAGATAATCGTCCATCGAGCGCACGATAGAATCCATTACTGCTTCTCGTGAATGACCGCGGTCACGAGTATCACGCACAAACTTTTGGATCCACTCTAAGTTTACGATTGGTACCATACCAATCAAGAAATCCACATGCTGCGCGACATTAACATCGCCATCCACAACACCGCCGTGCAAGCCTTCATAGAAGAGAACGTCACTGTTCTCCGGTAAGTCTTGCCACGGTGTAAAGGTACCAGGCATTTGATTATAAGGTACGGCCTCGTCAAAGGTGTGTAGGTAGCGACGTACGCTGCCTGCGCCATCGTGACCATATTTACGGAAAAACTCTTCCAATCCTGGAAAGTCATTAGCTTGAGGGCCAAAGTAGCTAATGTGTCGACCTTGCTCGCGCGCTTTACGGATTTCTATATCCATTTCAGGGCGAGTAAAGCGATGGAAGCTGTCGCCTTCAACCCATGCGGGTTTAACGTTCATCATATTGAACATCTTACGGAAGGCTTCAGATGTAGTGGTCGTGCCGGCACCGGATGAACCAGTAACCGCAATAATTGGGTGTTTAGCTGACATGACAAACCTTGTCGAAAATTACTTACCTGTAATGTGCAGTAGGCTGCTACTGCACGGTCGATAACCCACTATAGCACGTAACAATGCCTTGTCATTGAGTGGGGTACGGTAAAATGTGAAGGGTCTAAAATTTTGTTTTTACCTGAATATCGACGGTTTCGTGCAGTTCAGAGAACACGATAACCGCTTCGCCTTTTTCTAATTGAGTTTTTACTTGATCCACTTTGTCTTGCAAAGAAATCTCGACGGTTCCGTAATCCGTGCCTTCACGTAAGACGAATTCACGAATTAAGTTTTCCAATGTGTCTGGCGCAATGTCTTGCCATGGAATGATCATAAATACCTCGAACTTTTATGATGAGCGGCTAGTTTACTGCTTTCGCTGCTTGGATACAGCAGAAAGGTAATCTGCGGCAATACTTTCGTAATACGCTGGCAGCGCTTCTTCCAACCAAAATTTCGGCTTGAGCGCTGAACCTGTAAGGAAACCAACATGCCCACCGTGCTCAAAGAGACGGTAATCAATATTATCTGGCAGAACAAATTTCGGGATCACATCGTCGGTCATGAATGGATCGTCTTTGGCGTGAATGATCAGTGTCGGTAGCGTGATCTGTTGTAATTTACTTAAGCCAGAACATTGATCGTAATAATCTTGTGCGTCTTTAAAACCGTGCAGTGGTGCCGTGATCAAATCATCGAATTCATACAATCGTGTGACACGTTTTATTGAGTTGTAGGACAAAGCGAGCTCGCCATGCAACAAGTGATGTTTTTGCAACGCGTTGCGTTTGAGCGAAGAGAGCAGGTAACGGCGATACACTTTCGAAAAGCCTTGTTCAATACGGTTTGCACACGCTGCTAGGTCTAAAGGCGCTGAGATAATGGTCGCCGCGTTCAAAATGGGGTGGTCTTTGTATTGGGCTAAATAATTCGCCAACATGTTACCGCCAAGAGAAATACCAACCGCAACTTTGGGGTTATCAGGAAAGCGTTGCTCAAGGTGCTCTAAGAAGTGGCGGGCGTCAGTCACTTCACCAGAATGATAGGCGCGAGCTTTCTTGTTTGGCTTACCGCTACAACCGCGGAAATGCATCATCACCGACAGCCATCCGGATTGAGCAAATGCATTCATTAGGCCATTGGCGTAAGGGCTATAGAAGCAGCCTTCTAGTCCATGAAATAAAACAAAAATCGGCTTTTTTTGCGCAGGTTCTTGGGTTGGGTCCTCGCTCCATGCGAGATCGAGAAAATCGCCATCGGATGTATCGAGGGTTTGCCAAATCGGCGTAAACAACGCTTTTTTGCGAATAAAACGCGGTAAAAGCGTTTGAAGATGCGGGTTTTTGATCCCGGCGGCTGCGAAAAATTGTGTCATACCTAACTGCTCTTATGCGGTTCTTCGGTGTCAGTTGAAGAACTTATTAATATAATCCTTTATAAAGATTATAGGTATTCTACAGATTTATGGGCGTTTTGGTGGGTGAATGTTTGGCACCGGAATAGCAAAGGCCTGTTGCAAATGCTCACCACCAAGTTGACGACAGTATCTCAGCGTGAGTGGGGCGCCATCATTTTTGACCAGCGTGAGCGAGTTAATGCAATTCACCAAATCCGCTTGTTGCTGCTTTTCTAGTTGCAGCTCAAACTGCAAGGTTTCACGATATAAAGCGTCATTGACTTGAGACTTAAGATGGCGACGTAAGTCGCGAAAAGAGTGCAGTAAGGTTTCGCTTCGGCCCAGACAGCTTTGTACCAGAGGCCAGTCTTTTTCTTGGAAAATGAGTTGCTGCTCATCGAGCCATCTGAGCAGCAGGAGTAGGTTCACGTTGCCGTGATAATTGTTCTGTAATGATAAACACGCTTCTTTCACTTCTCGCACACCATAAAATTGCAGACTGAACTGCCAAAGGTGTTCTAGGGTGAGTGTGTATTCAGCGTGTTGATTACTCATTGATTAAACTCTAGCTCCATCTGCTCCAGTTCTTCCTGAGCAGACATCCATTCCATTTCAATTTCTTCGAGCTCTGCCTTACTAGAAGCTTGAAGAGCCAGCACTTGGTTAAGTTTAGCTTTATTTTCGGCTTCATACAGTGAGTTATCTGCCAATTGTTCTTCAGCTTCGGCCAGTGCAGCACCTAACTTATCCATTTTATTTTCTAATTGTGTCAGCGTTTTGCGAATTGGCGCCGTCTGCTTACGAAATTCTGCATCGCGACGTTTCTGCTCTTTTTTCGCTGCCGCGCTGTTGGCGCTATCTTTGGCTGGCTGTGCAGCTTGTGCTTCTTTGCGTTCCGCTCTTTGTTGCTCAGTTAACCATTTGTAGTAGTCGTTTAAGTCACCATCGAACGGCGCAACTTGACGATCATGCACCAAGTACAAGTCATCGGTTGTAGCACGCAGTAAGTAGCGATCGTGCGAAACAATCACCATTGCACCTTCGAACGTTTGCAGGGCCATCGTCAATGCCTGACGCATGTCCAAATCCAAGTGGTTGGTTGGTTCATCAAGTAGCAACAGGTTTGGCTTTTGCCACACAATTAAGGCCAGCACTAAACGGGCTTTTTCACCACCCGAAAACGGTGCGACTTTCTCCAGTGCTTTGTCGCCTTGGAAGCCAAAGCTGCCTAGGTAATCACGTAGCTGTTGTTCGGTTTGATCCGGCGCGATCTGCATCATGTGTTGCAGCGGCGTTTCCTCTGGGTGCAGCGTTTCTAATTGATGCTGGGCAAAGTAACCTATTTTTACGCCTTGTGAGTAAGTCAGATCGCCACCTTGCGCGTTAAGCTCACCAGAGAGCAATTTGATCAAGGTCGATTTACCCGCGCCATTACGGCCGAGTAGACCAATGCGACTGCCAGGAACCAAGTTCAACCTGATCTTCTCTAAGATCAGGTTGTCACCGTAGCCTGCCGATACTTCATCCATCATCATGATTGGGTTTGGCAGCGCCGTGGGCTCACGGAATTGGAAGCTAAATGGGTTATCGAATTGAGCGGGTAACACTTTCTCCATGCGCTCCAAAGCTTTAATACGGCTTTGAGCCTGGCGTGCTTTAGAAGCTTTATAACGGAAACGGTCGATGTAGCTTTGCATGTGCGACATCTGTTTCTGTTGCTTCTCGAACATCGCTTGCTGCAGCACCATTTTTTGCGCTCGTTGGTTTTCGAACGACGAATAGTTACCCGTGTATTCGTTCAATTGTTGGTTTTCGATGTGAATAATACGGCCAACAATGGGGTCAAGGAAGTCACGGTCGTGCGAGATCAGGATCAGTGTGCCTGGGTAGTTTTGTAGCCAACGTTCAAGCCACATCACCGCGTCTAAGTCCAAGTGGTTGGTTGGCTCATCGAGTAGCAATAAGTCAGAACGGCACAATAGCGCTTGAGCTAAGTTAAGGCGCATACGCCAACCACCTGAGAATTGAGTCAAACTCCAACTCATTTGCTCTTGGCTGAAACCTAAACCGTCGAGCAATTCTGCCGCGCGAGCGCGAATGCTATAACCGCCGATGGTTTCAATTTTACCGTGGATCTCGGCAACCAAGGTGCCGTTGTCTTGTGCTTCCGCTTCAGCCAACTGCTTTTCGAGCGCTCGGTACTCGCGATCACCATCAATGACGTATTCCAGTGCAGTGCGCTCTAGCGCAGGCGTTTCCTGTGCGACCCAAGCCAACTCCCAATGTTGAGGTTGGCTAAATGAGCCTGCATCAATCGACAGTTCATCTTTCAGCAATGCAAATAGCGTTGATTTACCGCAGCCGTTTTTGCCCACAAGACCGACTTTATCGCCAGGATGGATAGTCGCTGAAGCTTGATCTAAAAGAGGTTTACCGCCACGCAGTAACTGAATATCAGAGAAGGTAATCATAAAGTTTTCATTCACTTTGCGCAGTGCGCGTTGCTTGGTTACATCGCGAAGTGGTTTCAATCGTTTTTAAAGCCACTTGGGTATATATCTAGCGGTGAATAGTAGGGGTATTGGCCGGAAAAGTCGATTGATTCGCTTTAATTGCATTATGCTGTACAAAAAAGTATAACAATTTGATAACGGATAAAAATAACCACAAGGACGATCATTTGGCTGTTGCACCGTCTATTCTCCCAAGAGTTCTGGTCATTTATGCTCATCCAGAGCCACATAACTCGATTGCTAATCAAGTGATGATTAAAAAAGCTCAGTCGCTTGATCACGTCACTGTGCACGATCTTTACGGTGTTTACCCTGATTTCTTTATTGATGTGAATTACGAACATGAGTTGTTGCTCATGCATGATGTGATCGTGTTTCATCACCCGCTTTATATGTATTCATGCCCAGCCCTGTTAAAAGAGTGGTTGGACCGAGTGCTGGGCAAAGGTTTTGCTTTTGGCGGAGGTTCGGCGCTAGAGGGAAAATACTGGCGCAGTGTGATTACAACGGGGGGGAAAGAAGAGGCCTTTAGCGCGAAGGGGTACAACAAATATCCATTAGAGCAAATCTTACAACCGTTTGAACTGACGGCCGCCTTGTGTCAAATGCACTGGATTGAACCTTTGGTGTTGTATTGGTCGCGTAATGTCTCGGATATTGAGCGGTATGAGCACGCCGAATTGTATCGTCGGTGGTTGAACAACCCACTTGAAAACTGGGAAGCAACAGACCAAGGAGGTCAGTATGGCGATAACCAGTGAGTTTCTTCAAAGTAGCGTGGTCTTTCTCTCGGCTGCGGTTATCGCGGTGCCGATTGCTCAGCGTCTCGGACTTGGCTCGGTTTTAGGTTATTTACTTGCCGGTGTGTTGATTGGCCCTTGGGGTCTTGGCTTAATCAGTGATGTTGATGCTATTTTGCACTTTGCTGAACTTGGGGTCGTGTTGTTACTGTTCTTGATCGGCCTTGAACTAAATCCTAAAAAACTGTGGCAAATGCGAGGACCGATTCTAGGTTTAGGCGGCGCGCAGGTGGTGGTTACGACCGCCGTGCTCGGCAGTGTCGTCAGTATGTTCGGCGTAAGCATGCAAGTGAGTTTGGTGATTGGGATGGGGTTCGCGCTGTCCTCGACGGCAATTGCTCTTAAAGTGATTGAAGAGCAAGGGCTCAATGGCACCGAAACGGGTCAGTCTGGTTTTGCAGTATTGCTCTTTCAAGATATTGCCGTGATCCCAATGTTGGCAATGTTGCCCTTGCTTGCTGGCGGGCAGAGTGGCGGTAGTTGGTTGGATGTCTTCACGGTATTAGGCAGTGTGGTGGCCCTGTTGATTGGTGGCCATTTCTTATTGCGTCCACTATTTCGTTTTGTTGTGATGAGCGGCGTTCGTGAGCTCTTTACCGTCGCCGCACTATTGGTCGTGCTTGGGATTTCTGTCGTGATGCAAAAGCTCGGGCTTTCTATGGCCCTAGGGACTTTCTTAGCCGGCGTTCTGCTGGCTGAGAGTGAGTATCGACATGAATTGGAAATCGCTATCGAGCCGTTTAAAGGTTTGTTGTTGGGTTTGTTCTTCATCGCGGTTGGCATGGCGGTAAATTTGGGGTTATTGGCATTACACCCTTTAGAGATTCTAGGCGCGGTGGTGGCTTTGGTCGTGGTTAAGGGCTTGGTTTTGTATGCATTGGCGAGAGCTGCCCGTGTCGGAGCTAAAGCGAGAAGCCGTATGGCCGCGATTTTAAGCCAAGGTGGTGAGTTTGCCTTTGTCATATTTACCGCAGCGAGCCAAGAGGGCATTTTATCCAAAGAGCAAGTGGCTTTTCTGTTGGTGGTGGTCAGTTTATCCATGGTGACGACACCACTTTTGTTGATGGGACAAAAAAAATGGTTTGCTCATACCCTGAATCAAGAAGAAGAGGGCATGACCACGAAAGTAGTGGATCGTCGGCCACGTGTGATCATTGCAGGCTTTGGACGTTTCGGTCAGATCGTCGGACGTTTAATGTATGCCAATAAAATCAAAGTGACGGTATTAGAAAGTGATGCCAGCCAAATCCACCTACTGCGCAAGTATGGTTACAAAGTGTTTTATGGCGATGCTACCCAAATTGATCTTTTGCGGGCTGCTGGCGCAGATAAAGCAGAAGCATTGATCATTTGTACCGATTCACCTGATGAGGTGATGGCCATCGTTGATATCTGCCGCGTGCACTTTCCGAAACTTAAGTTGCTAGCCCGAGCAAGAAGCCGTGTCGAGGCGTATCAGTTAATGAGCCACGGTGTCGAGAATTACTCTCGTGAAACATTTTTAGGGGCATTGGATCTCGGTCGCCAAGCGCTCGTAGAACTTGGTATGCACCCTTATCAAGCAAAGCGGGCAGAAGCACATTTTCGTAAGTTAGATAATGCTATGCTTAAGGACTTATTGCCTCAGCACAATGAAGATAAGAAATTGGCTCAGAGAGCGAAAGAGGCACGCAAAGAGCTAGAAGAAATTTTTGGTCGTGAGATGGAGAGCGACCATCAGTCACCTAATCATTGGAAGTAGTACTTGAGCCAAGACTCAAGCTAAGGAAATAGCGTGAAAATCAAGAAACGTTTTATTGCCGGCGCTAGCTGCCCAAATTGCAGCCAGCAAGATACCCTGCGCTGGTGGATTGAAAATAATATCGAGTTAGTTGAGTGTGTCGAGTGTGAGTTTACTGAGCAGCGTAAACCGCAATCTGTAGAGAAAAATAAACACTCAGATCAGGAAATGATCGGAATTTTTAAGCCGGAATAATTGAACTTCGATAATTGATCCCCATAATACACCCAGATATCTCAGTACTTAACCCCATTCAGGTTAAGTCAATTAATCTCCCTGGAGTTAGTATGAAAATTGAAAAGAACGTTGTTGCAAGCCTTGCATACAAAGTAATGTTGGAAGACGGTGTGGTTGTTGATCAATCAACTGCAGAAGCGCCTCTAGATTACCTTCACGGTCACAACAACCTAATCACTGGTCTTGAAAAAGAGCTTGAAGGTAAAGTGGCTGGCGACAAGTTCTCAGTAACGGTAGCTCCTGAAGAAGCTTACGGCGAGCACAACGATGCGCTAGTACAACGCGTTCCTGCGGATGTATTCCAAGGCGTTGACCAAATCGAAGTGGGCATGCGCTTCCTAGCTGACACTGACCAAGGTCCAATCCCTGTAGAAGTAACAGAAGTTGATGGCAACGAAGTGGTTGTTGACGGTAACCATATGCTAGCTGGTCAAACACTAACTTTCGAAGTAGAAGTTATGTCTACACGTGAAGCAACAGCAGAAGAGATCGAACACGGTCATATCCATCAAGCTGGTGGTTGTGGTCATGACCATGAGCACGACGATGAAGGCTGCTGTGGCGGCGGCAGCTGTGGTTCTCATTAATCACAAGCTCCTTCACTAGATAATCTTATCTAGTAAAGCTTTGAAAAGCGCAAGTTGAGGTTTCAACTTGCGCTTTTTGTTTATCTAAGGTGTAGTGCATAGAAGAAAAGAACAACTCATGGAAAAAGCGATGACAAAACCTTTCTCGATTGCGATTCATGGTGGCGCAGGCACCATTTTACGTGAACAGATGAGCAATGAACTTCAGCAATCCATCTTGGCTGATTTGAAAGCGTCGGTAAAAGCCGGCCATCAAATTCTTGAGGAAGGCGGCGACGCTTTGGATGCAGTTGTTTCTGCAGTAAAAGTGTTGGAAGACTCGCCTAACTTTAATGCTGGTAAAGGCTCGGTGCTGACCAACAACGAAATGGTAGAAATGGACGCCTCTGTCATGGATGGTCGAAATCAAGCCGCAGGCGCGGTCGCTGGTGTTCGTCATATCAAGAATCCAATTGAGCTCGCTCGTGACGTGATGCGAAACAGCAATCACGTGTTGTTGGTGGGTGAGGGCGCAGAGAAGTTTGCTTTTGAACAAGGCCATGAGTATACCGAACAGGATTACTTCTTTACTGATCGCCGTTATGAGCAGTTGCTGTCTATGCGTGAGAAAGGGCTGTTTGCTTTGTCGGAGTCTCGTTACCCAGATGACCGTAAGCACGGTACGGTTGGTGCGGTGGCATTGGACCAACAAGGCAACTTAGCCGCTGCCACCAGTACGGGTGGCGTAACGAATAAGCAATACAATCGAGTCGGAGATTCGGCTTTGATAGGCTGCGGCACGGTGGCCGAAAATGGCGTCGTCGCGGTCTCGACTACGGGTGTCGGTGAGTTTTTTATCCGTAAACGTGTCGCAGAAGACGTCGCCGCGCGGATGCGTTACTTACAAGAAGATATTCATACTGCTTGTGAGCATATTATTCAGGGGGAACTGAAAGAGATGGGCGGCGAAGGCGGTTTAATCGCAATTGACGCGCAAGGTGAGCTGCACTTTGCGATGAACAGCTCTGGTATGTACCGAGCTGGCATCAATACTCAAGGCGAGTTGAGCGTCAAAATCTACGCTGACGAATAGCTTCCTCTTGAGCAACCTTCTTAAGTAATCAACACAACAAAGCCCAGAATATGTTCTGGGCTTTGTACTATTTGAGCCTGCATTTTAATAATGCGGTGGTGGGGTTTCTTCTGACGGATCGGCTAAATTCGACGAGTCCATATTTTTTACTTTACCTACCACATATTTCATCTGATCGAGCATCTTGGTAATTTGCAGTTGCTGCTGCGATAAGGCACCGTTCAGATCTTCAATAGTCTGTTCTTGGAACGCAAGCTGACATTCTAAGTCATTAATGCGTGCTTCCAATTGCTGAATGATTTTTTCTGTCATGATCCTTTCTCTAACTGCCAAGCTTGGGCAATACCTGCTGAAGTAGCAGTAATTACGCGTTGTTTTGAATCAAAGGCTGCATCATACACGACCGCACGGGGAGGGCGAGTGTCTTTTTTTGGCTCAACTTCAAATCCGCCAATCCGTTTTCCGGTTTGAGTATTCCATATTGAAACGCGGCCAGAAGGCGTTCCTGTCACTAACTGAGTTCCGTCATCAGAAAATCGCGCAGTAGAAAAGATCAATTGGCGCGACCAACTGCTCAACTGTGTGACTTCTTGTCCAGTTTTTAAATCCCAAATTACTGCTTGGTTTCCGCCATCGGATGTCATTGCTAACTTGCCATCTCGTTGCAGGGCAACACGAACAACCCGTTGTTCATGTTCGAAGGTCCGCAGCACTTGTCCGGTTTCGGTGTCCCACAAATACGCTTTGTAGTCATTACCACCAGTCAGTGCGAAGCGGCCATTAGGAGAAATGGCGACGGAATTGACTTTTTCACGATGCGCAAGGAACTCCAAGCGACGTCCGGTGACTAAGTTGACGTAAATTGCTTTACCGTTGGATAACCCGAGCAGAACTTGCTCACCGTTACTGGTGATATCAACGTCGCGAATGAGCGCATCAGAAATAGACCAAAGGCCTTCGGATTGCGTCCAACCTAAGTCCCAAACTGCGAAGTTCATTTGGCTTGCTGTGACTGCATAGCGACCATTGTCTGAGATACGAATATGGGATACCACGTTGGCATCGGCATCGAGCTCGCCCAGGTTGGCTAGTTGTTCATTTTGCTCTAGGTCCCACAGCATCAAATGGTGTTGCTGAGAATAGAGCAGAGCAAATCGTCCATCTCTGCTAAGTGCGAAGCTCGTCGCACCCTGAGGCTCTATCGGCCAACGGTGCACTTCACGCTCGGCGAAAAAGCAACCATTTAACGTGGTGATGACAATTAAATATAGGAATAAATGAGAAATTCTTTGCATCACATCTAATAATCCGGTTTGTGTCTTAAGACATATAGCTAGTATATTGGTATAACGATTGTCTTCACTAGTCTCATAGAAGATTTGTGCACAACAACCAATGGCAAAGCCATTATTGGGAGAATTTAATGAAATCAGTTTTAAAAGTGTCGCTACTTGCTGCAACAGTTATGCTAGCGGTAGGTTGTCAGAAAGAAGAAACTAAAACAGAAGCCGCACCTCAAGCAGAACAAGTTCAAGCAGAAACCGGTAAAGCGGTTCACTTTAAAACCGACGACGATAAAGCGGCATACGCAATCGGTGTTTCATTTGCTAACTACCTAAGCACAAGCATCGACAAGCCAAGCGAAATCGGCATTAATCTTAACAAAGACTTGGTACTAAAAGGTATCGAAGACGTCTTCAAAGGCAATGCTGAATTGAATGAAGAAGAAACACGTGCAGCACTAGAATCTCTAGATAAGCGTGTTGCTGAAAAGATGCAAGCACAAGCGGCTGAGAAAGCTGCTGAAGCAAAAAAAGCTGGCGATGATTTCCGTGCTGAGTTCGAGAAGCAAGAAGGCGTAGTGAAGACAGATACAGGTCTTCTATACCAAGTTATTACTCCTGCTGAAGGTGAGAAGCCAAAAGACACTGATACGGTTCAAGTACACTACAAAGGTACGCTAATCGATGGTACGCAATTTGATAGCTCTTACGATCGTGGTGAACCTGCAACATTCCCACTTAACCGTGTAATCCCAGGTTGGACAGAAGGTGTTCAGCTAATGCCTGTGGGTTCTAAATTCAAATTCGTTATCCCGCCAGAGCTAGCATACGGTGATCAAGACACACCAAGCATTCCTGCTAACTCAACGCTAGTATTTGAAGTTGAGCTGCTAAAAGTCGAGAACGACAACGCAGAGCAATAACAATAAGCCGCGATAAGTTATTGAAAAAGGTCCGTTTAACGGGCCTTTTTTGTTCTAGGTCACTAGTTGGTGAGTTTGCTAGGTTGATTTTCAAATTTTCTGATAAACTTACACCAATTTGTTGATTTTTCGCTCGAAGGCTTATGACAACTACAGAAACAATAAACGCGGAGATGTTGCTCGAAATGGAATCCGTTAACGTGATGCCGTTTACCGAGCACGACAAAATCATTTTAAGATCTTATGAGGCGGTCGTTGATGGTATCGCCAGCCTGATAGGTCCCTTTTGTGAAATCGTTCTTCACTCGCTAGAAGACTTAAATACCTCTGCAATTAAAATCGCTAATGGTGAAAACACGGGTCGCCAAGTCGGCTCACCTATCACTGATTTAGCGCTTAAAATGCTAAAAGACATCGAAGGCTCGGAGCGCAACTTCTCACGTTCGTACTTTACCCGTGCAAAAGGTGGCGTGTTGATGAAGTCGATCACTGTTGCCATTCGTAATGGTGAAAATCGCGTGATTGGTTTGTTGTGTATCAACGTCAACTTGGACGCGCCCTTCTCGCAAGTCCTTCAATCTTTCATGCCAACGCAAGAAGCAAAAGAAGCGGCTTCCTCGGTTAACTTTGCTAGTGACGTAGAAGAGCTGGTGGACCAAACTGTTGAACGCACCATCGAAGAGATCAATGCGGATAAATCCGTATCGAACAACACCAAGAATCGCCAAATCGTGATGGAATTGTACGACAAAGGCATCTTCGATATTAAAGATGCCATCAACCGCGTTGCAGATCGTCTTAACATTTCAAAACACACCGTCTACTTATACATTCGTCAACGTAAAACCGAGGACGATGAAAAGTGAGTAAACTGACTTACACGTTGGTGGTGAATGGTCCTGTTTACGGTAGCCAGTCAGCGCGCAGTGCTTATCAGTTCGCCAAGGCGGTGATTGAGCAAGGCCATCAGTTAGTGAGCGTTTTCTTTTATCAAGAGGGCGTGACCAATGGTACTGCTTTGAGTGTGCCTGCCAACGACGAATTTGATCTCAATAAGGCATGGCAATCTTTGGCAAAAGAGCATGGTGTTCGTCTAGAAACTTGTGTTGCTGCGGCTTTGCGTCGTGGGATCGTAAGTGAAGAAGAAGCGAATCAACATGGTTTGGTCCAGAGCAATCTAGCGGAAGGTTTTGAGCAAGCCGGCTTAGGTAGCTTAGCCGAAGCGATGTTAACCCAAGACAGAGTGGTACAGTTTTGAGTCAGCTAACTTATCTATTTCGTAGCGCACCGCATGGCAGTGCGGCTGGTCGTGAAGGTGTGGATGCACTGTTAGCCGCGTCGGCTTACTGTGAAGATATCAGCGTCATTTTCATGGGAGATGGGGTTTACCAGCTTCTACTAGGACAAGAACCGAGCAAGATCTTGAGCAAAGATTATGCGCCGATGCTGAAGCTTTTCGATTTATACGATATCGAACAAGTCTTTGTGTGCTCAGAGTCATTAGCTCAGCGAGGTTTGGCTCAAGCGGATTTAGTCATTGAAGCTCAAGCGTTAAGCTCAGAGCAGCTCAAAGATAAGTTGCAACACGCTGGCAAGCTACTGTCGTTCTGAGGAAGTTATGCTACATATTATAAAAACGGTCTCCGCTCTAGAAGACGCCATGCCCTTATGCAGTACACAGGATGACATCTTACTTATAGAAGATGCCGTGTACGCTGCTAACTCGCAGCATAAAGCGTTCTCCCACCTAAAAAACCGCAGTGTATTTGTGCTAGAGAGCGATATTCACGCTCGCGGTATTGCGAATCGTATCAGTCCATCACTGACGATCGTGAATTACTCAGACTTCGTTGAGCTCACAGTTAAACAGGATAAATCGCTTACTTGGGATTGAACGTGATTTACTGTCGCTAAAGCTTTACGGATGAATTGTCCTAATTGAACAAAAAAGATCCGTATATTTCTTGACACACCTCTCACTGCTGCATAGAATTTTGCGTCCCTAACTGCAATGGTAGTTGGGGATAGATTTTTCACAAAGCTTACTTTCAAGTAAATCAGGAGCTAGTTAATGGCAACTATTAACCAGTTGGTACGTAAGCCTCGTGCAAAGCAAGTTGTTAAAAGCAACGTGCCTGCACTAGAAGCGTGCCCACAAAAACGTGGTGTATGTACTCGTGTTTACACTACTACACCTAAAAAACCTAACTCAGCACTTCGTAAAGTTTGTCGTGTACGTCTGACAAACGGCTTCGAAGTTACATCGTACATCGGCGGTGAAGGTCACAACCTTCAAGAGCACAGTGTTGTACTAATCCGTGGCGGTCGTGTAAAAGACCTTCCGGGTGTACGTTACCACACTGTTCGCGGTGCACTTGACTGTGCTGGCGTTAACGACCGTAAACAAGGTCGTTCTAAGTACGGTGTGAAGCGTCCTAAGTCTTAATGGATTCCGTTAAGTAAGGCCAAACACTAAATTATTTTTAATTTTTTGAAAAAACTGAAAAGTTTTGGATAAAACCTGAAGAAGACAACGGAGATAAATCCATGCCACGTCGTCGCGTCATTGGTCAGCGTAAGATCCTTCCAGATCCAAAATTCAAATCTGAATTGCTGGCAAAATTCGTTAACATCCTAATGGTTGACGGTAAAAAATCTACTGCAGAGAAAATCGTTTACACTGCACTAGATGCTATGGCTGAAAAGTCTGGTAAAGACCACTTAGCTATTTTTGAAGAAGCTCTTGAAAACGTACGCCCTGCGGTAGAGGTTAAATCTCGCCGTGTTGGTGGTTCAACTTACCAAGTACCTGTAGAAGTACGTCCGGTTCGCCGTAACGCACTTGCTATGCGTTGGTTGGTTGAAGCTGCGCGCAAGCGTGGTGAAAAATCTATGGCTCAACGCCTAGCAGCTGAAATGCTAGACGCGTCTGAGAACAAAGGTACTGCGGTTAAGAAACGTGAAGACGTTCACCGCATGGCTGACGCAAACAAAGCGTTCGCTCATTACCGCTGGTAATACCTTCTGTGCTGCGAGGTTCTCTCGCAGCACTTTTCTATACTCTAAGGTACACCTTAGTAAGAGGATACAATCGTGGCTCGTAAAACTCCTATTGAGCGCTACCGTAATATCGGTATCTGTGCTCACGTAGATGCAGGAAAAACAACCACAACTGAGCGTATTCTGTTCTACACTGGCCTTTCTCACAAAATCGGCGAAGTTCACGATGGTGCTGCAACCATGGACTGGATGGAGCAGGAGCAGGAACGTGGTATCACTATCACATCCGCTGCGACTACTACATTCTGGCGTGGTATGGAAGCACAGTTCCCTGAGCATCGCGTAAACATCATTGATACCCCTGGACACGTTGACTTTACTATCGAAGTAGAGCGTTCTCTTCGTGTACTTGATGGTGCTGTGGTTGTGTTCTGTGGCTCATCTGGTGTTGAACCTCAGTCTGAAACTGTATGGCGTCAAGCAGACAAATACCACGTTCCACGTTTGGTATTTGTAAACAAGATGGACCGTGCGGGCGCAGACTTCCTACGCGTTGTGGACCAAATTAAAAATCGTCTTGGTGCGAACCCTGTTCCAATCCAACTGAATGTTGGTGCAGAAGATGAGTTCAGAGGTGTCATCGACCTTATCAAGATGAAGATGATCAACTGGAATGAAGCCGATCAAGGCACTTCGTTTACTTACGAAGACATCCCAGCTGACATGATCGAACTTGCTGAAGAGTGGCGCAACCACATGGTTGAATCCGCTGCTGAAGCTAGCGAAGAGCTGATGGACAAGTACCTTGAAGAAGGTGAATTGACTGAAGCTGAGCTCAAACAAGCTCTACGTACTCGTACACTAAACAACGAAATCGTACTGGCCACTTGTGGTAGTGCGTTTAAGAACAAAGGTGTTCAAGCGGTACTAGATGCTGTGATCGAGTTCTTGCCATCGCCAGTTGACGTACCTGCAATTAAAGGTGTTGACGAAAGAGAAAATGAAGTTGAGCGTCACGCTGACGACAACGAACCATTCTCTGCGCTAGCATTTAAGATCGCGACTGACCCATTCGTGGGTACGCTAACGTTCATGCGTGTTTACTCTGGTGTAGTAAACTCCGGCGACGCTGTTTACAACTCTGTAAAAGAGAAGAAAGAGCGTTTCGGTCGTATCGTTCAGATGCATGCGAACAAGCGTGAAGAAGTGAAAGAAGTTCGCGCTGGTGATATCGCTGCTGCTATCGGTCTGAAAGACGTAACAACAGGTGACACACTGTGTGATCAGAACCACAAAGTGATTCTAGAGCGCATGGAGTTCCCTGAACCAGTTATTCAGATTGCTGTAGAACCTCGTTCTAAGGCAGACCAAGAGAAAATGGCTATCGCGCTAGGTAAACTGGCTGCGGAAGATCCATCATTCCGCGTGGAAACGGACGACGAATCAGGTCAGACTCTGATCTCAGGTATGGGTGAACTTCACCTAGACATTATCGTTGATCGTATGAAGCGTGAATTCAGCGTTGATTGTAACGTTGGTAAACCTCAGGTTGCTTACCGTGAAACCATTCGTGGTAAAGCGGAAGTTGAAGGTAAGTTTGTTCGTCAATCAGGTGGTCGTGGTCAATACGGTCATGTGTGGGTCAAACTTGAGCCTTCTGAACCTGGCGAAGGTTTCGTATTCGTAGACGAAATCGTGGGTGGTGTGATTCCTAAGGAATACATCAGTTCGGTATCGAAAGGTATCGAGGAACAAATGAATAGTGGTGTTCTAGCGGGTTACCCTGTACTAGATATTAAAGCTACACTATTTGATGGTTCTTACCACGATGTAGACTCAAGCGAGATGGCGTTTAAGATCGCTGGCTCGATGGCATTCAAGAAAGGTGCACTAGAAGCACAACCTGTGATTCTAGAACCAATGATGAATGTCGAAGTAACCACTCCGGAAGACTGGATGGGTGACGTTGTTGGTGACCTAAACCGTCGTCGCGGTATCATTGAAGGCATGGACGAAGGTGTGGCTGGTCTTAAGATCATCCGTGCTCAAGTACCACTATCTGAAATGTTCGGTTACGCAACTGATCTACGTTCTGCAACTCAAGGCCGTGCGTCTTACTCTATGGAGTTTCACGAGTACGCTGAAGTGCCGAAAAACTTCGCAGATAAAATTATTGCAGAGCGTGGTTACTAATTGACGATTGAACTACAAAAAGTTTACGACTTTTTGCGAGATCAGGGCGTCCAAATATTGCGCTAACGGGCGTTGGCGCATAAAATAACAATTTCTGGCGCGTCGTCGATCAATAATGATCACGACGAATCATAACTAGGAAGGAACACGATCGTGTCTAAAGAAAAATTTGAACGTACGAAACCGCACGTTAACGTTGGTACTATCGGCCACGTTGACCACGGTAAAACAACTCTAACTGCAGCTATCTGTACTACTCTTGCTAAAGTTTACGGCGGTGT
>NZ_JAKKCL010000016.1:0-103080 GCF_021728175.1 Vibrio sp. A1-1
ACCTAAATCTGATCATCAAATCGATCTTGGATGTATTGAGATTATTGTGACTTCAGTATCTAATTAGTGAAAATATGACTTCACGTCATCCCTTATTCCATAAGGGGTTTTCATGATCTTGCCCTGGGACTGCGACTTTAATTTCAGCGACACCTGGAGGTATAGTAACGTCTCCATTAGGCGCTATATCTAATGTTTGAGTTTGACCATGAGTATCCACATAGGTCACTACCATAGTGCCTAAATCAACATCTTCCGCTGTATAGCTATCATCTGTTGTTGACTTCAGATTGACGACAACGGCCTCTTGAACAGGGTTAGAGAGTAAAACGGTAAATATTGCGTCAGTTCCTTCAATGACATCGCCGGCATCTACTACGCTAAGTTCTGTACTATCATTATCAAGAACTGTTGCCGTCCCCGTTTCACCGCCGATCTCAAGAACGATCGTTTCGCTGCTTTCCACAACCAAGTCATCAATAGTCGGAATCGATATTTCGAAGCTGCTTATACCTGCAGGAACAATCAAGTAACCACCTAAGAAAACAACACCATTTGTGTAGGTTGCATTTGATAGATTTACATCATTCTTATCAACTGAAGAACCTTGAGCAAGCATATCAACTTGGTACTTAACAACAGTACTGGTGACTTCATCTAGAACAACCGAAAACGTGACATTGTCACCCTCAGTCACGCTATCACCGACCACAGACAGACTTGGCCCATTTTCAGCAACATTACCATCTAGCATTTCATTAACGATATTGACTGTAGATGGATCGCTAACGCCACTTTCAGAGTCGACGGCCACATATCCAAAGCTGTCCTCTGCAGGAACACCTTCTACATAACGTAACTCCCAGTTACCTTCATTTTTCGTAGAAAAATCTAACTGAGTAATGACCGAACCTTCAGGAAGAGCTAGCTCTTTCCCATAACCAACGCTTGTTTCTTGGAATAGCATGAAGTTGCCTTCAGGCTTCAAAAACTCGAACGTTTGAGTCTGTTGGACATTATTTGAATCTAAGTATGTAACCGTAATAAGTGCTGCGTTGTCATCACCGTAATCAAACAATCCACCTAGTCCATCTAGTCCAAGGTTTACGCTGCCCACAGGGTTATTAGACAAATCGATCGTAATCGTTTCACCTTTTTCAATACCCTGCCCATCATTGTCAGCGATACCATTGCCGATGTGTGACACCTGGCGGTTGTATTGCGCAAGCTCATCGCTATTAGAAGAAATGGTGATAGAGGCTCCATTTGCTAAATGCTCAGTACGGGAATGTGATGAACCACCATCCTCACTTAATCCCCAGTTATTGAAATCTGTTGTAGATTCCGAGCTATTAGGCGTATTAGGACGATCTTTGATACCTAATAAGAAGCCAACATTATCAGCTTCATAGTAAAGGCTGTCTTTGTCATAAAGCGTATCGCTAACTTCTTTAATTTCGTGCAACTCACCATCACTACCTTTAAAGAACAACGTACCTGATGTTGGCAGTTCAGTAATCCGGACATGTAGATCGTTGCCTTTTAAATCGTCTTCAACATCCGCGATATGATCTTGAGAGTCACCGCTATCCAGAGGTTTCGTATCGGTATCAAACACAACGTGCGTAAGCTGATCATCGGCCACATGCGTAAAGTCTTCACTGTCAGGTTTGTCGTTTACTGGCGTGACATCAACTTTAACAATGGTGGATTCACTGACACCACCAGAGGTGACGATATAGGTGAAGCTGTCTGTACCGTGGTAGTTGTCGTTTGGCGTGTAGGTTACGCTGCCGTCAGGGTTGACCGAGACCGTGCCGTTGGCAGGGCCGTTATTGGTATCGAGCGACACCACTTTATCGTCGCCTTCGAACGTGTCGTTACCTAAGACCTTGATGATAGTTGGCGTGTCTTCAACAACCGTCGTTTTGTCTGCCACGATGTCTGCCACAGGCGCTACCGTGAAGTTCACCGTTTGACTGACGCTCTCGCCACTTGAGTCTTTAGCTGTGAACGTAATTGCCTCTTTGCCATTCCAATCCGCAGTCGGAGTAATGGTAGCAACGCCATTCACAATAGAGACTTGGATGTTGTTATTGCCAGAGACGGAGAATTCTAGCGAGGAATCGGAATCTTTAAATACTTCATTCAAGTCGATCGTGTATGCATCGAAATCTTCCGATAACACTTGATCTGTAATGACATTATCAACTGTTGGCGCATCGTTAACACGATTCACAACCAAACTATCACTGTCGTTAGCCGTTGGATTAACACCATCCGATACTGACGCGCTTATAGTCAGATCTTTAAGATTAAGTTCATCGTTGTTAACTGCATCGACGCCCGCTTGAGTTAGCTTGACTTCATTGCCAACCAACACGAAGTAACCGTTTGAGTTGTTTTCTAAAGAAACGGTTAATTGGTCTTCTGGCGTGTCAGTATCACGAACCGCTAAGGTTGCGACTACCGTATCAGTGCTCACTGCGTCTTCAGTGATGCTTTCTACGGCATCAACCTTGATGGTTGGCGCATCGTTCACTGGATTAACGGTAACGGTCACCTTCGCTTCGTCGGCCAATTGACCGTCCGTTACGATATAGGTGATTTCAGCGTCACCATTGAAGTTTTCTGCCGGTGTGAAGACGAGTTTTCCATCCACCACTTCAACCGTACCCTGCTCTTTAGGTACAGAGGCTGATTCAATACTCAGCTTATCGCCATCCACATCAGTATCGTTTGGCAGAACATCAATCGTGACAGCGGTATCTTCTTGTGTTGTTGCCGCGTCATCTTTTGCCACTGGCGTATCGTTCACTGGTGTGACATCGACGTTCACCGTGGTGGACTCCGATACCCCACCAGACGTAACGATGTAGGTGAAGCTGTCTGTACCGTGGTAGTTGTCGTTTGGCGTGTAAGTCACGCTGCCGTCAGGGTTGACCGAGACCGTGCCGTTGGCTGGACCGTTGTTGGTATCCAGCGACACCACTTTGTCGTCGCCTTCGAACGTGTCGTTACCTAAAACTTTAATGATGGTTGGCGTGTCTTCCACAACCGTCGCTTTATCAGCCTCAATGTCCGCCACAGGCGCTACTGTGAAGTTCACCGTTTGGCTGACGCTTTCACCGCTTGGATCGGTGGCAGTAAAGGTTAGGATTTCTGAGCCGTTCCAGTCTGCCGTTGGAGTAAACGTAGCAATGCCATTGACGATCGCCACTTGGATGTTGCTGTTGCCAGAGACGCTAAACGTTAACTCGCCATCAACGTTATCCACATCGCTGAAAGCGGTATTTAGATCGATGGTGTATGGCGTAAAGTCTTCCGCCAAAGTTTGGTCTGCGATGTTGCTTTCAACTACAGGCGTGTCGTTCACCGCATTTACTGTAACGGTCACCTTCGCTTCGTCGGTCAATTCACCGTCCGTAACGATGTAGGTGATTTCAGCGTCGCCATTGAAGTTCTCGGCCGGAGTGAAAACAAGTTTGCCATTCACCACTTCAACCGTACCCTGCTCTTTAGGTACAGAGGCTGATTCAATACTCAGCTTATCGCCATCCACATCGCTGTCGTTTGGCAGGACATCAATCGTCACTGGTGTGTCTTCGTCAGTAATCTCCGTGTCATCTTTTGCCACAGGCGCATCGTTGACCGGTGTCACATCGACGTTCACCGTGGTGGACTCACTGACGCCCCCAGATGTGACGATGTAGGTGAAACTGTCTGTACCGACGTAGTTGTCATCTGGTGTGTAGGTCACCGTGCCGTTGTTATTCACAATGACGGTGCCATTTTTAGGACTATTATCGGCGTCCAAAGACACCACTTTATCAGTGCCTTCGAACGTGTCGTTTACGGCATTTACGGTGACGTTGACCGTTGCTTGGTCGGTCAGCGAACCATCGGTGATGGTGTAAGTGATTTCGGCGTCGTCATTGAAGTTCTCGGCCGGTGTGAACACCAGTTTTCCATCAATAATTTCGACTGTACCTTGTGCTTCAGGTACGGACGCCGATTGGATAGACAGCGTATCACCATCGATGTCAGTATCGTTTGGCAAGACATCAATTGTCACTGGCGTGTCTTCGTCAGTAACAGCGGTATCATCTTTTGCCACTGGCGCATCATTGACTGGCGTCACATCGACATTCACCGTGGTGGACTCACTGACCCCACCGGACGTAACGATGTAGGTAAAGCTGTCTGCCCCGTGGTAGTTGTCGTTCGGCGTGTAGGTCACGCTGCCGTCAGGATTGACCGAGACCGTGCCGTTGGCTGGACCATTATTGGTATCAAGCGACACCACTTTATCAGTGCCTTCAAACGTGTCGTTACCTAAGACTTTGATGATAGTTGGTGTGTCTTCCACAACCGTCGCTTTATCTGCCACGATGTCCGCCACAGGCGCTACCGTGAAGTTCACCGTTTGGCTAACGCTTTCGCCGCTTGGATCGGTAGCCGTAAAGGTTAGGATTTCTGAGCCGTTCCAGTCTACCGTTGGTGAGATGGTCGCGATACCATTTTCAATCGAAACCAACACGTTGCTGTTACCGGCTACTGAGAAGCTAAGCACGGAGTCGCTGTCTTTAAATGCGTCGTTTAAATCAATCGTGTAGGTCGCGAAATCTTCCGATAACACTTGATCTGCAATGGCATTTTCAACAATCGGTGCATCATTAACACGATTCACAATCAAACTGTCACTGTCGCTAACCGTTGGATTAACACCATCCGACACTGACGCGCTGATAGTCAGGTCTTTAAGGTTGAGTTCATCGTTGTTAACCGCGTCAACACCCGCTTGAGTCAGCTTGACTTCATCGCCAACTAACACAAAGTAACCGTTTGAGTTGTTTTCTAAAGAAATGGTCAATTGGTCTTCTGGCGTATCAGAATCAGCGACTTCCAACGTCGCCACTACCGTATCCGTGTTCACTGCATCTTCAGTGATGCTTTCTACGGCATCAACTTTGATAGTTGGTGCATCGTTTACTGGATTTACTGTAACGGTCACCTTCGCTTCGTCGGTCAATTCACCGTCCGTAACGATGTAGGTGATTTCAGCGTCGCCATTGAAGTTTTCTGCCGGTGTGAACACCAGTTTGCCATCAATAATTTCGACTGTACCTTGAACACTCGGCACAGACGCCGATTGAATAGACAGCTCATGGCCATCCACATCGGTGTCGTTTGGCAGGACATCAATCGTCACTGGTGTGTCTTCGTCAGTAACCGCCGTGTCATCTTTTGCCACAGGCGCATCATTGACCGGTGTCACATCGACGTTCACCGTGGTGGACTCACTTACGCCACCGGAGGTGACGAAGTAGGTGAAGCTGTCTGTACCGTGGTAGTTGTCGTTTGGCGTGTAAGTCACGCTGCCATCAGGGTTGACCGAGACCGTGCCGTTGGCTGGGCCATTGTTGGTATCCAGCGACACCACTTTGTTGTCGCCTTCGAACGTGTCGTTACCTAAGACCTTGATGATGGTCGGCGTGTCTTCCACAACCGTCGCTTTGTCTGCCACGATGTCCGCCACAGGCGATACTGTGAAGTTCACCGTTTGGCTAACGCTTTCGCCGCTTGGATCGGTAGCAGTAAACGTTAGGGTTTCTGAACCGTTCCAGTCTGCCGTTGGTGAAATGGTCGCGATGCCGTTCTCTATTGAGACATTGACATTGCTATTACCAGAGACGCTAAACGTTAACTCGCCATCCACGTTATCCACATCGCTGAAGGCGGTATTTAGATCGATGGTGTATGGCGTAAAGTCTTCTGCCAAGGTTTGGTCTGCGAGGTTGCTTTCAACCGCAGGCGTGTCGTTCACCGCATTCACCGTGACATTGACCGTCGCTTGGTCAGTCAGTGCACCATCAGTGATGGTGTAAGTGATTTCGGTGTCGCCATTGAAGTTCTCAGCCGGTGTGAAGACCAGTTTTCCGTCAACAATTTCAACCTTACCTTGTGCTTCAGGTACAGACGCAGATTGGATCGACAACTTATCGCCATCCACATCAGTATCGTTTGGCAGGACATCGATCGTCACTGGTGTGTCTTCGTCAGTAATCGCCGTGTCATCTTTTGCCACTGGCGCGTCGTTGACCGGCGTCACATTGACTTCAACGGTAGTGGATTCAGACACACCGCCTGATGTCACGACATAAGTGAACGTATCTTTGCCGACGTAGTTATCATCTGGTATGTAGGTCACGGCGCCATCAGGGTTGACCGAGACCGTGCCGTTAGCTGGGCCTTTATTGGTATCAAGCGACACTACTTTATCGTCGCCGTCAAACGTGTCGTTACCTAAGACGTTAATGACGGTTGGCGTGTCTTCGACTACATCCGTGCTGTCTGCCTCAATGTCAGCTACCGGTGCAACCGTAAAGTTCACCGCTTGGCTGACGATTTCACCACTTGGATCGGTAGCAGTAAACGTTAGGGTTTCTGAACCGTTCCAGTCTGCTGTTGGTGAAATGGTCGCGATGCCGTTTTCAATCGAAACCAACACGTTGCTGTTACCGGACACTGAGAAGTTAAGTGTGGAGTCACTGTCTTTAAATGCGTTGTTTAAATCAATCGTGTAGGTCGCGAAGTCTTCCGCTAGCACTTGATCTGAGATGACATTATCAACAGTCGGCGCATCGTTAACACGATTCACAATCAAACTATCACTGTCGTTAGCCGTTGGATTAACACCATCCGATACTGACGCGCTGATAGTCAGGTCTTTTAGGTTAAGTTCATCGTTGTTAACCGCATCGACGCCTGCTTGAGTCAGCTTGACTTCATCGCCAACTAACACAAAGTAACCGTTTGAGTTGTTTTCTAAAGAAACGGTTAATTGGTCTTCTGGCGTATCAGTATCACGAACCGTTAAGGTTGCGACTACCGTATCCGTGTTCACTGCATCTTCAGTGATGCTTTCTACGGCATCAACTTTGATAGTTGGTGCATCGTTTACTGGATTTACTGTAACGGTCACCTTCGCTTCGTCGGTCAATTCACCGTCCGTAACGATGTAGGTGATTTCAGCGTCACCATTGAAGTTTTCTGCCGGAGTGAAGACGAGTTTTCCATCCACCACTTCAACCGTGCCCTGCTCTTTAGGTACAGAGGCTGATTCAATACTCAGCTTCTCGCCATCAATATCGGTGTCGTTTGGCAGGACATCAATCGTCACTGGCGTGTCTTCGTCAGTAATCGCCGTGTCATCTTTTGCCACTGGTGCATCATTCACTGGCGTCACATCAACGCTCACCGTGGTGGATTCCGATACCCCGCCTGACGTGACAATGTAGGTGAAGCTGTCTGTACCGTGGTAGTTGTCGTTTGGCGTGTAAGTTACGCTGCCATCAGGATTGACCGAGACCGTGCCGTTAGCTGGACCGTTATTGGTATCAAGCGACACCACTTTGTCGTCGCCTTCGAACGTGTCGTTATCTAAGACCTTGATGATGGTCGCCGTGTCTTCCACAACCGTCGCTTTGTCTGCCACGATGTCCGCCACAGGCGCAACCGTGAAGTTCACCGTTTGGCTAACGCTTTCACCGCTTGGATCAGTGGCAGTAAACGTTAGGATTTCTGAGCCGTTCCAGTCCGCGGTTGGAGTGAACGTAGCAATGCCATTGACGATCGCCACTTGAATGTTGCTGTTGCCAGAGACGCTAAACGTTAACTCGCCATCGGCGTTATCCACATCGCTGAAAGCGGTATTTAGATCGATGGTGTATGGCGTGAAATCTTCCGCCAAGGTTTGGTCTGCGATGTTGCTTTCAACCGCAGGTGTGTCGTTCACCGCATTCACGGTGACGGTGACCGTCGCTTGGTCAGTCAGCGAACCATCGGTGACGGTGTAAGTGATCTCAGCGTCGCCATTGAAGTTCTCAGTTGGCGTAAATACAAGCTTGCCGTCAATAATCTCGACTTGACCTTGGTCACTCGGCACAGACGCCGATTCAATGCTTAACGTATCACCATCGATGTCAGTGTCGTTTGGCAACACATCAATCGTTACTGAGGTATCTTCCTCTGTAATTGTTGCGTCATTAAGGGCAATAGGCGCATCGTTAACTGAGTTTACTGTTACCGAGACTTGAGCTTCATCCTCTAGCTCACCATCTGAGATGGTGTAGCTAATAGTAGCATTACCATTGAAGTTTTCAGCCGGAGTGAAAACAAGCTTACCATCGACAATCTCAACGATACCTTGCTTTTCTGATACAGAAGCAGAAGTAATGGATAAATCGTCACCTTCAATGTCACTGTCGTTAGCGAGCACATCAATTACAACCTGGGAATCTTCGTCAGTTTGAATCGCATCGTTAGTCGCTATTGGCGCGTCATTAACAGGCTTAATATCTAAATTAGCATTGCCATTAATAACACCCCCATCGTCATCAATGATGTCATAGGAGAATGACACTTCAGTATCATCATCAGCTTCTGGGATATAAGTCCAAGATCCATCGTTGTTATCAATTAAAGTGCCATTCCCACTCTCAATAGTGACGTTTGTAACGATAAGAGTATCAGCATCTTCAATATCGACATTCGATAGTAATTCTTCGGTAGTTATCGTGATGGGATCGCTATCTTCTTCGATAGCGCTTAATGTCACTGGAGAATTAGTAAGTGGTTTATTTGAGCCATCTCCACTGGTTTCTATATTTGTTGCGAAAAAGTCATTTAAGGTCAACGCTTGTGTTTCAGATAAACCGAGGGATTCCAAGCCAATAGTTTCAAAATTTGTTGAGGCCAGTACTTCAGTGCCATCCCGTGCAATCGTGGCACTATTTTGTAAACTTGAACCACTGTTTTCACCCGCAGCTGGCGCGAGTTCTTCATCAACTATAGAAGGGTCTTGACCTTGCTCAATAGCACCAATAATTCGTGCCACATCATCAGAAATATCTTTTGAGCCTTGCTCTTCAGTTAGTTGAATGTTCAAATTTAGAGGTGCAGCATCTGTCGTTGCCACTACCACTTCACCTGGTAGGGGCTGTTGTCCTTCTGTTAGGACTCTCAGCTCCCCATCTAAACCTATTACGACGACTTGATTACCGAGTGACACTAACGCTGTACGATCCATATAAATCTTAACCCTAAATAACTGTCAAGTTTTTGACTAACAATACTAATTTGCTATATATTGCCTGATTATATAGTGCAATAACAGCAATTTGATGCTCAATTAAGTAATTATGTGCCATACATCAATAGGAATCTATGCGCATATTTATCTTGTTTTAATAAAAGCCACTCAACTCTTGTTAAACATCAATTTCACTTTAAAATCGGGATCCTTATTCAAAATTTAGACCCACCAAATGAACTGATTTATCAAGAATGAAACAAATGAACAATGAATCAACAGGTTACTTCATCGTGTATTAATGTTATTGTGCGCTAAATTATTGACGCCCTTATAGGTATCCCACTTATAAGCCCTCTCACCTCGAGAAATTTTATTATTATCTAGGAGAATCACAGTGAAGTGGACTCGTGCCAACGCCTTTTGCATTGGTGTGTTCGCAGCTAGTCATGCTTTTGGGCAAACACTAGAGCAAGCGGTTGAAAACACATTAAAAACCAATCCTGACATCAAAAGTGCGTTCAATGAATTCGTTAGCAAGCAGTATGTGAATGAAGCATCTGGCGGTGCTTACCTCCCATCCGTAGATTTAGACGCCGGTATCGGTTATGAAGGCATTAACCCAGCAGAAGCAGGGCGAGATTCAACGGATCTGACAAGAAAAGAAGCGACCGTGACACTAACCCAGTTGATATGGGACGGTTCTGCGACACTTAACGATATGGATCGAACAGCAGCTGACGCAGAATCAGTTCGTTATCAACTGCTCGCTGATGCTCAAGACACGGCACTCGAAGTGGCAAAGGTTTACTTAGATTCAGTAAAAGCTTATGAAATTCTTACACTTTCAGAAAACAACTTGAAGGTTCATAAGAAGATCTACGAAGACATTAAAAAGCGAGTTAACTCAGGACTTGGGTCTACCGCTGACCTAACTCAAGTAGAAGCTCGTTTAGCAAAAGCTCACGGTAACTTGGTGGCGGCTCAGAACAACTTATATGACAGCCACACCACGTTTACACGCCTTGTCGGACAGTCCCCACAAGGATTGATTTTTCCGCGAGCGGACCAGAACTTTATTCCCTACACCATAGATGAAGCAATTGACTTGGCATTTGAATCGCATCCAGTAATCAAAATTTCGATGGCAGATGTAGACTCAGCTAAGTTCCAATATAAGCAATCTAAGGGAACTTACTATCCAACGATATCTGTAGAAGCGGCTCAAACGTGGCGTGATGATGCAAGCGGTATCGAAGGAAGCAGTGATGAAACGACAGCGATGCTGCGTATGCGTTACAACCTCTTTAATGGTGGTAGTGATGTCGCCAATGCTGAAAACTTTGCCTATCAACTAAACAAAGCCAAAGATTTACGAGAACGCGCATACCGCAGCGTTGAAGAAGGGCTTCGTCTATCATGGAGCGCGTTAGATTTAACGCTTCAGCAAAAAGAGTTTCTAGCGGATCACGTAGATTCGGCATCTGAAACTGTTATCGCCTACGAGAAACAGTATCGCATCGGTAAACGAACCCTTTTGGATTTGTTAAATACTGAAAACGAGTTATTTGAAGCGAGAAAAAACTACTTGGATGCTCGATATTCAGAGCAATACGCGAAATACCGTGTAATGAATGCGACCGGCCAATTGTTAAATGCCTTGCGAGTCGATGTGCCTACGGAATGGAATGAAAAGGTGGAGTACTGATCATGAAACCAATGAAAATTCTATTTGCATTAAGCCTTCTCGCCGTTACTCAACAGGTTGTTGCTGAAGACGAGTATGACTATCGACCTGTACCAAGTGCAGAGCAAATCGCTGACCTTCAAGATGAAGATAACGATGGCGTCATCAACGCTCGAGATATGTGCCCTGGCACACCGGAAGGCTCAGAAGTCGACAATGACGGTTGCGGCGAATACATTAAAGCATCAGATAACATGCAAGTGAGAATACTTTTTGCCAATGATTCTGATGAAATCAATCCCGTGTTCAGAAGACAAGTACGTGAACTGTCCGATTTTTTAAAAGAATACCCTACTACATCGATCGAACTGCACGGCTACGCGAGTAAAGTGGGTGGCTCTCAGCACAACCAAGATCTATCAGAGAGACGAGCACGCAATGTACGTGAGGCGCTGTTGAGCTACAACATCGAACCGAGCAGGGTTCGTATTGTTGGCTTTGGAGATACTCACCTAGCGCAACAAGGTACCGATGAAGTCAGCCACGCTTTAAACCGCCGAGTAACTGCTTCTGTCGTTGGTTATAAAGGCGAGATTAAAAAAGAGTGGACAATATTCACTACCCTCCCTGAAAGGTAAAAATATCTGTATTAATGATTGTTCAAACAAGCATTAATAAACCTAGAACGACATAAGAAAAGGAGCTTCGGCTCCTTTATTTTTACTCATTGCAATAACCGTATTATGCTTTAGGAATCGGCACTTTAGTGTTACCCTAGCGGCGTCATAACAACGAGAGTTTTGAAATGAGCAAACTTACATCAGATATCCAAGCAAACCTTGACCTTTTTGTTGCAGAAACAAAAGAAAACCAACTGGTTTGGGGTTTACGCAATGAAGAAGGTTGGCTATCTTGCGATTCAACTGAATTCGAAAACAGTGAAGTCATGCCTTTCTGGTCTTCTAAAGAAGATGCAGAAGCGCACAATGTTGAAGAATGGGCTGACTTCACTGTACTAGAAATCCCACTAGATATCTTTGTTGAAGATTGGCTTTTAACTCTTGCAGAAGATGGTGTTCTTGTTGGTACTAACTGGAACGATCAGCTAGAAGGCAAAGAAATGGAGCCTCAAGATCTAGCTAAGCTTTACATTGCATAACGATTTCTAGACCTCAACTTTATGTTGGGGTCTTTCTTTTTATGCTCTTTTTTTGATATGTCGACCAAGTGCATAGTTTTCCTATTCTTTTTCTTCGTACACCCAACTCAATCACAACGCTGATCAATTAATAGCGCTATGATTCTCCAATTCCAAAGCAACAAAAGAACATAAGGCACGTTTAAATATGCGCACGCTCTATCCTTTGCTTGCGTCACTCTTACTCGCCCCGGTATATGCTAGTGACACTCAAGATATTGAGCCAGAACAAAATATCACGCAGTGGCACGCCGTTTATCAAACCACATTGAGAAGTAATCCTGACTCAGCATTAAGCATGCTTCAAGATCGATACCACACCGCGAAATCGCACAGCGAAAAACTCTACGTCAGCGGGCTGATTTATGAATATATGTCGAACATAAAGCAGCCGTACTATGGTAGCAGCCAAGTTCTCAACAATAACTTTGCTCAGTTAGAGTCAGAGTACATTCTTGCCTTAAATGAACGTAAGCATGGTAGTTATGACGCCTCAGTAAATAGCTTTTCTTCGTTGCGAAAAAAAATGAAGCAGACTTCAGATTCTGAAGGCAAAGCTTTGATGAACTATCAGCTCTGTTATACCTTGAATCAACAAGGTCGTTATCACAAAGCAAACTTTTATTGCTCGTCGTTAGAAAGCCATCTAAGTCAACAACACCAAGAACACTTCCCTATTGATCTCGCGTTACGTGTGGTAGCGAATAACTATAACTATCGTGGCGACTATGAAAAAGCGCTGAGTCTTTATAGAAAGCTGCTGGCGAACATGTCTGCTCAAAGCGATCCTTCTGGCATTTACAATGACGTCGGAAATTTACTTGCAGAGCTTGGGCAGTTTGAACAATCAGAACAATATCTCATCCAAGCCCTACTCGCTCGTCAAGATGAAGGGACACCACTCAAGGTCGCCCAAGTCGAACATAGCCTTGGGGCAATGTATAAAAAATCCAAAGAATTCGATAAAGCCATCAATCATTATCAAAATGCATTAACAATACTCAACCAGCTCCACTACCCATATGGTCAAGGGTTAAGCTACTTAGGGCTGTCTGCGGTTTTAGCCGAAAGTGGGCAACTGGATACCGCAGTAGATTACATTAGAAAAGCTTTAGACATTGCTGAAACGTATGAAAATACGCACCTCGAAACGGAAGGGCATTTAGCTGCTGGGTTCGCGTATTTGAAAAACCATGCTACTGAAAAATCGATTGCACATGGCAAAGTCGCGTTAACACTAGCGATCAATAACTCTAGACCATTATTACAGGCACAAGCTCAATTACTCCTTTCCGAAGCATACCAAGCCCAAGGTGATTATAAACTGGCATTAGAGCACCACAAAGCCTATTCAACCATTGAATTGGCCAACCGAGACGCTAGCAATATTAAAGCATTAGAGGCATTAGACCTCACAAAGAAAGAGTACGAATATGATCTTCAAGTCGCTCGGTTGAATAATGAAAAAAGCTTAAATCAGCATCAATTTGAGAAGCTTACCGATCAAAAGCGCACTTATAATTTTGTGGTTTCCTGTTTGTTGGTCTTGCTCATTCTGGCATTGATACTTCAGCGACAAACACGACAAAAAGCCAAAATAGATAGTCTAACATGTGCGTTGAATAGAGCGGCAATTATAGAGACCATCAAAGGTCAAACCTCCAAAGCGGACGAAGACTTCCGCTATGTTTTAGCATTAATCGACCTTGATGACTTTAAGACGATAAATGATCAATACGGTCATCCGACTGGCGACTTGGTGTTACAGCAAGTTTGCCAAGTGCTTAAAGCTAAGCTCAATAAGGGAGAGTATATCGGCCGTTTGGGTGGAGAAGAGTTTATCTTATTATTGAAAAACGTCGATGAAATTGACGTTCCTTTCCGGGTGCAAAGCCTACACAAAACGATTTCAGAGAAGTGCGTACGCACGGTAAATAATAGTGATTTGAGTGTAACTGCTAGCTTGGCCTATCTATCAACATCAATGCCGCTTACCAACTTTGATGAACTTTATTCGATACTAGACCAAGCTTTATACCAGGCTAAAAAGCAGGGAAAAAACATCATTATAGACGCATACGATGATCCAATTAGCCTAAGTTCTGACTATGTTAGCCAGTAAAGCAAGGCACGACTAAACGTCAGCAGCCTGCTTGTTCACAAGAGACTGCATTACGGTCTCTTTATTGTTTAGGTAATCATCTAAGCCAGCTTTGCGCAAATCGCACGATGGGCACTCACCGCAACCATCACCAATGACCCCGTTGTAGCAGGTCAATGTATTTTCACGAACCAGTTGCAACGCGTCATATTGATCAGCTAACGCCCACGTTTCTGCTTTATTTAGCCACATTAACGGTGTTTTGATCGTCAGGTTACGGTCCATCCCTTTCACCAAAGCCGTGTTCATTGCTTTCACAAAATCGTCACGACAATCTGGATAACCACTAAAGTCAGTTTCACACACGCCAGTAATTACGGTTTCAGCCCCAATTTGGTAGGCGTAGATTCCTGCGAGCGTTAAAAATAGAATGTTACGGCCAGGAACAAAAGAGTTTGGTAGACCGTTTTCTTGCAATTCGTGTGAGACAGGAATGTCATCGCGCGTGAGAGAGCTAATCGCAAGTTCGTTTAAAAGGCCAACATCCATCACTTTATGCGCTTTGACGCCAAGATCCTTTGCGATCTTTTGTGCCACTTCTATCTCTAACTTGTGGCGCTGACCATAATCAAAAGTAATGGCATGAACTTCATCAAACTCTTTAAGTGCTTGAACCAGACAAGTCGTGGAATCCTGACCACCACTAAAAACAACAACGGCTTTTTTCATTTCTCTCTCCGCTCTTAAGCAATACTTAGATATTTATGAGTTTGAACAGACAAGCGCCAATTGCGAGCAATGCACGTTTCAATACACAATTGCGTTGCACGAGGCTTTTGGCTAATAGGCTGCAATGCAATGACAGTCTCAACCGCGACATTCGCATTTGCCAATAGCTCATCAAGGTGGTCGATGTCTTTTTGTGTACCAACAGGGTGCTTAATCTCATTCGCACGCTCTAACGCGCTATTGAGAACTGGCAGTTTACCCTTCATCGCCACTTTTGGTGACACGGTCACCCATGTATTTTCTGACGTGATGACTTCTGATGTGCCACTGGTTTCTATTTGGCATTGGCAACCCATATCCTCAAACGCCTCTGTTAAAGGGCGTAGATCATAAATACAAGGCTCACCACCAGTAATCACGATATGTTTAGCATTAAAGCCTTGCAGTTGATATTGCTCTACGATGTTCTCGGCAGATGCGACGCACCATGTGGGAGAATCTTCCGTCTTCACCAAAATATCACCAATTTGACGTTGGTCATTCTCATCTGCATACCACGTTTGTTTGGTATCGCACCATGAGCAACCAACCGGACACTCTTGAAGGCGAACAAAAACAGCAGGTACTCCAGTGAAAACCCCTTCCCCTTGGATGGTTTCAAACATCTCATTTAGCTTATACAACGTAGAACTCACTCAACTCATAATACTTCGAGGCGAAGACCTTAATGGACACACGTGTCTAGGTCAATTTAAACCAAAAATTAATTGTTAAAATAGACCATTTTGTAGTTTCATAGTCGCGGTGAGCGTAGGTTTCTGGTTAGCGTTATACCAAACCTTATTCACTTACAGTTCCCAAAAACTTTAAGGTAAGAAATGATGTATAAACTGATCGCATTAGATATGGATGGCACACTGCTCAATAATGATAAAGCAATCTCTGAAGAAAACAAACAAGCGATCGCAAAGGCTCGAGAAGCAGGCGTTACTGTCGTTCTCGCTTCTGGTCGCCCATTAGAAGGAATGCAAGGCAAGCTCGACGAACTGAATATCCATTCCGATAAAGATTTTGTCCTTTTCTACAATGGCTCTATGGTTAAGAACGTAGGAACAAATGAAATCATCCACCAGCAAATCATTGATGGTAAGGCAGCAAAATTAGTCGCTCGTAAAGCGAAAGAATTAGGCGCTTATGTGCACGCATTCAGCCAAGTACATGGCTTGATCACCAATGAGAAAAACCCATACACTGACATCGAAGCCAACATTAATGGCTTAAATGTGACAGAGATTAATTTTGAATCGCTAGAAGATGATCATCCAATCATCAAAGCAATGATGGTTGCCGAGCCAAGTAAGTTAACTGAGGTCATCGCTGCGCTTCCGTCTGAAATGCGTGAAGAGTTTACGGTGGTTCAAAGCGCTCCGTTCTTCCTGGAATTTCTTAACCCAGCGAGCAACAAAGGTATTGGTGTTGCTGCAATTGCTGAGTATCTAGGTATTCAACCGGAAGAAGTGATCTGTATGGGTGATGCTGAAAATGACCACCACATGCTGAAGTACGCTGGCCTTGGTATCGCGATGGCAAATGCAATGGAAGAGACCAAACAAATCGCTGATTACATTACGGCAAGTAATGATGAACACGGTGTAGCTAAAGCGATTGAAAAATTCGTCCTTAACGCTTAATTCCTCCGCCGCAATGGCGTCAACGTTATTACCTTTAACTCAGCCATGGCGTCAGAGATACGCAAAGCCACATTGTTGAGCTACTCAACGTACAAAAAAGCCTTGCTGTAAAGCAAGGCTTTCTTTTTACTCGTATGCCTGAGAAAGAAAGCATACAACCATCAATCTAGCACTGTTTCTCTCTGTTGTTTTTCATGAATCAGCTTTCTTGCAAGCAAAATAAACAGCAACATCAACAAGGGATAATGCAACGTCGACAATACCAATGACCACAAACCACTAAACGAGACAACAGAGCTTGAGTATAAATAAAGTTGCTCAACGAATACCAACGCAAGCGTTACAAAAATCATCTGACGAGAATCCAAATGCACTTTTGACTCTCTAAACGTCATAACCAACGCTGATGCCGTAATTAAAATAGCTAACCAGCGGCCAAACACAGGTAATGGCCAGATAACAGAGATGACCGCCGTTACCGCAGTCATAATGAACCAGACGCCTTTTGAGCTCAGCACTTGATCAACATTCACGTCTTGATTTGTTTCCAATCGCAGAACATGCCAGGCCACCAAGCTTCCTAACAGCGCACCAAACAACATATCTAAGAAAAAGGCGCTACCAAGGAAAAACTTACATAACATAATAGTAAGCGTGATGAGCATCATAACAGCGGTCGTACCATTCAAACCGAAATAATGTGTTCTCTGAAATAAAAAGGTTAAAACACAAAACCAAACGGCAATAGGCAAACTTGGAAAACTAAATCCAAAGCTGTGTGTTAACTCCATCATTGGTATATAGACATGCGGGCGAGGAAGCGCAAAGCCCTGTTGAGCTACAAGTACCATCAGGGACGTCGCGCTAATAGCGAAAAAGAGTCGGAATACAAATCGACTGCCAAAACGCATCATTACTAACGGAAATAGAAAAAGCAGTATCGTAGGTTCTGTCAGTTCTATAACAAGATTTGAGATCTGATTCGCTACCTCGAAACTCGTGTCTGATAAAGCCCCTACCCAGCTTTGTAAGTCTTTCATCCACCTCAATTCAATCTGACGAAATGAAGGCGCGGATTCGATCAGCTGAGTCACATAAGATGCGGACTGCTGAGTAGCTTGTTCAAAAAACTGAATGGCTTGTGGCCATTGAGCGGGATAGCGGTACAAAAATGATGGCAGCTCGGATGGTCCAAGTAACATTGCAGATGCGATTTCTACTCCGTAGTGAGGAGCAAACCAAATAGGTAACTCATTCCCACCTAAGGAATTGTTCATCGAAAAAGCAATAATCTCAGAATCTGATATGCAATCGTAATAAACCGCGGTGTCAGTTCTGCCAAGTTCCTCCCCAACCGTGACCACTAAACCCGTTTCTTCCCACGTTTCTCTTTGCGCAGCAACTTTGGGGGATTCTCCATCAATAATTGTCCCACCAGGTAGAGAAATCTTATCCGTCAATATTTCATGAACTAGCACTAACTTGTCGTCAGCACGAACAACGCAGAGCGCCCCTTTTACTTCGCTCGCGGCAGCTTTAGCCGTAGAGATTGGTGAAACAGGTAACAAAATAAAACAAAGGATGAGTAATAACAGCTGTCTCAACACAAAATATGACCTTAAGTAAACATTATGATAACCAATGAATAATGGCAGTTAATCTTATCTTTTTCGATAAAAATTAAGTAACGAGTTATGCCAAACAACGTTGATCGAATAAAGCATGATCTTGAAGCTCATTGGAGAGTAATTTAATGCAAACCTGACAAAAATCAGACAAAACATGAAATGTTGATCGCAATTCTGCCAGTTATATGAAGGTAGCGTCAGGATAAAGTCATACACATTTTATGGGTTCTCAAAGTTGGAACAATAAAAAAGGGCTTATTATTCGAAAACAATAAACCCTGCTTATGATAACTATGCGCTGCTCGTTGAAACCAAGAATGAATTCTACCTCAAGTCACCAACGAATCAGCTTTTGAATGCTTGATGGTTAGTTAGACTTGCAATGTGCGTCGCGAACTTCTTGCCAAACACCCCAAGGTCCAGAGTCTGCTGGGTTATCGCCTTGAGTCCACCACTGCGCCTGCCACACTTTGCCATTCCAAGTAACGTTATCCCCTTTGAGATACACCGTACTCGCTTGCCATTCTGCTGCGCAGTTATCTGTTGGAGGCGTTGTCACTGTTTTCGCTTGAGCCGACACTAGCGCCTGATATTGTGTGCTGGTCTTATCAACGTTGAAGTTCAAAGCAACTCTTGCTTCTCCCGCCTGAGCTGCTCCAAATTCGACATCGACACGACAACTTGCATTCATTGCTAACGTCGCCTGAGAACACTGATCATTAGCAATAACGGCAGCATCAGCAACGCCAGAAGCAAGCGCGCGAACGTTTTCTACAGTGAACGTCGTGTTACCTGAATTTTTGATAACAAAACTATGTTGCTGCAACTCGCCAACATTAAATGATGCCAATGTCTGTTCGGTGGTATACCCAACAGAAACATTCTCTTTCGGAGGTGTAGTCGTGCCAATGACACCATTAACAAAATTACGCATGGCGGCGATATCGCTATAAACACCATACATACCCGGACGAGCACAACCTATTCCCCAACTGACCACACCAAGTTGAGTAATTACGCCACCACGATTAATAACGATTGGACCACCACTATCTCCCTGACAGGAATCTATCCCGCCTTGAGGAATTCCCGCACAGAATGACACTTCTCCAACGGTTGTGTAATTGCCACCGGCTTGACGACAAGTCGTGTCCGACACGAGTGGAACGTCAACCTCTTGCAACCGAGATGGAGAGCTTCCTCCTTCAGAGGTTCTCCCTAAACCTGCGACTGTAAGCCAATCTCCGATGCTGGCGTATTGCGTTAGACTGCCATCGGCAATTTCAACCGCAGCAACACCTTGAGGTACAGAGTCTAACTTTAAGACTGCGAGATCGTGAGAAAGCGTTGCTCGGCGATATGCCGGGTGCATGTGGATTTCACTCACGTTAGCTCGAACACCGTCAGTGCCATTGTAAACGACGCCACCGATTTTAACCGCAATCTGATTCGGTGAATCACCCTCGACACAGTGAGCCGCAGTCAGGACGTAGCCATTCCCAATATAACTGGCACCACAATATGATCGGTTACCATAACGGCTAACAATTTGGGTGTAGAATCTCCACTCACTAGGATCAGCAGTGATGCCGCCTACGATCTGGGGTTGTATAGTGTGATTTTGTGTCTGTGACAAATCATCAGCACTTGCGAACATTGGCAAAACAGCCAACGCAAGTAACGATTTTGTTAGTTTCAAAATATTGTCCTCTTGTTTTTGTAAGCACGATCCTCGTGCTACTAATAAACAAGCAGACAAAAACGCCAATACCAATGTGGGCGCATATTAATTTACTAACATTGCGAGCAACTTATAGAGAAAAGTCTATTGACGAACTGAATGATTTCAATTCGCTAGAATGTGTATCACAATATTAAAATTAAGCATGGTCATTAGCTCAACGGCTTTCTTAGATAGTGAATATGGTGTGCAAACCCTTGTTTTTCATACAAAGAGATTGCACCCTGGTTAAAGTGCCATACTTCAACAAACATCTGTTTTGCACCGTAATCAGAGAACGTTGACTCAATTTTGTTAATCAATGCCTGAGCTGTGCCTTGTTTCCGAAACTCAGGTAATACATAGAGCTCATCCACACTTCCCATCATAACCGGCTGACTGACGGTAGAAACAAGTTCACAGAAATGACCAGAGATAAAACCAATAATTTCATCTCCTTGTTTTGCTACATAAACAAGGCATTCAGGATCATCAATGTATCGAGCAATACTTTTTTCTTGCTCTATCTCCTCTGCAGTTTTGAACAGCTCCGGAGATTGAAGATGATGCTCATCATGCAGCTCAAACATAAGGTCGTTGAGCGACTCAAGGTCGCTAAAACACGCAGATTTAATTACAAACGTGGTCATACAAAGGGTCACTAAAAATTGAATGGCTGTAGTTTGTGAGGAAAATGCCGTATTGGCAAGTCACAAAATTGCCTGCACGAGACGTTTACGCTATCTACAAACAAAAAAGCCCCTGCACTTAATAAGCGTACAGAGGCAGAACCAACCTACAGAGTTCGAGGATCAGGGGTTAGTTAGAATTGAGTTTTAATTAACGTTTTAACACTCGTTCAATTTCGTTCAAGCTACTTGGGTCATCAATCGTTGACGGAACGGTGTATTTTTCACCATCGGCTATTTGACGTATGGTTCGGCGCAGAATTTTACCCGAACGTGTTTTCGGTAAGCGATCCACAACCAATGCATGCTTAAAGCAGGCAACCGCACCGATCTCACTACGTACCTTGCCAACAAGCTCACCTTCAAGATCAAGCTCGTCCACTTTGACACCATCTTTAAGCACAACAAAACCAAGTGGTAACTGCCCTTTTAACTCATCGTGGATACCCACGACTGCACATTCCGCAATCGCTGGGTGGCCACCGACAATTTCTTCCATTTCGCCTGTCGATAAACGATGCCCCGCGACATTAATCACGTCATCAATACGTCCCATAATGAACAGGTAACCGTCTTCATCCAAATAGCCACCATCACCTGACACATAGTAGCCAGGGAATTGGCTGAGATAACCAGTTGCAAAACGGTCATGGTTACGCCAAACCGTTGGCAGACAACTCGGCGGCAACGGACGTTTTAATGCGACAAAACCTTGTTGGTTAGGCCCGACCGACTCTCCAAGTTCATTCAGAATCTCGACCTGATAACCCGGAATTGGCTTCGTCGAAGAACCCGCTTTAACTGGCATCATTTCAACACCTGTTGGGTTGCCCGCAATTGCCCAGCCCGTCTCGGTTTGCCACCAGTGGTCAATAACGGGTTTGTCTGCTTTGCCCTGAACCCATTCCAGTGTTGGAGGGTCAAGGCGTTCTCCTGCCATAAAGATGGTTTTCAATTTAGAGAGATCATACTGTTTTAAAAACTCACCTTCTGGGTCTTCTTTCTTGATCGCACGGAACGCTGTCGGGGCAGAGAACAACGCATCTACTTTGTATTCGTCACACACTCGCCAGAATGCGCCAGGATCCGGTGTTCGGACGGGCTTGCCTTCGAATAGGATTGTTGTGCAACCGTGAATCAGTGGCGCGTAAACAATGTAAGAGTGCCCTACTACCCAGCCAACATCAGATGCCGCCCAAAATACGCCATCTTGAGGAATGTTGTAGATTGCGCTCATAGAGTACTTCATCGCGACGGCATGGCCGCCGTTATCACGCACGACGCCTTTTGGCTTACCTGTCGTACCCGAAGTATAAAGAATGTAGAGTGGATCGGTTGCTAACACCGGAACACAACCGTGTGGCAACGCTTGGTTGTACTCTTGCTGCCAATCCAGATCTCTTTCTTGGTTTAGATCGGCTTCGCACTCAGGGCGCTGGAATACAAATACTTTCTCTGGCTTCCATCGGCTGTCCATAATGGCCTTGTCTACCATTGGCTTATATGGAATAACTTTGTTGATCTCAATCCCACACGACGCCGTCATGATGACTTTCGGCTCTGCATCTTCAATTCGTACAGCAAGTTCATTAGGTGCAAAACCACCGAATACAACGGAGTGAATCGCCCCCAAACGCGCACAGGCTAGCATCGCCATTGCGGCTTCTGGAATCATCGGCATGTAAATAACGACTCGGTCGCCTTTTTCAACGCCTTGGGCAGACAGCATGCCGGCAATTTTTGCCACTTGGTCACGCAGGTCACTATAGGTATACGTTGTTTTATTGCCGGTTACTGGTGAGTCATAAATGAGTGCCGTATTATCACCGCGTCCTTGCTCGCAATGGTAATCCAATGCTAACCAGCACGTATTCATTACACCATCTGGAAACCAACGTTCTATGCCGTTTTCATCAGATTTCAAGATAGTTTTAGGAGATTCGAACCAATCGATATTCTCCGCTTGAGCGCGCCAAAAACTCTCCGGTTCGTTTTTCGCCCATAAATATTCTTTTTCGTATGAAGACATATTGCTTCCTCCAGTATGTCCTGACATTGCTCTCGTTCTATTCAAAGACCGTTCTTTTCACTCAAAGACATCAGAGGGTACACGCACAAATCCCTCCATTAGTATTCTCGCACTTCGGCTCATGATGGCTTTTTGCACCACCCAGCCCAGCTCAGTTTGCTTCGCTTGTGCTCCAACTTTTAACGTTCCTGAGGGGTGGCCAAAAGTCACTGACTCTTTTTCACCGCCACCAGCAGCCAAGTTAACCAACGTACCCGGTACACACGCCGCTGAAGCGATAGCAACAGCTGCTGTTCCCATCATTGCATGGTGAAGTTTGCCCATCGACAACGCACGAACCAACACATCAATTTCCGACTCATTTACCGCTTTACCGCTTGAGGACTGGTAACTTTTCGGCTTGGATACAAACGCGATTTTTGGTGTGTGCTGGCGTGTTTGAGCTTCTTCAAGTTCAGAGATCAGCCCCATTTTTAATGCGCCATGTGCACGGATGGATTCGAACATCGCTAATGCTGTGTCATCGTTGTTGATATCGTCTTGCAGCTCAGTGCCCTGATATCCAATCGATTCAGCATCAATAAAAATGGTTGGTATGCCCGCGTTAATAAAGGTCGCGTTGAACGTACCCACATCCGGCACCACTAAATCATCGACTAAGTTGCCTGTTGGAAACATGCTGCCTTCGCCATCAGAAGGGTCAACGAAATCGACTTGAATCTCAGCGGCCGGAAATGTCACGCCATCAAGCTCAAACTCGCCGGTTTCTTGGACGAAACCATTAACAATTGGAACGTGAATCAAGATGGTTTTGCTGATGTTCACCTGCCAAACACGCACCGTCACAATGCCATTTTCTGGAATGCGATCTTGTGGAATCAGCCCAGCATGAATGGCGAAGGGACCAACTGCCGCAGACAAGTTGCCGCAGTTACCACTCCAATCGACGAATGGTTTGTCGATCGACACTTGTCCAAACAAGTAGTCAACATCGTGATCGTCACGGCTACTGCGTGAAACAATCACCGTTTTACTGGTACTAGAAGTGGCGCCGCCCATACCGTCTATTTGTTTAGCGTAAGGATCTGGGCTGCCGATAACTCGCAACAACAGTTTGTCACGCGCTTCACCTGCCACTTGCGCTTCTTGTGGCAAATCGTCGAGGTTGAAAAAAACACCTTTACTTGTGCCGCCACGCATGTACGTCGCCGGCACTTTGATTTGGCTCATTTGATTCGGAGTTTTGCTTTCCATAACCGCTCCTTATTGCGCCAAGAAATCTTGCGCGAAACGCTGCAAAACACCGCCTGCGTTGTACACGTGAACTTCGTCAGCGGTATCTAGGCGACAAGTAACCGGAACATCGACTTTATCGTCGTTGCTGCGTGTGATAACTAAGGCTAAATCTGCACCCGGCTTGATTTCTCCAACCACGTCGTAAAGCTCAGTACCATCCAGCTCTAGCGTATTGCGGTTAACGCCTGGCTTAAATTGCAGTGGTAGTACACCCATGCCAACCAAGTTAGTACGGTGAATACGCTCAAAGCCTTCAGCAACAATGGCTTCTACGCCTGCCAAACGAACACCTTTTGCTGCCCAGTCACGAGATGAACCCTGACCGTAATCAGCACCAGCGACTACAATCAGTGGCTGTTTACGGTTCATGTAGGTCTCAATCGCTTCCCACATGCGTACAACCTGACCTTCTGGTTCGATTCGCGCCAGAGAACCCTGAACCACTTCACCGTTCTCTTTCACCATTTCGTTAAATAGTTTCGGGTTAGCAAAGGTCGCACGTTGCGCCGTTAAGTGATCGCCACGGTGAGTCGCATAAGAGTTGAAGTCCTCTTCCGGAACGCCCATTTTGGCAAGGTATTCACCCGCAGCACTGCTCGCCATGATCGCGTTGGATGGTGACAGGTGGTCAGTCGTGATGTTGTCGCCCAGAATCGCTAATGGACGCATGCCAGACAGTGTTCTTTCACCCGCCAGCGCACCTTCCCAGTAAGGTGGACGGCGAATGTAGGTACTCATCGGACGCCAGTCGTAAAGCGGACTAGAGCTTTTCTCTGCGTCATCCAGCTTAAACATCTGAATGTAAACTTGCTTAAACTGCTCAGGTTTAACATGATTACCGACAACAGCATCGATCTCTTCGTCACTTGGCCACAAATCATTTAAGTAAATTGGTTTACCGTTTTGGTCAATACCCAGAGCATCGCGCTCGATATCAAAACGAATGGTTCCTGCTAGCGCATAAGCGACAACTAACGGTGGAGATGCTAAGAAGGCTTGTTTCGCATAAGGGTGAATTCGGCCATCGAAGTTACGGTTACCAGACAGAACGGCTGTCGCATATAAATCGCGATCAATGATCTCTTGCTGGATTTTTGGATCCAACGCGCCACTCATGCCGTTACAAGTGGTACATGCGTAACCGACGATACCAAAGCCAAGCTTTTCTAACTCTGGTAATAAGCCCGCTTCTTCCAGGTAAAGACGCGCTACCTTAGAACCCGGAGCAAAAGACGATTTCACCCAAGGTTTACGTACAAGGCCGAGCTCATTGGCTTTCTTCGCGACAAGGCCAGCAGCGACGACGTTTCTTGGGTTACTGGTATTAGTACACGATGTGATAGCAGCGATGATCACTGCGCCATCTGGCAACTCACCTTCTTTCTCTTCCCACGCACCAGAAATGCCACGCTGCGCCAACTCCGATGTTGGTAAACGGCGGTGAGGGTTTGACGGGCCGGCCATGTTACGACTTACTGATGATAAATCGAACTCAAGTACTCGCTCATAAACGGCAGTATCTAGATCGTCAGCCCAAAGACCGGTTTGTTTTGCGTATTTTTCTACTAGAGCAACTTGCTCTTCATCTCGGCCAGTTAGTTTCAAGTAGTTGATGGTCTGCTCATCGATGTAAAACATACCCGCGGTTGCACCGTATTCTGGTGTCATATTGGAGATGGTTGCACGGTCACCAATTGTTAGGTCGCGAGCACCTTCACCAAAGAATTCAAGATATGAAGAAACAACACGCTCATTACGAAGAAACTCAGTAATCGCGAGGACAATATCCGTTGCGGTAATGCCCGGTTGACGTTTACCCGTCAGTTTGACACCGACAATATCTGGTAGACGCATCATTGATGGTCGGCCAAGCATGACGGTTTCTGCTTCCAGACCACCGACACCTATCGCAATAACACCAAGAGCGTCTACGTGAGGCGTGTGACTGTCCGTACCCACACAGGTGTCTGGGTAGGCAATGCCCTGCTTTGCTTGTACCACAGGAGACATTTTTTCCAAGTTGATTTGGTGCATGATGCCATTCCCAGCTGGAATCACGCTGACGTTTTCAAACGCTGTTTTACACCACTCGATAAAGTGGAATCGGTCTTCATTACGGCGCTCTTCAATCGCGCGGTTTTTGTCGAAGGCATCAGGTTCAAAGCCCGCATGCTCAACCGCTAAAGAATGGTCAACGATCAATTGAGTCTCAACCACAGGGTTCACTTTTGCAGGATCGCCACCCTGATCCGAAATAGCATCGCGCAGACCTGCTAAATCGACTAGAGCGGTCTGACCAAGAATGTCATGACAAACAACGCGTGCTGGATACCAAGGAAAATCAAGATCACGCTTACGTTCAATTAACTGTTTTAGGCTATCCGTCAATGTGTTCGGATCACAGCGACGGACCAGTTGCTCGGCTAGCACGCGGGAGGTATAAGGGAGTTTTTCATAGGCTCCAGGAGAAATGGCATTGACGGCTTCGCGTGCATCAAAGTAATCCAGTTGAGTTCCCGGAAGCGGCTTACGATATTGGGTATTAATATTTGTGTTCATGGTTTGCTTCCATTCAGTCTGTACATCTTGCCTTCATCAACGTTTTTCCATTGCTCCAGAAACATCGTGATGAGAGGGACTCCTTCCTCTGTCAGAGAGAGGTACAAAGGAAGGAGGTGGTCAATCAAAGCGTATGTGCCCTAATTGACCTTCGCGCTAGCGATTCTCGATAGGTACCCATTCTTGATGGTCTGGGCCCGTGTAATCAGCACTTGGGCGAATAATGCGGTTATTGGCACGTTGCTCATAAACGTGTGCCGCCCAGCCCGTTAAACGACTCATCACAAAAATTGGTGTGAACAGCTTGGTTGGAATGTCCATGAAGTGGTAAGCCGATGCATGGAAGAAGTCCGCATTACAGAACAGACCTTTCTCTCGCTTCATTACTGATTCCACACGCTCAGAAACAGCATATAGATGTGTATCACCGACTTGCTGTGACAACTCTTTAGACCAGCGCTTAATCAACGCGTTACGAGGATCACTTTCGCGATAGATGGCATGGCCAAAGCCCATGATCTTGTCTTTGTTGGCCAGCATTTTCATGATGTTCGCTTCCGCCTCGTCTGGCGTTTGCCAATCTTCAATCATTTCCATCGCTGCTTCGTTTGCGCCGCCATGAAGTGGCCCACGAAGCGTACCGATTGCTGCCGTGATACAAGAATGAATGTCTGACAACGTTGATGCACAAACACGCGCTGCAAAAGTTGATGCGTTGAATTCATGTTCAGCGTAAAGGATTAAGGAACAGTGCATCACTTGCTTGTGTAGCGCTGATGGCTCTTTATCTGTAAGCAATCGCAAGAAGTAACCGCCGATGCAGTCTTCGGTTTGCTCTTCTGTATCGATACGAACGCCATCGTGACTAAAACGATACCAGTAACAGATGATAGCTGGGAAAAGGGCCAGCATACGTTCCGTCGAATGCAATTGCTCATCGAAGCTCATTTCTTGCTCTAGATTTCCTAACACAGAACAACCAGTGCGCATCACATCCATTGGATGAGCAGTAGCAGGAATAAGCTCTAACGCTTGCTTAAGCTCAGTTGGTAAGCCGCGAAGGTTTAAGAGATGTGTCTTGTACGCATCCAGTTCTTTCTGAGTTGGTAAGTGACCGCGTAACAGAAGATGTGCAACTTCTTCAAATTGAGCATTATTGGCAAGGTCAGTAATATCGTAACCGCGATAAGTCAGACCGGTCCCCGTTTTTCCGACAGTACATAAAGCTGTGCTTCCAGCGCTTTGACCGCGTAGGCCTGCACCACCTAACTCTGCTTTCTTTTCTGCAGTTTGAGACATTGTTTGAACTCCTTTTCTGTCTGGCTTTGCCCTCTTTGGAGCGTTTTTTAGCCAGACGAATTTCACGTTATTGAATTAGATAAATTCCGATTATCTTTTCTTGGGCTTCCGTCTATCTTTTCTTTTCCCCGCTATTTCCCTTCAGAGAATAGCTGGTCAAGTTTGTCTTCGTAATCGTGGTAGTTCAGGTGCTGATACAACTCTTTGCGTGTTTGCATTGAATCAACCAAAGCTTCCTGATTGCCCACTTCTAGCAAATGCTTATAAACCGTTTCAGCGGCTTTGTTCATGGCTCGGAACGCACTTAACGGGTAAAGCACCATATCGACTTTCGCTTTTGCAAGCTCGTCGCAGCCGTACAGTGGCGTTGCGCCGAACTCGGTAATGTTCGCCAGAATAGGAACGTGCTTTCCAGTTGCTTGCTCAAGTGCGTTTGAGAACTGAAGGTACTGATCCAGCTTGGTCATCGCTTCTGGGAAGATCATGTCTGCGCCAGCTTCCACACACGCAATCGCACGCTCAATTGCACTGTCCATACCTTCAACAGCTAGCGCGTCTGTACGAGCCATAATCACGAAGCTTTCATCATTGCGTGCGTCAACCGCAGCTTTTACGCGATCAACCATCTCTTGCTGGCTGACTATTGCTTTGTTCGGACGATGCCCACAACGTTTCTGTGCGACTTGGTCTTCCATATGAACTGCAGCAGCACCCGCCTTTTCCATTGCTTTGATCGTGCGAGCAATATTAAATGCGCCTCCAAAACCGGTGTCGATGTCGACCAATAGCGGTAAATCACACGCGTTAGTGATGCGATCAACATCGACCAGTACGTCGTTCAATGTTGTAATACCGAGATCCGGCAGTCCGTATGACGCGTTTGCAATACCGCCGCCAGACAAATAAATCGCTTGATGCCCCAAGTTTTTCGCCATCATGGCGCAGTAAGGGTTAATGGTGCCGACAATTTGCAGCGGATTGTTTTGTTCAATGGCGAGTCTGAACTTCGCTCCCGGTGTTAAGCTCATGACGAATTCCTTCTAGTCTTTGTCTAAACTTTCTGTATGTATAATTTGCGATTGGATGAGCTTTCGACTTCCTGAGATGTGTCTTCTCATCAGCATTTCTGCAAGCTCTTCATCGCGATTGCGAATGGCTTCCAGAATGAATTTGTGTTCAGTCAGCGCTTCGTTTGGACGAGATTGCGCGCGCGGTGACTGATAGCGGTACATGCGTAACAAGTGGTAAAGCTCGTCGCACAGCAGAGAAATCAGCTTGCTGTTTCGGCTTGCTTGGATGATGCGATAGTGAAAATCAAAATCTCCATGCTGATGGAAGTAAGAGGCTCCCTCCACTTGATCAATGTGCTTAGAATGTGTCGACAATAGCATTTCCAAGCTCAAGAGCTCTTCTTGCGTAATATGTCGCGCTGCTAACCTTGCCGCCATACCTTCTAGCGCTTCGCGAACCGCATAGAGTTCTATCAGCTTTTCTGGAGAAAAAGTGGTCACTCTAGCCCCGACATGAGGAATACGTTCAATGAGCCCTAGCCCCTCTAAACGCATTAATGCTTCACGCAAAGGGCCCCGGCTGACTTGATATTTCTTCGCCAGTTCAGGCTCCGAGATTTTATGACCAGGCTTAACATCGCCATTCACAATGACTTCAATCAGTGTTTCTGTCAGTGTTTCTGACTTGGTGTGTTCTTTCTCAGAACCCAGTACTTTATAACGAGCTTTCAACTCAGAGTTCATACTCAGATACTCACGTTACCGACATCAAAATGTCTACAATTTCTTAACCTGAATATAAAGTAGTCGATCAAAGTGTCGACAATCAAGTAAATTGTCGACAATTTAGACTAAGGTCGTAATTTAAATCGACGAAAATCGTCTATTACGGGCTTAATGGAGGGATAATTGCGAAGGAAAAAATAAATTGTCGACACCCAAACACCTCTTAACATCATGATATAAAAGAAAAACAATTAAGCTGTCGAACAATTAAGGATACAAAAGGCTATTCTTTAGGTGAAAATTGCTCAAAAACTTGCTGCGATGTCATCTTTTGTGAGGTGGGATTGAGGTCATAATACGCGGGCTTTTCATCGGTAAAGATCTCTAATGAGAGTTTGAAATCTGGATTGTCGAACAAACCAGCGGAGAGAATGTACTCGCCTGTCGGTAACAAATGATAGAAAAGGTTTGTGCCGCATTCGCCACAAAAACCTCTCACCGCCCAGTCAGACGATTGATAACGCTTTGGCTCGGCCCCCTTAAACGTTACGTTAGGACCACAATGCACAGCATGGAGTGCTCCACTCGACCATTTTCGACACATCGAGCAGTGGCATAGACTCACTTCATTCTTAGCATCTGCGATCACTTCAATAGCGCCGCACAAACATGTCCCTTTCATTCTCTGTTTCCTTATTCGTTTGATGTCATTCCATTATGACGCAATTGTTAGCACGCACGCGTGATGTGCAACCAATTTTTCAGCGTGAACTTTATGAACAAAATACCCATTATGCTCAATATTCTCTTTATCGACGTTTTAAAGACATCGATTTAACACTTAATTAACCTTTGATACATCAGCATCCAGTTCGAGTTAAAGGCTGAAACAAAAATAAGACTCATCAAAAAATAGAGTCACCAACATAAGGAACGTGAACATGTTAAAGGTAATCAAACCAACGCTCGCCGCATCGATCATCGCAGCTTCATTTTCATTTAACGCTTTTGCTGCTGATGTAGAAAAAATGCATTTCTTGATCCCTGGAGGTGCCGGTGGCGGCTGGGACATGACCGCACGAGGTACAGGTGATGTGCTACTCAAATCAGACATCGTTGAGACGGTATCTTTCCAAAACCTTTCTGGTGGCGGCGGCGGTAAAGCCATTGCGCACTTGATTGAAACGGCAGATCGCCAAGAAGATACGCTGATGGTGAATTCAACACCGATCGTCGTTCGCTCTCTAACAGGTATTTTCCCTCAATCCTTTAGAGATCTCACTCCCGTTGCAGCCACCATTGCGGATTACGGTGCCATCGTAGCCTCTGTTGATTCGCCATACAATTCTTGGGAAGACGTAGTAAAAGCATTTGAATCTAACCCTCGCAAAGTGAAAATTGCGGGTGGCTCTGCTCGTGGCTCGATGGACCACCTCGTCGTTGCCGCCGCATTTAAAGGCGAAGGATTTGATGCGCGTAAAGTTCGTTACATCGCTTACGATGCGGGCGGTAAAGCCATGGCAGCCCTTCTTTCAGGCGAAACTCAACTGCTCTCTACGGGCCTAGGTGAAGTACTGGAGATGTCAAAATCTGGTCAAGTCAAAGTGCTAGCGGTAACTGCACCAAAACGCCTAGAGGCCGCACCAAACATCCCTACGCTAACAGAATATGGTAACGAAACTGTCTTCGCTAACTGGCGTGGATTCTTTGCTGCACCAGGTACTAGCCAAGAAAAGCTGGATGAATGGAATGCAGCATTTACCAAAATGTACAACACTGACGAATGGCAAGTCGTCCGTGACCGCAATGGTTGGATAGACAACTACAAAGCGGACAAAGCGTTCTTCGCGTTCCTTGAAGAGCAAGAGCAGCAAATGGGTGACTTAATGCGCGAGTTAGGCTTCCTAAAGTAACAGTCGAACTGGGTCCCTCAGATTCCAACCTCACCCAATAACGTGGGGTTGGTATTTCCCCAACTGTATTTGCACTCTAAGTTTCACCGTATATGGATATTGTCGACAATCGGCATGCACACTCCTTTGTTTATATACCCAAAGCAGCTCGACTAGCAGCGAAATGCTTAATTGTTAATGGTTTAGTTTATTCATTAACGTCCATATGCGGTCTTTTTTATTTTTGTTAGGAGTTGAATATGCCTCGTTCAACCAACTTTTTCACCAAAGAATATTTGCTCTGTCGTGACCGTGTCGGCGCAATGATCTTTCTACTCTTCTGTCTTTGCTACGGTTATCAAACCTCGCAAATTCCATTGTTCCCTGGTGATGAATACGAACCGTTCACCGCACGTACTTTGCCAACCATCCTGACTTACGTTGGTGCTGGCCTTTCTCTGTTGTTACTGGCAACAGGACAACCAGATAAACAAAGTGGCGCGGTGCTGACCTTTAATTGGAAGTTGCTGATCGCTTTCTTGGTTTTGATGGCGCTTTACGGCGTGGGCCTGACTTACCTAGGTTTTGTTATAGCTACTGGCTTCTTTTTATTGGCTGGCTTTTATCTGCTGGGGGAAAGACGTAAACCCGTTCTGTTCGGCGCGTCGTTTCCATTCGTGATCGCGTTCTATTTATTACTCACTCAAGGTTTGGACATCTACCTCGAACCGGGTTTGATTTTCACCATCTGGTAGTCAAAGAAAGGACTGAATTATGTTAGATGGAATTCTACAAGGTTTATCCACTGCAGTAATGCCAATGAACATCATGATGGTGATCGTTGGTTGTTTCGTCGGTACATTTATCGGCATGTTACCTGGGCTTGGGCCGATCTCAGCCATTGCTTTGATGATCCCAATTACTTATGGCCTAGAGCCCTCTTCTGGCCTTATTTTGATGGCGGGTGTTTATTACGGTGCGGTATTTGGTGGTTCTACATCGTCAATTTTGATCAACGCGCCGGGTTGTTCTTCAACCGTGGTGACAGCATTCGACGGCTACCCGATGGCTCAAAAAGGCCAAGCAGGTAAAGCATTAGCTTTGGCAGCTTATTCTTCTTTCACTGGCGGTACGCTATCTGCCATTATGTTGCTTGTCGCAGCACCAGCATTGGCTAGCGTTTCACTTAGCTTCCAATCGTCAGACTATTTTGCGTTGATGCTACTTGGGTTATCAGCAGTCGCGGCTTTTGCGGGGAAAGGTCAGGTCATCAAAGCGTGGATGATGACCATTCTTGGTTTGATGCTATCTACAGTTGGTATCGATAAAGGCGTAGGCGTTGAACGCTTTACCTTCGGTTTAACGGATTTAATGGATGGCTTTAGCTTCTTGTTGCTTGCAATGGCGACATTCGCACTGGGTGAGACGCTGATGGGCATTCTTAAACCATCAAAAGACACCAGCGATGAAGAACAGGAAAAGCTGAGTAACATTGGCTCAATGAAAGTGACCAAGGACGAAATCAAAGATGTTGCGCCTGTTTCAATTCGCTCTTCAATATTAGGTTTCTTCACTGGCGTTCTTCCTGGCGCAGGAGCAACCATTGCGGCTTTTTTAAGCTATGGCATGGAGCGCAACCTCGCACCTAAAGAGAAAAAGGAAGAGTTCGGTAAAGGCAGTATCCGTGGTTTGGTCGCGCCAGAATCAGCGAACAATGCAGCCTCTAGTGGTTCATTTGTACCGCTGCTAACGCTTGGCATTCCGGGTTCTGGTACAACAGCAATAATGCTCGGTGCGCTGATCGCTTATGGTATTCAACCTGGTCCTCGCCTGTTTGTTGAGCACCCAGACGTGTTCTGGTCGGTGATCATTTCCATGTACTTCGGCAACATCGTACTCGTGATCCTGAACTTACCGTTGATTCCGTACATCTCAAAGCTTTTGGCGGTGCCTAGAACGGTACTTCTGCCGATGATTTTATTCTTCTCAATCACCGGAGTTTATTTGGTCTCATTCAATACCATGGATGTGTTCGTGATGCTGATTGTCGCTATGGCTGCCATTGCACTTCGACTCGCTAACTTCCCACTTGCGCCTTTATTGCTGGGTTTCATCCTTGGGGGATTAATGGAAGAGAACTTACGCCGCGCATTAATGATTTCAGACGGCGAATTGAGTTTCCTATGGGAGCGCCCTATTACCCTTACCTTTACTGTTTTAGCCGTATTGGTACTGGCAAGTCCACTAATCGTAAAGCTGATTCAAAAGTTTAAAGCACAGCCAGTGAGCGTTGAGCAGTAATAGCTGTCTCTTTCAACCTAGACAAAGCCATCCATCGCGATGGCTTTTCTTTCTCCTATCAAATCGTTCACTTATTAAGCAAAACAATATTGACAAGTCATCGCCTATATATAAGAGTAGTTGCATGAATACACACTTAGCGCAACTTAACCAACGAATTATCATCATTCCATAGGAATGGTGGGATATTTGATGCGCTCAATATTTATCGAACCCACCCATAGCGGTGGGTTTTCTGTCTCTACCGTATGGGAAATACTCTCTTGGAGGCGGTCACATGCAAAAAGTAGCGGTTTTTGGTAAGCCCGGCAGCGGAAAATCGACGATAAGTAAAGCAATCGCGTCTGCTACCGATCTCCCTCTTCATCAATTAGATTCCATAGTCTATAAACCAAACGGTGAGCCCGTTGAGCGTAACGTTTTTGATGAGGCACATAGCAATATACTTCACTCAGATCGTTGGATTATAGATGGTCTGGGGCCTATCAGCTCCTTTAATGCTCGTTTAGATGCAGCCGATACTCTCGTTTATATTGATCTACCATACTCCGTAAGCTATTGGTTTGTGACGAAACGTCTCCTTAAAGGACTATTTATTAAACCCGAAGGGTGGCCTGATGGCAGTTCGGTATTTAAAGGGACATTACAAAGCTACAAAGTTCTTCAGCAATGCCCTGCATTCTGGAATGATGACTTCATGTCTCGTCTCGAAGGGTACTCTCAAAGTAAAACCGTTCATGTCATCAAAAACGTCACAGAACTGAACAATTTTGTTTTAGAGCGGGTAAAGTAAACTTCATATCAGAACACTAGAGCATGTGGGATGGGTCATCTAAAGCTCTAACAATGAAAAAGAACATAACAAGGATTGTTTATGCTTTTAGAACTAGCGCTTTTATTCGTTGCCGGCGTAGTTGGTGGGATCATTAACTCCATTGCGGGAGGCGGAAGCTTTATTACTTTTCCGGCCCTATTGGCGGTTGGTGTGCCTCCAATTATGGCCAATGCAACAAATACTTATGCTTCATGTGCGGGGTACATTAGCGGAGCCGTTGGCTTCAGAGAAGAGATCATGAAGAACAAACAAGAACTGTTGTTCACAGTCTCATTCAGTTTAGTAGGTGGCGCTGTCGGAGCATATCTGCTGCTCAACACACCAGAGTCGCTATTTTTGGAAGCCATTCCTTGGCTGCTCTTGTTTGCCACCGTGCTTTTCCTGACTGGTTCTCGTTTAACAATGCTTATCAAAACTGTCGCGAAAGAGCACAAACACGCAGGAATACTTGGCGCAATCGCTTTGGGTCTATTACTTGTTGGTGTCTCTGCTTACGGTGGTTTTTTCAACGCAGGTTTAGGGGTTATTGTTCTGAGTTATCTGGTAGTAGCGGGTCACCAAGACATTAATTTAATGAACGGTTTGAAATTGCTGGTATCTACGTGTGTTTCACTCATTGCTATCGTGATATTTGTTGCGAATGGTTCCATTGACTGGCGCACAGGTAGCGTTGTTTTGGTCGGTACGTTGGTGGGTGGTTATCTTGCAGCTCGTGTATCTCGTCAACTTAATCCCAATCATGTTAAAGGGTTTGTTGCTATTTCTTCTATTCTCATCACTATCTACTTTTTCATTGATGTTTATGTTTAAGCAAAACTTGTACAAGTGGATAACACTCCTGCAAAAAACGCCATCGCGAAAGATTAATGCTGATCGCTTAACGAGGTTTTTGTGTCATTACAGCGAGCCTTGGCGTGGCTAGGGATCTAATAGCAGTACGCTGAGCGGCTAATGAAACAATTTTGACCATAAAGGGCTCGGATAGAAGATCCTGTATCACGCTCCTCCGTCTCTGTACAGGATGACGAGAGACATAAATATGCCACTCGCTGTTAAACGAGTGGCATTAATCGCGAAAGATGGCGTTTTACATCAATAAGAAGAGAAAGTAACGGTTACTTAATCAGCCCTACTTCTTTGTAGTATTTAAGCGCACCTGGGTGAAGAGGCGCAGATAAACCGTCTTTTACCATTTCCTCTTTCTTCAAGTTCGCAAACGCTGGGTGGAGACGGCGGAAATCATCGAAGTTTTCAAATACCGCTTTAACCACGTTATAAACCACATCTTCTGGTACCGCTGTAGAGGAAACAAACGTCGCACCCACACCAAAGGTTTGAACATCACTATCTGTGCCACGATACATACCACCCGGTACATTTGCGACACGGTAGAAGCTATTGTCTGCAACCAATTTTTCTACATTAGGTCCAGCTACCGTCACGATATTACTATCACACGACGTAGTGGCTTCTTTAATCGCTCCACTTGGGTGACCAACGGTATAAATCATCGCATCAATTTTGTTATCACAAAGTGCTTTTGATTGCTCTGCTGCTTTTAACTCAGACACAAGCTTAAAGTCATCGTTACTCCAGCCATACTGGCTCATTAACACTTCCATGGTGCCTCGTTGACCTGAGCCAGGGTTACCAATGTTGACGCGCTTACCTTTCAAATCATCAAAAGTTTTGATGTTCGCGTCTTTACGTGCAACGACAGTGAACGGTTCTGGATGAACGGAGAATACGGCGCGTAGTTCTTTAAAAGGCCCGCTTTCCTTAAACTTACTGGTTCCTTTGTAAGCATGATACTGCCAGTCTGATTGAGCGATACCGAGATCCAATTCACCAGCACGAATAGTGTTGATGTTATAAATCGATCCCCCAGTACTTTCTACCGAACAACGGATACCGTGATCTTCTCGCGATTTGTTAACCAAGCGACAAATTGCTCCACCAGTCGGATAATAAACCCCTGTTACGCCACCAGTACCAATCGTGACAAACGTTTCTTCCGCAGACGCAGAAAAGCCTGTTGTGAGTGCCGCTAAAGAAGCAGCAAGTGCGATTTGCTTAAACTTAAACATTGAACATCCTTTTTACCTGTGTTGATGACCGTTTAAGTATAGCAACCGTTAACAATTTGATAACGTTTGAGTTCTCATCTTTGAAGGTTGAATTATAGATATGTACTTTTTCATCAACGTAACCTACTGATAAATAATATCTATACTTGAATTGCACAAAAAAAGCGTTGTATAAACAACGCTTTGTAGTTAATGAGATGGACGGTTACACCGTTGGGACTGACGCTCGCCACGCTTGGTTCTGACTATCTGAGATAGAACGGAACAATTCACGTAGCTCTTTCAACAGACCTTCTTGGAAACCAATGTTTTCATCGGCTTTCTGTTTGGCTGCTTGTGCGCGAGTCGCTTGTACTTCATCATCTTTGCTGCGCGCTTGCGCTTTGGTTTGCTCTACATTCGATGCTGAGTTTGCCATCTGGCCCAAAGCTTGAAGAATAGCGTTCTTCGCTTGGTTTGAGCTCATCAACTTATCGAACTTACGGCCACCACTTGTCAGCTGCGCTGTCGTGTCTGCGATATTGTCTTTCGCTAGTGAGTGCGCACGCTTAACCTGATCTTGCTGAGTTTTAGACAAGCTATTGTTATTCAATAACTCTTCTGCTTGATCGAAGCCAGCTTTTTGCGTTTTCAGTACATTATTGCTCGCCATTTCATTCTTGATTTCTTTCCCTGCTTTGAAAGAACCAAGGGCACCAATAATTGCAGTAGCACCCGCTAATACACCCGAAACGACTGCCATCGCGATCATCGCACTTGCCGAGTTGTTTAGTTCTGCCGCTTGGCTTTCTAAACTCGCGACGTTTGCTTCAACAGCAATTTCACGTTGTAGCACTTGCTGCTCACGGCTCAGCTTTGATACTTGATACAACAATGTTAATAGCGTCAACGATTGTGATACCGCATCTGATGGTGACTTGATCACCTCCTCACCGTTAAGCGCTTTCATCGTTGTGCTCATTAATGAGCTCACCGTCGGTGCAAGAGCGCTCATTAGGTTTGCAACAACTTGAGCTTGGTTACTCACTGTAGGAGCTTTAGGCGTCTCTAACTGGTAGCGTGCTGCACCAGAAACACCTGACTCACTTTGGCTTTTAACGGCGCCTGCTTCAAGCTTTGTTTCCGGCGCTTTTTCTGCTTTGTTGGTTTTAATGGTATCGCCTAAACCATACAGTTCGCCGCGTCCCGTTCCGCCTACTTTATCTAGCATAATAAACTCCTTATACCGTTGCAGGACGGCTTAACACCGTTTGCATGGTTTCACTTTTCGCTTGGATCATTTGCATGATGACGCTCATCAGCTCTTGGAAATCTTCCATCAACTTGCCAATTTCTTCTTTAAGCTTGTCGATGACGGCCTGGCTTAAGGTCATTTTGGCGCGAAGGTCCGTGATATCTGCCTGAATCTCAGTTACGTGAGCATTGTTAGCGGCATGAACACTGTCCGTAGCGCCTTTACCTACGTTGACGGCAATATCGACAGTTTCTGCTCCGTAACGAATCGCTTTTGCGGTCGTTGTCGCAGCTTTTGTGCCCATGTCCGCCACTTTCGCCATGTTTGCAGCGGCTTTCGTAGCGATTTCTGTGACCTTTTGAGCTATCTTGCCAGCACCTTTTGCTGCAAGTTTCGCGATACCGCCAGCTGCTGCACCACCAAACGTCACAACAGCTCCGATAACCGCGACTGCGATTTCTAATGCCATTACGACTTTGTTTAGCACATCGACATTTACGCCCGCTTCTTTTAGAGCATCTTGAACGGCTGGCTCTTGCAGCGCCATGCTCACTGCTCCCATGACGCCACCAGCGATCATAAGAGCACCAGCTGCTGCACCAACACCCGTTGCCACCATTACGGCACCAACAACAATAGAAACCACCGCACTGATCCAACCAAAGATCTTCGCTGCTAAGCCTGATTTTTGGGCTTCTTTTGCAGCGGCTTCCGATTCTTTGATTTTGTCTTGGTTTTCCACCATCTCTTTTTCGTGCTTAGCTTTTGCGACCTTCACTTCCTGAATTTTCAGCTCGTTTTGAGCACTTTTCAGTTTATCCGTGATAGCAGCAAGCTCTACTTCAAAATCATCAGCAGAACCTGCGATGATTTTGACTGCAATCGAACCTGTTTGATCTGCAACTGCATGGAGAGATTTTGCAATGGTATCGACGATCTTTTGCAGCTGTGCCATGGCTTTTAGCGTCAAATCATTCACTTTGTCGCTAACAGCTGCGTTAGGTGCATCTAACTGAACTTTTACTTTTCCGGTGTTCAGTACATCTGCATCTTTACTCTTCACGTTTTCTACCGTCACAGAAGGCGTCGCTGTAGACGCCGTTTTCTGCACGTTATCTAACGTGGCTTGGCCAGATTCAGGGCTATAAACCTGTGTCTGGATGCGGTCAAGTGCAATAGAACTCATAGTCTAATTACTCCTTTTTATTTCTCACCGCTTCTAACATGATGCCTGCACGCTCATGCAAATCTGCATATTGTGATTTTCCGGCAGACATCTCCTTCGCGCTGTAAAACCCACTCTCTGCTTCTGTCAGTTGTTCCAGTTTCAGGTGACATTCAGCAGAGTGAAAAGGTGGACGTGGATCATTTACGTCCACTAGCGCTGCGTAGCTGTAGGCATCTATTGCCTGCAGATACTCACCCAACTCCTGACGAGCCGCGCCAAGGCCAATGAAAAATCGCGCCTGATAATGATCAAGCATGCTGAGTAATTGAAATACTTTCGCTGCTTGCTCAATCTTTCCCGATTGGAAAAAGTTGTAACCTACGGCATAAATATGTTCGATGGTGTCCTGAGACACATCGTGCAACATTTTTAGCGTGCCTCCCTCTTCCAGAAAAGACAGCAGCTCTTCAGCTTGCATTTGGGATGGATCGGTCGCGTTTGTTTTAGTCATGGTTGGTTATCCTTAAATGGCTCGTAGGATTTCTTGTAAAATACTGTGGTACTTCTGAACAAACTTGTTCATCGCTTCAACGGTAGAGTTGTATTGAGAACTGGTGTCGTTCAGCTCAGTGGTTTTGATTTGCACTTCATCGTTAAGCAACTTGGATTTATCACTGACAGAACTAGAAAAGTTAGACAGTTTTTTCGACTTCTCTTCGTCTTGGTACGACGCACCATCACCGATAGTAATACCTTGTTTTTGAAGGAAGTCTCGATGGTTTGTTATCTTATTATCCGTCAAATACTTGTACTCAGGTGAAGCTTCGAAATCCGTTTGATTGCTGTAGTTAAAGTCACTCGCTTTGAAGTTACTTTCTGGATCTCCCGGTTTATAAACTCCATCAACACTTTGCGTAGAGTGAATTTTCGACTGAACAACACCAAAGATTTTTAGTTGCACGGTTAAATCTTGCAGTGCTTCCTTTTGCTCGTTACGTTTTTCTAGGCGATTTACGCGACGCTCATTTAGTGCAAGCAGCACTTGCTCATCAAAACGATCTCCAATGCTAGACTCAACAACGGCCAACAAATCACGAGCCGTTAGAGAGTGCTCTGCTCTCACCTCGCGATCCGCTTTCTCTTTGTCGGTGATATTGAGTAGACGCTCTTTCAATGCCCCTAAGTTCTTGCGCAATGCCTCGTATCGCTCAGTAAATGAAGCCCCGGTAGATTCACCTTTTACTATTTTTTCAAACTGTAATCGGATGTCTCGTTCGGTGTTTTCTTTGATCAAAGTAACTTGAGCTGACGTTATTTGTGTCTTTTGGACATCGGCTATCGCGCCGTCCTGGTAAAAGTCGTCGATTTCTATATTTGTTAAACTCACCGCGAAGTTGGCGAACAGACTAGAAAGGGTCAAAGGCTCGGTTCCGCCAATGACGGTGTTAAGTGCTGCTTTTAGGTTGTTTGTTCCAGCCGCCTCCCCATAAGCTGCGCTATATTGGCCTTTCACTTGAGCGGCCATTTCATTTAGCGCCTCTTTAAGCTGCTGTTTAGAAATACCGGGAGTCCAAGTGATTCGATAAGCTAACGCACTTGCGTCATCGGTGCTTAAAGTAATACCGATGCCTTGAAAACTGCTTTTTAATTGAGCTGAGACTTGAAGAGCGAAACTCTCTTTAGTCAACAGGAAATCCGAGCTCTTCAGTTGCGCGAGATTCACGGAACCTAAGCTACTAAAGGCATTGCGAAGAAAAGAAATAGAAGCATCTCTCACTTCACGGGAGCCCATTTGATTAGCAAGCTCTGCAACAAAAAGAGAAATTTCTTTGGTGGCATTAGCCAGTTCTGTCTCGGAGAGGTTGGCGATCTGCTCCGCTTGGTTACTCTGAGTCCCCAGATTAAATTGACTAACAAACTCAGTAGATAACGAGCTATCTACGTTTTCCGTCAGTAACTTACTAAACCAAGACTGAAACTGATTTGATAGCGTTTGGTTTGTTTGAGCATTGAACTCGGCTGCGGTTAATTCGTCATCTGAGTTAGAACTTTGTAGCGACTTTATCCAAACCGATGCGGTGTCGGTCAATGATATACCAGCAAACGCGTTATTTTTCGCTTTTAGGTTTTCAAGTGTATCAACATAAAGCGCGATGCTTTGTGATTCCGTTTGTCCCGAGATAGTTGGCAATGAAGAGATTAGAGAGGCAAGTTGCTGAGTCTCTGCTTCACCCAGTACAGGTGTAAATGCCTCTATCAAGTTTTGTTGGAAAGTGGGTAATGGTGCACTACTCGCAGCTGTGTCTGTTGCTCCTGTCGTAGAGCCAGTCTTTGTCGTATTCGTCATTTCCAAACCTCTAAATCATCATGCCGCGCATCACTGTGGGACGCTTTCTGCGTTTACCTGACGTACCTTGTAGCTGATTTTGTTGTTGCCGGCGGCGCTGGACTTCGTCTATTAGTTCTTGCTCTGCACGTTTCATGGTATCTACTGGCGCTTTTATGCCGCCAAGTAAAACATCACCCGCAACAGGACCAACACCTAAGCCTTCCAATAGCTCGTTAAAAATATCGATTCTGTCTTCAGCTTTTCTAATGGCGAGCTCAGCGTTCTCAATCGCATCGGTAAACGGTTGCTTCATCTTGATTCCTATCTTAAAGCGGGTCATCTCATCGGTGCTGTCAGTAACAGTCGTGAGTTTTTACTTTTTCAACTTTTTCAAAGGTCTATAATCTGCCAGACGTAAACAGTACCAATCGGCCTGCTCATCATGGCTAGCACCACATGCTCTTAAATAAAACTGGGCTAATCGCTGGCTGCTCATGTTGCTACCACGTAACACATCGACGTTTCCGCGAATGACCCAATCGGAGGGATAAAGTTGAACAGCATGCTCAGCTAAGAGAAATAAGCCTGCAAAAGGGTTACTCAACCCTAGGTTTGGATGCACACGTTTCAAAAGAACGATGATGATTTCTCCGTCCTCCACACGAAAAACGAGCTCTAAACCCTCTACTTCAATTCGATAACCAAGTTGAATTTCACTTTTTTGCCAAAAGTATGGCGTCACTTCGATCCCCGCTTGCGCGAGCGAGAGCATTAGTTTTGTTTTCATTACATCCCCACCCTTCCAAGTGGCTGAATATTGATTTGCTGAGTTAATTCTTGAAATGACAAAACGGGCAGATCGTAGTACTCCGATTCAATAAGCTTTCGCACATATCGGCGTACATCCATAGACACAACTAACACAGGCTTATTCGGCATGCGGCTTAAATCACCAATGGTCTGTTTCACATCACTCACAAATTGTTGAGTTACTGACGGGTCTAACGCCAAGTAGCTCCCTGCAGAGGTTTGACGAATACCGCTGCGTATTGTGTCTTCGAGACTTTGATCCAATAAGTAAGCGGGCAACATGTTTTGTCCACTCGCGTATTTGTAGCAAATGTAACGTTTTAAGCTGGAACGAATGTACTCCGTCAGCTGTACAACATCTTTCTCTTTTTGGCCCCACTCAACCATGGCTTCCAAGATCACGCGAAGGTTTCGGATGGAAATGTCTTCAGAAACCAAGCGTTGCAAGATTTCCGTCATTTTTTGTAACGGGACAATGCGTTGAGCCTCTTTAACAAGCTCCGAATAACTGCCTTCCATCTGCTCCAATAGATAACGCGTCTCCTGAATACCAATAAAGTCTTGTGCGTACTCCTTGAGAACATGAGACAAGTGGTACGTTAAAATTCTGTCGGGTGTGAGAAAGCCGACATGGCTAGTCGTGAGTTTTTGCTCGTAACTTTGTGCCACCCAAATGCTAGAAATACCGGGTAGAAAATCTTCATCTTGCTCATAAGGCACGCCTAATAAGTCGATCTGCTCATTCCCTTCTGTCACCAAGAGTTGGTCTTTTACAATTCGTCCTCGTGCAACCGGAACTTCTTGTAACTGAATTAAATATTCGCAATTTTGCATCCCCTCGTTAAAACGCAGGTGGATACCCGGGAAAGGCACGCCGAGGTCGAGATATAGTGCGCGCCTCACCCTTGCTAGCTCTTCATTCAATGCGACCGCTTCCAAGCTTTCCTGAAGGCTCGCGTCAAGATCAATCAAGAGTGGGACCGTCATAGCGAACTCTTCTTGCTCACCTAATTTTCCTTTACTGTTTCTAGATGGGGTTGGTTTGCTTGGCTTCGCTGCTGGTGAACCCGCCCCTTGCGAAACAAAGCTTGATAAGTCGGTAGTATCTGATTCAGCCTGTTTTTTCTGTTGATAGAAAAGGAAGAAACCACCACCACCAACCACTGTGGCCAAGACCAGAAAAGTAATTTTTGGAAAACCAGGAATCAGTGCGAAGAGCACCAAAAGCACACCGCCAATAAGAAGCGCACGTGGCTGAGCAATGACCTGCCCACCAATGTCCGAACCAAGATCAGAAGAGTCTTCATGAGAAACACGCGTCACGATAATACCGGCCGTAATCGCGATAAACAGCGCCGGAATTTGCGACACCAAACCATCACCAACGGTCAAAATAGCAAACAACTCAAGTGCTTCAGAAGCACTCATGCCTTTTTGCGTTACCCCGATCGTGACGCCACCTAAGATGTTGACCACAATGATGACCAAACCAGCAATGGAGTCGCCTTTAACGAACTTCATCGCGCCATCCATCGAGCCATACATTTGGCTTTCTTTTTCAATCAGTGATCGTCGGTGCCGTGCTTCGTGTACGTCAATCACCCCAGCGCGCATGTCACCGTCAATACTCATCTGCTTACCAGGCATCGCATCAAGTGAGAATCGCGCACTAACTTCTGCAACCCGCTCCGAGCCTTTGGTGATAACCATAAACTGGACAATAGTAATGATCAGGAAAACAACAATACCGACCACCAAGTTACCGCCCACGACAAAGTTACCGAAGGTATAAACGATTTGACCAGCATCGCCTTGCAGCAAGATCAACCGGGTTGTCGTGATGGATAAAGACAAACGAAACAATGTCGTGATCAGTAGCACTGCGGGAAACGCAGAGAACTCAAGCGGCGTAGTGATGTAAATCGCTAACATAAGCAGCACCACCGCAATGCTCATGTTGGTGCCAATCAGCACATCCACCAGCGCGGTAGGCAGTGGCAATATCATCATAAAGACGATCGCGAGCAACATCACAGCAAGCATAATGTCTTTACGTTGCCCTACCTTGTTTAAAATATCGATCAACTTATTCATGTGATTCACTATTTAAAGATTGCAGATAGCGTCGGTGCGCTTGGCGTGCCCCATCGACGTCATTTTGTTTCCAACGAGCTTGGCTTAAGCAAAACCAGAGTCCTGCCGAATCAGGTTTAAGGTCGGATTTTAATAAGTGCTCACATACCTCAACAGCACGGGCATATCGACCACTTTGTAAACACGCCACTGCGAGCGTTTGCATCGCCTCTTTGTGTTGCGGGTCTATCTCTAAAACCGCATCGAGAATAGAGATAGCATGCTCTGGCTTTTGGTATTGAACTTGCAGTGCCGCGTGAACAAGCAACAGTTCAATGTCTTTGGATCTCAACATGTTGGTTAGACCTGGATAAGGAGATTGAGCGCCATAGTGAGGTAACGCTGATCAAGTTGCGTACTTTGTAGCGTTTCGGATGCTTTGATAAAAGAAGCGGAGCCTGAATCCTGTGCAAGAACTTGCAACTGAGCCAACGTTTCATCGAACTGTTGGCGGTACTTTTCTGGACGCAACAATTCTGAGTGCAACAATTTTGGCTTGGTTAACGCGATTAGGTATTGGTCTGAAGGCCTGAGGTCATAGAGCTTCTCTAAATGCGTAGCGACCGCCTGTCCATCAGGAAGTAATTGAAACCGTTCAGGGAAATCGGCCTTAACCTCACTATGAGTAACATGCGTGAAGGCTTCTATGCCTACGTTTAAAGTGCTTACTCGAGTCATGAGGTTGCCACATCGTTATGTAGACGAACCAAAAGCGTAAACGCTTGTTCTAAAGTTGGAAGCGTGACCACTTCTCCGTTTAACCTCGCGGAAAAAACCAAAGTTTGCTCATCTAACAAACCAGTTTTAATTTCGAAAGGCCAGCCTTGATCGGCATGACACAAACTGAGGGCGCTTTGAATGATGTCACTGGTTTGATGCCAAGATAACGCTTGAGACAACATCAAGAATAGCTGTTCTCCGTGTCGCTCAATATGTAGTGTACCGCTTTGCTCAAAATCCAGCTGCACCCGTCCAGCTGATGAGAAATCGACGGCATCGAGCCCCATTCCTCGGCAAAATTCATTGACGGATGCATCAATCCAACTCATCTTCCCACGCTTCCTCTTCTTCTATATCAATGGCTTCGTCTAGCGCCTTTTGTACCGCTTGTATTAAATTCTGTCGTTGTTCTTCATCGGCGAATACATCAATAGGGATCGCGCGAACTAACTTGTGGAACTCTCGAAAAAAATCGATTTTTTGTTGTACCGCCGTCAATTCCATTGCGTTGGCGACTTTCCAAATCTCATCACTGCTTACCCATCGCTGCTCTACCAACGCAATCACATCAGCCATCAAATTAGAAACTTGATAAGCCATAACTCGTCCTTTCCGGTTTAAACATTTGGAACAGCTGACTCACGCGATCTTGCAACGTATTTAGAGTTTTGAGTTTTTGCATATCGGACATCAACCACTGCAACTTAACCGAGTCGATACTGCTGCCTTGAACACTAAGATCTGCACTCATGCCTTGCAGCATAAAGTCAACAGCGGTCGATACCTCCTGTTCACCAAAGCGCGCCACTACGTCTTGATAAGCGGCGCCGAGCCCTTGATAGCTATGAACGGTATCGCGATAGAAACCGCGCAGCTGATGTAATGAGCTAAACTCTTGCTCTTGGCTGTACTCATCAGCAAAGTTTGAGACGCGAATTTCCGTATCAATTTGAGCCCAAGAATCTGGGTTTTGCTCGATTCTCAGAATCGCTTGGTCAATCAGCGCTAGTAGATGTTTACTTTCTGGGCTCGAACTCAAAAACTTTTTAACGGCTTTTAACGCAAGGTATTGATGGCTTTTCTCCTCTGAAAATCCATTCAAATAAGCTTGCAATTGAGCGATGGTCGAGATATTTCCTCCCGCCATTTTTGCAGCCAGATCTTTGATCTTTTGGTTCTTTTCAAGATCAGGGACTTTTCGCAGATAGTCAGAAACGAGTTCGTGCGCTTCATTAACTCGAACGCCACTATCTTTCACTTTACGCTTGGTCAAATCTTTTTCTGCTTTTTCGGAACCGAGTGAAGTGAGCTCTTCCATCGCATCAAAAAGTGATTGTGTGGCATTGTGAACACGGACCGTTTCACCGCGGTAATTGCCTTTTCGTGAAGCGTCGGTACGAGACGATTCCAACCCGTTTTGGATAGACGCATCAAACTTTGGGTTTGTTGCGATATGATTGTTGATAATACTCATTCACTTGCACTCCTTCCGTACAATACAGGCGAATTATAGGAAGTGCGCTTTCTCGAAGCTGTCAAAATCAGACGTGTTTTTTTAGTGCGTTTTCAGTTTTCTAAAAACTCCCGACTGATATTCACTATAAATACCCCCTCATCCTTTCTATCCTCCCAACATCAATCATTGCGCATATTTTTACCTTGAACGATTTCTCATACATCACTGATATCCAACAATCTGCGATCAGGCAAACTCGTCTGATCCAAATTCGCGGGCGCGTTACGCAAGTAACCGGCACCATCATCAAGGCCGTTGTCCCCGGCGTTCGTGTTGGTGAGCTGTGTGAGTTGCGTAATCCTGATCAAACTCTGTCTTTATTAGCGGAAGTCGTTGGCTTTCAACAGCATCACGCTCTGCTCACACCGTTAGGAAACATGTTTGGGATTTCCTCAAATACAGAAGTTAGCCCAATGGGAAAAATGCATGAAGTCGGTGTTGGCGATCACCTGTTAGGTACAACGCTTGATGGGCTTGGGCGTCCTTTCGATGGTACGCAAAGCCAGGAACCAAGTGCTTGGTATCCGGTTTATCGCGATGCGCCACCACCAATGCAACGTAAACTGATTGAAAAGCCAATCTCTCTTGGGGTTCGATCCATTGATGGACTACTGACCTGTGGTGAAGGTCAGCGCATGGGCATTTTTGCAGCGGCGGGCGGTGGTAAAAGTACCCTACTGGCAAAACTGATTCGATCCGCAGACGTCGACGTGACCGTTCTCGCCTTGATTGGTGAACGCGGACGCGAAGTACGAGAGTTTATTGAGCATGACTTGGGCGAAGAAGGAATGGCCAAATCGGTTTTAGTGGTCGCGACATCCGATCGCCCGGCCATGGAACGTACCAAAGCCGCTTTTGTTGCCACTTCTATTGCTGAATATTTTCGTGACCAAGGTAAACGCGTGTTACTGCTGATGGATTCTGTAACGCGTTTCGCCCGCGCACAGAGAGAAATTGGACTAGCCGCAGGCGAGCCACCAACACGACGTGGCTATCCGCCTTCCGTTTTTGCCGCTTTGCCAAAGCTGATGGAACGAGCCGGCCAATCTGACAAAGGGTCAATTACAGCGCTGTACACCGTGTTGGTTGAAGGCGACGACATGACAGAACCTGTCGCCGATGAAACTCGCTCCATTTTAGATGGGCACATCATTCTCTCGCGCAAACTTGCGGCAATGAACCATTATCCCGCCATTGATGTACTCCGATCAGCAAGCCGCGTGATGAATCAAATCGTTGAACCTGATCATCAGGCGTCTGCTGCTCACCTTCGCGAAATGTTAGCCAAGTACGAAGAAGTTGAGCTACTGATAAAAATTGGCGAGTACCAGCATGGGGCAGATAGCCGAGCAGATATGGCGATTGCACAAAGTGATGATATACGCGCCTTTTTACGTCAAGAAACGCATGAGCCAAGTGATCTTGATGGTGCTATCGCTCAACTAAAAGGGATGGCGAACCAATGATCGAACGGTTATTAGAAATCAAACAAATTCGAGCTGAACGTGCGGATAAAGCCGTTAAGCGCCAAGAATACCGAGTATCAAATTCGGCAGCACAGGTTCAAAAGGCCGAACGTTCCGTCGAGGACTATCACGTTTGGCGTCAGGAAGAAGAAGAACGACGTTTTGCCAAAGCAAAGCAACAAACACTCGTTCTCAAAGAGTTGGAAACATTGAGACAAGAAATCGCGTTGTTGAGAGAGCGAGAAGCCGAGCTTAAACAGCGCGTTGCCGAAGCAAAAAAAGCGCTTGAGCACGAACGCTCGGTACTTAAAGAAAAACAAAAAGAGGCACGGCAAGCCCATAAAACCAAAGAAAAATTCGTTCAGTTTCAACAACAAGAACTCGCGGAACAGTCGCGAGAAAGACAATACCAAGAAGAACTCGAACAAGAAGAGTTTCGCACTGTCGATATTATCTAAAGGTTCATTATGCGCATTACTCCAACAGAAGAAACACCGAATACGCTGTACAAATCAACGCCAGAAAAAAAGCCCCTGGAACGAGAGGTTGAGCTTCAATCACAGTTCGAGCGTGCAATGACGGAGAAACCTAGCAAGGAAGAAGAATCTACCGTTGTGAGCAAAAAAGACACTCAGAGCAGAGACGAGAGCCTTCCGTTAAGACATGAAGCATCTCAAAGCCTAGACAAACAACCGAAACTTTCTAACCAAGAAGCCAGCACTTATAGAAATACCGCCACATCAAAAGGAAAAAGTGACGTCGTCACCAAGAGAGGCATAGAGAAACCACAAGACGACGCAACAAATAGCGAAGAACACCTAATTGAAAACAGTAAATTGCATGAGAAAGATAAGAAACTTGAGATCGATCAGGCTCCAAACTCATCCTCGATTGAGCGCGTTGGCCCCCATTCTCAAGCACAAGCTTCTCTCGACGGTTCTCTCCCTAAAAAGGCCGTAGGGAAATCGCTCGCTCAAGATGCAATTAACCATGCTAACTTCACGACGAAACAAACCGAAACGACACACAATAAGCGTGCAACTCAGCGACTACAAGACACAGGCAAACTAACAGACAAAACCGATAGTCGTTCTGAAACTAAATCGCTTGAGAAAATCGAGACGAAAAGCGCAACACTGTCCGGTAAAGCGGATGACGAAAAAGCAGATCCTCAACACCTTGCGAGCGCGGCAACGCAAGGCGATGTCATTTTAAAGAGTGTCGCTTCACAGGCTCAGCCGGCCCCTGCTCGAGACGTAAACACGTTACTCCAACAATTGGTGGACAAAATCTATGTTTCGCTGCCAACCGCATCGGACAACAAAGAGGTTCGGCTGTTTCTGAGTGAAGGACAATTAAAAGGTGGCGAAATCCACATCAAGTTGGACGCGCAAGGTTATAGCGTGACGATTCGACAAGAGCATGCCCTTTCCATTATTAGCCAACAAGCTAGACAAGATCTTGCCGAACGCCTAAATCGATTTGGCGGTGATCAGCCACTTCGTCTAGCGATCAGCGAACAAACTCAACAGCTCGATCAACAACAACATGAACAACAACACTCACGCCAGAAACGTAGCGTGTATGAAGAATGGCAAGCGGAGAATGACCTATGACGCCGTTAACGATACCCAAAGTCGATTCAGACAGTATTGCGCTCAGTAATCAACTTTGTGCAAAGCAATGCCATTTCCAAGGGGCTGATGGTCAGAGCGTATCGATTACTGTTTCTCAAATCCCTTCATTTGAAGGATTCCGTTTAACCACGTTGATTGGAGGGCAAACGATCCAAGTGGATTTTTGTCGTGCGCAACTCCAGAAATGGCTTGAGTCTACTCTGAATGCCACTGCATTCGAGTCACTGCCCAACTCGCTCCAGTTAGCACTTTTGAGTTCTCAGATTGAACCGCATAGTGAGGCATTCAAAGCACTATTTGGTCAGTTGCCCATTCTTAGCCAGTTACAACCGTTAGAGTCGAGCCAAGTTCAAGAGCATACCTTGATGTTAACCCTCAATAAACCTAACGGCTCTCTTTGTTTGTGGGTTAGCGAAGGAGCAAACGTGCTGTTGGATGCACTACCAAACAGCGCTGCTCTTCAGGCGCGACATCTCGCTTTACCTGTGTGGTTAAGCCTTGGAAAGACCCATTTAATGTTAAGCGAATTTAATTCGCTCGAACTGGGAGATGTGATCTTTTTTGACGATTGTTATATCGCCCAACAACAAGCCATTTTTCAAGTATCTAACCAGAATCTCTGGCGCTGCCAACTGGATGACCAAATTCTTCACATTATTGAAAAAGAAACCAATATGAATGACGTAAACACTTCAGAAATGTTAACCGACCACCAGCAACTGCCCGTGGAACTCACGTTTGATATCGGCCATCAAACCATCACTCTAGAACAGCTTAACCAGCTTCAGCCTGGGTACGTATTCGAGCTAAACCAACCTGTATCTAAGCCGGTAACATTGCGTGCCAACGGCAAAATCGTCGGTGAGTGTGAACTGGTTAATGTTAATGAGCATTTAGGTGTGCGCGTACTGGAACTGTTTGGTGGCACGCAGGAGCCAGCATGATCCAGTTACCTGACGAGCTCAATCTCATTGTCAGCTTAGCACTGCTGGCACTGATCCCATTTATCGCGATGATGGCGACGTCGTTTGTCAAACTCGCCGTTGTATTCTCACTGCTGCGTAACGCTCTCGGTGTACAGCAAATTCCACCGAACATGGCGCTGTACGGATTGGCGATCATTTTGTCTATTTTCATCATGGCTCCCGTCGGTTTTGAAACCTACGACTACGTAAAGCAGCATGATATCTCCCTCGAAGATTCTGCAAGTGTAGAAGGCCTCATTGAAAGCGGTTTACAGCCTTATCGAGAGTTTTTGAAAAAACATATTCGGGAAACCGAAGCCATATTCTTTACCGATGCTGCGCGCACATTATGGCCTCAAAAGTACGTGGACCGTTTAGAGTCAGATAGCTTGTTGCTGTTGCTGCCAGCGTTTACGGTCAGTGAGCTTACCCGTGCTTTTGAAATTGGCTTTCTATTGTACTTACCGTTCATCGCTATCGACCTAATTGTATCGAATATCTTGCTCGCCATGGGCATGATGATGGTATCACCAATGACCATCTCTCTCCCTTTCAAATTGTTGCTTTTTGTCTTGCTTGACGGCTGGACGAAACTCACTCACGGCTTAGTGCTGAGTTACGGTTAATCACGGAGAAAGTATGCATTCTGCAGAAATCATTCATTTCACGACTCAAGCATTAACCCTAGTTTTGTACTTGTCGTTACCGCCGATTTTAGTCGCAGCGTTGGTTGGTACATTGGTGTCGCTTATTCAGGCGTTAACTCAGGTCCAAGAACAAACGTTAGGCTTTGTGGTCAAGCTTATCGCGGTCATTATTACGCTGTTCGTCACAACGCAGTGGCTAGGGGCAGAGCTCCACGCCTTCGCCTCGCTTGCCATGGATAAAATTCCTCAAATACGATGAGTTATCACGACTTACACCAGGCTTTATTTTTGTATAGCCTGACGTTACCTCGGTTAATGGCATGCTTCATCTTTTTGCCTATTTTGAGCAAGCAAATGCTAGGCGGCACCATGGTGAGAAATGGTGTGCTTTGCTCACTCGCACTGTTTATATTTCCGATGATTAATCAGCAAAGCTTGCCCGCAGAAACCGACGGTATTTGGCTGATAGTGATTTTGGGTAAAGAGGTATTAATTGGGCTATTGATCGGGTTTGTTGCTGCTATCCCCTTTTGGGCAATAGAAGCGGCTGGCTTTCTGGTCGACAACCAACGTGGTGCTGCCATGGCAAGTATGTTTAACCCAACGCTAGGCTCGCAATCAACGCCAACCGCAGTGTTGCTGACCCAAACGTTGATTACCCTGTTCTTCTCTGGCGGGGGCTTTGTCACTTTTATCTACGCGTTATTCAAAAGCTACACATCTTGGCCGATCGTGGACTTTTTCCCAACCGTTAGCGATGCATGGGTAAGCTTCTTCTACGCGCAATTTGAACAGCTTATGTGGCTTGGTGTGTTGATGTCCGCTCCATTAGTGTTGGCAATGTTTCTTGCTGAGTTTGGTCTGGCGCTTATCAGTCGTTTTGCACCGCAATTGAATGTTTTTTTCCTTGCCATGCCAATAAAAAGTGCCATCGCGAGTGTTTTACTGATCGTGTATCTCGGGCTAATGATGGATCACTTTGAAGTGCAATTTTATGGCATTACCCGATTCGCAGAACAACTCAATACCATTTGGCAATAACGCTTAGGATTCTTTATGAGCGCAGAAAAAACAGAGCAACCCACCGCAAAAAAGTTACGCGATGCCAGGCAGAAAGGTCAGGTAGCCAAAAGCCAAGAAATCGTATCGTCTGCATTAATTTTGGCGCTCATAATTGTACTGTTTGCGTTCGCCGATTATTACATGTCGCACATCTCAGCGCTTATTCTCCTACCAAGTAAGCTTGCTTATCAGGGCTTCCAAGATGCGCTAGTCGATGTCGCTATTGCCATCGCAAAAGAAATTGCCTATCTACTCGCCCCGATTATTCTGGTTGCTGCACTCGTCGCCATCTTTTCCAATATGGGTCAGTTCGGCTTTCTATTTAGTGGTGAATCCGTTAAACCCGACATCAAAAAGATCAATCCCGTCGAAGGTGCCAAACGCATTTTTTCGCTTAAGAGTGTGATTGAGTTTATCAAGTCGATCCTTAAAGTCTCTCTTCTTTCCTGCATTATCTGGGTGACCTTACGCGGTAACATCAACGCTTTGATGCAAATTCCAACTTGCGGGCTAGAATGTGTCCCGACCATTACTGGCGTCATGATTAAACAATTAATGATTATCTCTTCGGTAGGTTTCATCGTCATCGCTGCAGCTGATTTTGCGTACCAAAAATTTGACCACACGAAGAAACTCAAAATGAGCAAGGACGAAGTGAAACGCGAATACAAAGAAATGGAAGGCAGCCCTGAAATCAAAAGTAAACGTCGTCAGTTGCACCAAGAGCTACAAGCCTCCAATCAACGCGAAAACGTTAAACGTTCTAATGTATTGGTTACAAACCCAACACATATAGCAGTTGGTCTTTATTACAAGAAAGGCGAAACGCCCCTGCCCGTCATCACCTTGATGGAAACCGATGCGGTAGCCAAACGTATGATCGCAATCGCTAAAGAGGAAGGCGTTCCTGTGATGCAAAAAGTCCCTCTTGCTCGCGCACTATACGCGGACGGCAACGTCGACCAGTACATCCCAAGTGATCTTATTGAAGCAACCGCCGAAGTGCTTCGTTGGTTGGCATCATTGGAGTCGGATAAGGCGCTGAACTAACATGATTTCGAGAGTAAAGGCTATCGTACGAAGAACGGTTATCACTTTTCTATACGTAATGATATTTTTAAATATATCATCCTTCGCTATAGGTTTCAGCATATCGAATTTGCCTACTTTTGCTTGTCTCAATGAAGCACTTGGTTCATGAAAAGTCGTGTTTACTAACGTCAATAGTGGTACTGTACTGGACAGTTTTACTTTCACCTCTAAACCACCTAAAGCTCGGTAATAAACCACGCCAGCCACAACAAAGGTGGATTTTTGCTTGGGTTGATTTATTTATGCGCATATCTACCGAAAAGAAACGAACTCGAATCATCAAAGTTGCCACTGACCTTTTTATAAAACAAGGTTACAAAGACACATCACTCGATCAAATCGTCGCGATTTGTGGAGGCTCAAAGCAGACGTTATATCGCTATTTTTCGAACAAAGAAGGGTTATTTGTTGAAGTTTTAGCATACAATACCAAAACCAGCTTAGAGTCCGTCTTCCAGCTTGCCGACAAGCAATCGGAGCCTTTACAAGAAACATTGAATGACTTCGCCAAGAAGTACCTAAAAGGTGTATGCTCCAATCCTATGCTATCACTTTATCGGATCGTTTCGGCTGACTTCAACAAACATGATTCCGTACCAAATCAATTCTGGCAGACAGGGCCGCATCGCATTCATCAATACCTCATCGACTTTTTAAAGAGTGAAACTGTCAGCTCACAACTCGATGTTGAAAATGCCGACCTCGCTTGTGAGCAACTACTTGCATTAATTAAACTTGATTACCAGAACATGGCACTAATTGGCTTCGATTTTCCGACGGATGAAGAGTTAGATGCACATACGAAAAAAGCGGTCACCGCCTTCCTAAATCTATACCAAAGGTAAACTCACTGAATATAAAAGGGAGCATCATCGCTCCCTTGTTGTTTCTATGGCTTAGTGAATCTCTCGCTTCGCCGCCAGTTTTTTACCGATTATTAAGATTGGCGCGAGAGCAAAGACCGAGATAATAAACATCAATAATGAATTACTCAGTGCGAGAGTGGTCGCCTGCTCTTTGACAACAGAACTAATTTGGCTCATTCCTAATGCCGAATTTGGCAAGTGTCCATGAGTCAGAATCGTACTGCTCAACGCATTTTTATAAGCACCAAAAGCATGATTCACATCATCTAGCGTTCGGCCAATCTCTCCAGCAGCTTGTGCACTATGGCTTTGCATTACCCGTGAGAACATGGCACCAGCGATCACACCGCCAATGGTACGAAAGAGGTAGAAATTGGCGATGCCTTCTAAACGCTGCCCGACCTGGAAGTACATCAAGACTGCAATGGTCACAGACACATTCAATAAGCCGACACCAAACCCACGCAACATCATCGGAACGGACAAAGATTCCGTACCAGCAAAGCTAGGTAACTGACTAAACATATGTACCGAAAGTATAATCATCACCACACCAAACGGGACGACTGCATCCGCTAATGGACGGCGGAAGTAATACACCAGCACACTGACTAGCATACCACCTAGCATGGCATAAAATGCCGGTAATTGGGCATATCCAGCATTAAGGTTGTTGTACTGCAACGCCATTTTCAAAAAGCTAGTAAACAACACATTGCTCGCCATAACAGCAAAACCTGCCAAAAAAGCGTTGTACATAAAAACATTAGTTTTCAACTTACTATGCAGCTGTATTGATGCTGTATTTAAAGGACTGGTTTTCACAAAGTAATACACCACTAATAAAGTCAGAGCTGCGGCAATCGAAGAGGCTTTAACAAACCATTCCGAGTCAAACCAGTTGTAATAACTGCCTCTCATCAATAGAAATACAACGAGGCTTATTGTCAGGGCAAAAACTAAATAAAACCAACAGCCAGATTTGGGTTCGGCCTCGATTTGAATCGACTTAGGATTGTATATGCATGCAATTACCAAGGCAGAGAAGTACAGCCAAGCCGACACGACACACAACAGTGACCAATCAAAGATTTCGACAATATTGGCCACTACCCAAGGGTAAGCGCCGATCGGTAGCAAGGTTGAGAATACTAACGTTAAAGCGATAATGGCAGGTAGCCAACGCTGCTCAAAGAAGTGGAGCAGGTAAAGGTTTAATACCACCATTAACATGCTCATAAAAAAGCCACTCGAGAGCCAAGTCAGAGTGAACACCAGCTCTTGCTGTCCGCCCCAGTAAAGTACAAGATTGCTCGCTAGACCTACCAATAAAATGGCATGTAAGAGAATTAACGTACCCAATCTACGCACCAATATTGGTGTGAATATAAAACCTAATACCTGGGTAATCATAAAGCCGACTTTAACCAGAGCAACTTCATCGACAGATAAGCCTGACGTTGCCGCCATCTCATACGATAACTCGGTGAACATCACGGAGTTAATACCAAAAGCAGCAATCGCAAAAAGCGTCAAAATCAGCAGCGGTGAACGTTTTTCCATTGCAGTTAACCTTGTGCTGCGGTCTCGATCGATACTTCTGCAGACAACCCCGGATAGACTCGTTGACTCAACTCTTGAGGGATCTCTAGCTCAATACGTACTGGTACACGTTGTACTACTTTTACGAAATTGCCTGTCGCATTTTGAGGTGGCAATAAACTAAACTGTGCACCAGTCGCCGGGGTTATCGAAGAAACACGGCCATGCAATGGATGGTTTGGAAACATATCCAATACTACTTCAACCTCTTGCCCAGGCACAACGTTCTCAAGTTGTGTTTCTTTAAAGTTTGCCTCTATCCAAACATAATCTGGCACCATCACGATGAGCCCCATTCCTGGTTGTACAAACTTGCCGACTTGCACTTGTCTATCTGCCACATAGCCATCGAATGGTGCACGCACCGTGGTTCTTTCCAGTGAAATATTAGCTAGTCGTAAGTTTGCTTCTGCTTTTTTACGCTGTGCTGTCAGTTGCAACTTCTCAGTCATCAATGTGTCGAGCTGTTTTTGCTCAGCAGCTAAGCCCAATTTAGCGGTTTCAAGATTACTGCTTGCTTCAATAGATCGCGTTTTTTGTGCTTCAAACTGATTTTTGCTCACAGATTGCTTTTGTACCAAACGAGAAAGACGTTGAAACTCCGCCGCTTGGTGTTCGGCATTTGCACTCGCGCGGCGAATACCTTGCTTCGCCTGCTCAATTTTCATTAACTGCATATCCGTTTTGATTTGATTTGCAGTAAGCTCAGATTTCGCAACATCTAGTGCTGCTCGAGCAATTTCTTGGTTGGCAATAAAGTCTTCATCATCAATGACAAACAAAGGAGTTCCTTCTCTTACCCACTGGTTATCTTTGACAAAGATTTCGCTTACTTGCCCCCCAACCTCAGGTGAAATGGCCGTAACGTCTGAATGAACATATGCGTTATCCGTCATTACAGTATTCGGCTGGTATAAGGCACAGCCAGCAGCAAATAACGAACCAACAACAAGCGACAAGGCGATAACTTTCTTCTTCATGTTTGAAACCCATTTTATGACTTTCACAAACTGTACTGTACCGTACAGTTTTAGTAAAGATACATTTGATCATTGCCAATCAAAAAGATCAATCTCATTGATTTATCATGAACTTCTTGAGAAGAGTGTTTCGAATGAAAAGAATTAAAATCTAACCATTTGTAATGTAAACAAAAAACACATTTAAACTGAATAAATAAAGAAAGGATTGCAACTCCCCTACCTTTATTGAAGCTTGCTCCCCAACTCGGTGCATCAGGCGCAAACATTTGACTGGCCGAAGTTTTCGAAGCTACCTCACCAATTTTCATTAGCACCTCAATCTGACACATCAACCCAACGATAAGCACAAGCTAGTAGCATTTTCTTCAAACGAATTTGACATCGCCCAACATAGTTGTGCATACAACCATATTGTTCGTTAATGTTATTTGGTGAAATTTTCCATGTCCCAATACAACCATCATCAGTCTCTCGGTCACCTTACGGGGCTTGCTAGTCGTCTGTTTAACCGATTACTCACCACCCGTTTCAAAGATGCTGGTATTGATATGACAGCAGAACAATGGGGTGTCGTGTTGCTGTTGCGAAACAACGGTGCCCTTTCTCAAAGTCAGATTTGTGAACTGTTGTACTTAGAAAAATCGAGCGTCAGTCGCTCAATTGATGGGCTTGAAAAGCGCGGTTGGACAGAGAGGAAACCTTCGCCAACGGATAGTCGAAGCAAGTTAGTCGTGCTAACAGAAAAATCTTTAGACACCGTTGATACATGTGCAAATATCGCTTCGCTAGTACTGCAAGAAGCCCAACAGAACCTTGCTGATGCCGACCTAGATAACAGCAAACAGCAACTTTCTAGCGTGGTAGCGAACTTACGCAAGCTTAACGGACAAATTTAACTTATCAGCGTACGTTGCGACAGAAGCTGGTTTAACAGTCAGGCTCAACCTTGGAGAAATACGATGACAAAACGCAATGCTTTAATTACAGGTGGCGCTCGTGGAATTGGTGCAGCAACAGCAAAAGCACTCGCTGCAGATGGTTACCGAGTTTTTATCAACTACGTAAATAGTACTGCGGTCGCGGAAGCGTTAGCTCAAGAAATTCAAAACGCCGGTGGTGAGGCGTACACTTTAAAAGCTGACGTTCGAGATGACGCACAAATACAAGGAATGTTCGACAGCATCGCAAATGAACATGGTGGCGTTGATGTTCTTGTCTCAAACGCAAACATGAGCTTTACCGCTAAACCTTTCACTGAGCAGTCGTGGGAAGAGTTTTCACAAAAGCTAAATGACGAAATGCACGCTGCATATCAAACGGCAAAATTGGCGGTAGAAAATATGAAAGCCAGCCAGTTTGGTCGCTTAATTTTTATCTCTAGCACCTTATCAGAAGCCCCTGCACCAAGCTTTATTGCTCATGGTAGTGCAAAAGGTGCACTTGATAGCTTTAGTAAATACCTCGCCCAAGAACTTGGTCCCTTCGGGATTACGTCTAATGTCGTTGCTCCGGGTCTTGTAGAAACAGACGCAACAAAAGGTGCTCCTGAAGAGTTTAAAGAAACCATTCGAATGTTCACACCAACGCAGAAAATTGCCACACCTGAAGACGTAGCAAACACCGTGAGCTACTTGGCAAGTGAAAAAAGCGGACATATCACGGGCACATACAATCCAGTATGTGGCGGCGCCTACCTACCATAGCGCCAAGTGTGCTAGGCACAAATACAAAGGCATGTACGCATGCCTTTGTATCTTTAGGTATTGCTTTGCAACGCGCAAGCTTCCTTCATGGGCAGTTTTCTCTGAAGAAAAATAGAAAGTCCTATCTATTTCTTATAATCGGTGTATAGTGAGCCCAGCTCCTAACCGTGAGCTATTGATGAAATATTTAGTTCGAGTCTCTTCTTAGTTTTCTTTCGAGTCATTTCGTTACTCAACTCCTGTAGCAACTTATTCTTTATCTTCCATTAAATAGCCTCAGTTTTGATTTAAATACGAGCGAGAGTTAGCTCTCTTAGCATGGTTATCACAACGCGCTGTCTTTACATCGATAGGTTTATAAGGAATTTAACCTTATAAAAACAATCAGTAATCGTCAAAATAAGACATAACGCGCATAGCCACTTCGTGTATATATCATCACTATTTAGGAATAGTCATTAGCGGTGAAATATATTAATCAGCGCGATGACAATGGAATATTTAGACTTAATTTAAACCATTTTGACTTCGTTATTCCTATAAAAGTAGAGGTTAATTAGATTGACCTTTTATAAACACGCTCTAGAGGAATAAAAATGAGAAAAAAACGAGATAGCTTTCAAAAAAAGAATAAAAAAAGCAATTATGAAGATAAATTTGAGTTGATGGTAAAAGAATACCACAGCGCAAAAGAAGTATTAGACGCAATGCCAGAAGGTTCGGCTGACTACGACAAGCAGAAAAAGCACTGTGAATCTCTATTTGCTAATGCCGAGCGCTTTTTTAAGCGAAATCAGTAGGCCAATTTAACGCCTAGATAAACATCCGGCAAAACACCATATACGGTAAGGGAGCATCTGCTCCCTTACTTTCAATTAAACCCAACCTTCCGCTAAGTACATCAGTCGCAATTGACTTGGTGAGCCCAGTTTATCTAATGCATCCAACTGAGCGTCACTCAGGTTTGGGCATTTATCAAGGTATACTCGTCCATTTTCTGCATCAAGTGGCAGTTTGTAAGTCAGCTTTTCATTGATTTGACTCGCCTCACCTTTATCGATCGCTCGAACTGCAGGCATGAGCCAATCCCAATCTTCGCCCAATAGCTTTTTAAACGCACTATGAGCAGTTGCCTCAGTTTTACTTGGCGCATCTTCTGGACTTAACTTCAAGATAGAATCAACGTCAGGGACTAAGTGTTCACCTGACTCTGAGCCCAACATCTTTTTCAACGTTAAGCGAGCCGCTTCCATCTCTTGTGCTTCTTTAGGCGCTTGAGGTGATGTCATCGCCGTGTTCTCTTTAGGGCCAAGGTACGCCATTAATGCGCGTACAGAAGCTGGATCTTGCATGCTGAAGGTAAAGTCTCCTTTGGCATTAGAAACTTCAAGCCTTGGTAAAACACCAGACATCTCACCTTGCATGAGTTGCTCTTTGACTTCCGTATTTAACCCGTATGCTCCAGCTTGGTTCGCAACAAAGCCACCACCACTGATGATGCCAGTCGTGGCAGCCGAACCAATGGCTTCTTTTGCTATCGGCGTAACACCCGCTGTCGCTACGGAGCTCACACCAAAAGTACCCAAACTACCTGTCGCCATGCCCAATGTCGCCCCAACTGCGCCTTCAGCTGATAACATTGCATGACCTTGGGCTAATGTTTGTTGCATCGGCATAGAGAGACGTTGGTCTCGCCCTGGAAGCTGCGAAATTTGCTCCAGCTGATGGTGGTAAGCTTCAGCATCGCCATTGACTGCCGCTTTGTGCAGCTCACGTCCTGTTGAAATTAATAGCCCTACGCCAGGCAAAGCTAGGTTGATGACAGCATTAACGCCAGAACCTTTCAGTTTTTCTTTGCCCATCTGTAACAGTTCGGCGCCAAAACCATCCATTTTCCCCGGGTACTGAGCCTCTAAACTCACCTGCATACGCGGATCTTTGCTGATCGCGTCAAACGTATTTTTAAGCTGCTGGTACGTATCGCTGCTCACCTTGACTTCATCCAACAAGCTGACAACTTCTAAGATTTTGCGCTCAGTAAGCGGCTCACCGCGATAACCAGAAGGACTCACTAGGGAGTAAGCCAACAGCGCAACCTCAGGTTTTTCTTGCTTAAGTAGCGCCTGCTTTAAATCAAGGTGAGTTTTGATGTTTTCTTGGAAAAACTTAGTGTATTTGCTTCTCAACACGCCTTCGTGGATAGAAGCAAACTTGTGACCTTTATGGAACGTTGAAGGTTCTTTTACCTCACCTCTTTTACTGATCACTCGGTCATCTTTTTGCGCAGCGACTGCACGAAACTGTTCTAGATCAGGTACTGGGCTTTGGCTGATTTTTTGCGTTGTATTGACCATTTTTCTCTCCTACACACGAAGTGATTGAACATGAGCTTGTTCATGATTAGGGGTGGTTGGAATCGCTTGATCCAACATTGCAAAACGCGCTTGCCACAATTCAGTCTGTTCAATAACCTCATGAAACCAAGCAGTAAGATTCGTCGTGTTTAGGTGCTCAACGGGTTTACGTCCCGCTAAGACAAGCTGTCGACCATTTGGGGCTAAAGCAAGTGCAAGGCTGCCACTACCGATGCCCTGATAATTAGCATGAGCAAGAAGCTCTAAACCTTTGAGTCTTTGTTCGCCCGACTTTTCTAATCCTCCGAACGTCACGGACAACATTAAGTCATCCGTATCTGTCGCGATGAAATACAGCATGTAGCGATCATCGACCAGTAGCTGACAACGTTCATTGTCTTCAAAATTCAGTTCGGGCAACTCATTGAGTTGGCAAAACTCCAAGAGCAGTTTTTGAATCGTGTTCATAACTTTTTCCTTTTGTTTCAATAACTCTATTGAACAACGATTGCAGATTGAACGATGTCGGTAATGGCTTTATTTTTGTCACTTTTTCGCCTTCATTGTGAGGTTTTCCGCAGAAATCTCGCTGTAAAAATGAGTTGCCAGAGTAATAAAAAAGAGCAGCTCACGGCTGCTCTTTCAATAAAGGTTAGAAGATTAGTATTATGTGTTTGCTCACTTCTTTTGCAGAGCGACTAACCCAGTTTATGGCTATCAAAAATGACTTCTGTTGGCGGGAACATATTCGAAACAGGTGGTCGCTGCGCATCTCCAAACATTGGTGCACCGAATGCGGATGTTGCCCAAGGATCAACAATTTTCACATCCTTACTCCATGTTGATGGATCTTTGATATCACTCCCCTCTTGTCGACCAACCAGTACATAAAGGTGTGTACCTGAATGACCCTTTTTAAACGCAACCACTTCTACTTTAGGCTCACCTTCAGGTGTGCCTGACATGCCTTGAATCATCTCAGCCGCGGCAGCAAAGGCAAATGTAGTACAGCAGCCGGCTTTCGCGTTTTGTACTGCCTTAGCAATGTTCTGTAGGGTGCTTAATTGCGGTGCGGTTCCTCTTTGTGCTGCAGCTTGAACTCCGTTTGCGGACATAGTCGCTCGTTGATCTTGCATGATTCGCGCTTGATTCGCGTGCAGCGCTTCTAGTCTAGGCTTTCCTTTGGTTTCATAAAACTGCGAACCTTTTACACCAAATGTATTTAAGTCTGTACAGGCAAAATCACCAAGCTTTTGAAGGTTAGCTTTATGTTCGTTGATCAGCGCGACACTCGATGAAGCTTTATTGGTTTTGGAAGAAGAGGCCGTTTGCGCGGCTGGCCAATGTGAGCTCGGACCAGACGACAATCTCTCTAGGTTTTTCAGACTACCAAGCGTTAACTTGTTTTCACCGTTCAACACATTTTTCAGCATCAGCTTCGCAACATCTTTAGGAATGCCCTGCTTCGTGAGCAGATTCACCACAATGTCTTTCGCTTTATTCTGGTGGCTAATACGCGCGCTGACGCTTTTGTTTTTGGGCGCCCCTTCTTTAACAAAAATATCTTTGCCATTATGCGCTCGAACCTCTTTATCGTCAGCTTGATTTTGTGTCGCCAAATGGGATGTTAACTGACTCAACGAATGCATGTGTGATGTATTAATATTGACCATGTTTGATGCCTTAAACCTGAATAAATGCGTGTACGTCTGTTTGGCTAAAATCTACAACCGTATTGTTCTGAAATAGCTGAGCCCAAGTATCCACTAGCTCATTCAGTTGAACCATTAAGTTAGCAATATTGGTGAGTTCACTCTCGGCCGCGATGGCAACCTGAAGAACCACATCTTTAGTGGTTGGATTAACGCAAAACTGCACACCGCCGGTTTCTCGATATAAGAAGTTGTATTCAAGTAAAACTTGAAGTTTGTCTAACGTAATATCCTCTTGTTCTATGTGCAGGTTTTTAGAAATCAACAACTCGCCTTTTTCCTCCACAAGCAGAACATCGACACTGTTATTTTCAGCAAAATGCAGTGACCACATTTGATCGTCATACGCTGTCACGCGCTCAAGGTTCAGCACTTCTCCCAATTCAGAGAGAAGCATATTAATCTTTCCTGTATCCATGTTGTGTCCTGTCTAATTTAATATACCTAAGTAGCCTCGAAATATATGATGCAGCGAGACGACTTGGGTATAACGGCTTATTTAAATAAGCTCATAAGGATAAGAGCGATTTTATGGCGTGATAGACACAAGAGCTTTATTTAAACGTCTCAATTTTATTGCTATTAGCCGTTTTAGCGAGGTAGAAAAATGAAGAGTAAGTTGGATAAAGAAATAAGAAAAGAGCGGCAATCGCCGCTCTAAAATTGGAATAGAAGAGAAAAATTACTTGATGCCGTGAAGGCTGTTCTCTGCGTTCATAGCCAAAGGATTGAATGAGTCGTTACGAAGTTCTGCTATCGCGTATAGCATGCGTCCCATGCGACCGTTTCCATCGGTGAACCCGTGATACCCAATGACTCCTGCAAACAAGTGTTTACCCAGATCTTTATCCGCCACTGGGTTTTCTTTCAAAAATCCTTCAATGTGCTGCTTTAGCATCCCCTCACCGCCAATACTTGAAGGCAAAGTACCACCCGAAATATTTGGCCCTCGGTAGTCACGTTCAACATCAGGTACCAATCGAGCGTGTAGCTCTTTTAAGTTGTCCATATTCAATAAGTCTTTACCATTAGACGCGTACTCTTTAAGTAAAGACGTAATGTTTTCGGCATCGTTTCCTTTAGAGTTAGAAGCATTAATGATCCACGCCGCAGCTCGTTCGACATTATCGGTGACGCCACTTTTGTTAAACGCGTCCTCTGCCAGTCCTTCAGCGTATACACCTTGGCTTAGATCGGTGCTTGCTAGACCTTCGATATGGCGTTGCGCCGATTTAAGATGCATCACCTCCATATCAAACACCGCTTGCATTTGATTGATGCTACCTGCTGGATTTTTTTGCGCTGCAGACACACCACCGCCGTAGTCTTTTACTACACGTCCAGCAAGCGACTTCGCTGCACTTTCTCCAATCAGTGATGTGAGGTTTTTACCAGAATCGGTTTCTAGCATTGATTCTGTCATTGCTCGCTCCGCTAACTGGTTTAGCTCAGCAGAGTGCGATTGGACCGTTTTGCTATCCAATTTTGCGAATGCATTTAATACATCTGATGCGGTTTTTATGTTTCCATCTTTGAAGAACATTTGTCCATGCTCAACAGAAGAAGCAGCTCGTAAACGCTGAGCTTGGCCTTGCTCATTATCAAATACGGCTTTTGTAAGGGCTTTCGCAACCGATTGTGAGCTGCCTTCGCGAAACAATTTTCCTGTCGCTTCAAAAAATCGCGCTACCGCACCATTAGTAGGATTGGTACGAGTAAATTCTTGGGTCGCTGCGTTGATTTGATATTCTTTGCCACCAATACTCAGCTTGCCTTCGTTTAGTATCTCGTTGCGAGCTTGCGGCATGGCAGCCTGCAATGCGCTAACACTTCCAAAACTGATCATGTTTTAAACCCTTAATGTGGAAAAATGAGTAGTACTCGTTACCGGGACTTCGGTTGTTTTATTGATTACTTTTTGCGTGTTCGCACTTTTTAGCCATTCGATGAAATTCGCTAATGATTCATCAAGAAAAGAAGCAGTTAACAGTTGCTGGTGCAGGTGTGTGAAACCGATGTATCCCGTTTCTGCCTCCCAGAATACCGCTGGAGAGCCTTGCGTTAAGGCATCTTTCATATGTTGATGCAAAACATCATCACTCGGCTTATCGCCTGAAATCAGCCCAATAAGTGTCAGGCGATCTTCTTGTGCGCGAATTGTGATTGCTGTGTTTTGGTCAATGAGTAGATGACAACAATCATCCTCATCAAAAACCAGCGACTCCAGTTGGCAGCGGCTGGCAAAATCTGTCAGTAAAGAAGTTATAAATCCATTAGCCATTCGACTAAATAATCCTATTTTTGTTGTTTTAGAGGCTCTGCTTGGTTGCAACACTTATCACCTAAGCAGCTTTCTTAGGTGTATTCTTAAGGATTTATGGCAGTGAATATTTTAGAAATGGTCGGATTTTTTTTGTTTAAAGGCATTAAAATGAAAAAACTCAGCAAGTACTGAGTTTTTTAAGATTTATTCATGAATCGTAATTTTACGCTCGCTGAGTTGCTTCACCATCGCTTGCTTTAATGCATGCAGCTGTCCATCAATACTGGCGTCGATGATCCCGACTTCAGTTTCCAGAATGCAGCCTCCATTTTTCAAGCGAGCGTCTGCTACCACGTCAACGTAACCGACTTCAGGGTAATCACTCAATACACCAGCCACCTTTTCCCTCACATCAACAACCTGCTCTGGATGGACATGTAAAATGACCTGCTTTTGGTTGCTCACCAATTGCAACGCTTCTCGCACGACGCTCACCGTGGTATCGACATCATCAAAGGTATCGATGATCTTACGTACCGCTTCTAACACCACGCCTGTCATTTTTTCTTCGACTTGCTGATAGTAATCATTACAACGCGCTAGGGTTTCAACCATCGTTTGCGCATTTTCAATCTTGGCTTGTGCGAGACCATCTTGATAACCACGTTGTTTTTCAGTTTCGTAGGCTTGTTGGGCATTAGCAATTATGCTTTCAGCTTTGGAGTTCGCGGCTTCAACTAAGTGTTGCGAATCAAGATAACTGGCATAATCTTTCGCTTTCAGCACCTTTAAGCCAGGTGCCAGCTGCAAGTTGTCTGTTTTTATTTCAACAAATGAAACCATTGGGGAATAACCTGTTTTGCAATTTTTTTTGTGAGTCGATACGCCAGATCTCGCTGATCTTTTGCCAACCAGCTAGCCATTTCCGTACTCTCGCTGAGCTGCTGTTCTAGTTTGAATTGCCAACGCAGGACAATGTCTTCTGGCGAGTTAACTAAAACAAACCTTATCCAGGAGTACCCAAGCGCTTGCATTTTTGCTTCAACAGACCGCTCATCCAATGATTCTGGCAACGGATGTTGCCAACCTTGCGGCCAACTGGATAACAACATCGGCCCGTTTTGAATCAAGAACCGAGCGCCTTCCAATCCAAAGACGTTGTTCAGAACCTGTTTCGGATGTTTTAAAACAACGCCTCGCATTGCCACACAATGTAAAGCTCCGCCCACCATCAGTACGAGTTGGTTCAACGCATCCGCTGGGAGCAACGCCAAGCTATGGCAAGGTTTGTTAAAAGCCGTCTCTGGAACTGGAGATAACGCCCACTCATTTATGCACCATTGGTTAAACATGGGGTTATCTCTCCAACCTTCAATATTTAGTAACCAAGGCTGTTTCTGTTCTATCCAACTTTTATGGATGTATTGGCAAGGCGCGTAGTTAAACTGATGTTGTACCTGCGCGAGTGGTGTTTCTGGTTTAACCACGCTTTGTGTTCCTGCGGCACCAAGTAAAAGTAGCGATATTTGAACCGATAAGCGCAGCTACCAAGAACACCAAAATGGCGATAAGATTATTCGCCGTCTCTTTGGTGACCTGAACCGACAAAATGCTTTTAAATTGATTGTTTTGAGTAGCAACTCGTACCTCTGATGAGGGTACCATCACTACGCTGATTCGATCGTAATTCAACCCCTCAATACTATTGTTCACCAATAATTTAATCTGAGGAACATACGAATCAAGCGCAATATCCGCCGCGTGTTTAATAAACACAGAGGCAGACGCAGGAGTTGGACGCTCTCCTGGACGTAGATCTTGATCTTCCAAAACAACATGAACACGTGCCACCAGCACGCCATCAATCTGAGATAAGGTTGAAGAAAGTTCTTGAGATTTCGCGTACACCAAACGTGCTCGTTCTGCTAATGGCGACGAGATCAAATCGTCTTTGGGAAACACCTCTTTCAATGTAGAAAACTGCTCTCTTGGATACCCTTTTCGCTTCAGCGCGTCTACCGCGAAGGCGATTTGAGAACTGTCTACCATTAACTTGACGGTGTTGTCTTTGTCAGGTTCTTTTGTTGCAACGACACCTTCGGATAATAAGATCGACAACATCTCATTCCCCTCTTTCTGAGTTACGTTGGTGTACAGCTCGGTCTGACAACCCACCAGAAACAACGTGAGCATGATGAAAACCGCTCTCATTTTATTCATCATCACTATTGTGCCTTCAATAAGGTTTCTACGTTTTGTGTGGTTTTACCCACGGTTTTCGCGATCAGCTCTTCTTGAAAAGTAATGCGCGTCAGTGCCCACTGCATTTGCAGTAATTGCGCCGGATCATCACCCACCATCTTCATGTTGTCTTGCAGGTTACTTTTCGCGTTATCGATAGTATTTTTTAACTCGCTGATGTTTTCGAGCAAACCGCCCTCCAAGCCATTATTCGCCTCGGGAACCGACATGGCTTGTTCGAAACGTTCACTTAAACCGTCCTCGACTTGTGCATCCTGCAACTTATCAATGTTGGTTTGCATCACCTCGGTGTACTGCGTGTTTATCATATGTACTCCTAAGACAAATCTAACTTGTGACTATGAGTCACGATGTTTTTCACCATCGCATTTTTTTGGATCATGAAGCTAAGCTCATCACGAACCATGTCCAGTGTTGATGCCATATCAGGTAACGACTTCAACTCAGCCCAACTGTGCCACAAGGCTTGTTCTTTCTGGGCACCCAGTGGAAAATGCTGCGCCAACATTTCTTTAAGTGCTGCTTCATCGACAGGTGGTTCGGCAATAAGCTGGCCCGAAAAATCCCCTAACAACTCCTGCTTCAACACCTTTAATAAATCGGCTTGCGGGTGTTCGGTGCCCTTTGCACTCTTCGTCTCATGAAAGGCGTACCACATTGCCTCTCGTTTAACTTGAGGATCGGAGAACGCTTCATTCAACGACGATAAGACGCTTTGTTTACTGACAACATCTGCGTCTTTTAGTGATTCATACCACGCTTTGATGTCCGCCAATTTCGCTTCTGTTTTCTCTAACGTCTCTTTTGGAGAGGCTTGTGAGGCTTCCGCTTGCTTGGCATTACGCTCCATGAGCACATTCATCTTATCTTCATCGCTCCGCTCATAATGGCGCGACTCCGATTGGCGCAGAGGTTGAGGCTGAAGAGTTAGATTACTTGAATCAACGATCATCCAAGGTTCCTAATGTCCTGAGAAAAGCTTGCAGCAAATGCTTGGCTTTCTTCGCTTCCCTGTGATGCGAGTTCTACCCAGGTTTCCGCTTTGCTCAATAAACCAGCTTTGGCGGAAGCAAGGGCCGCTAAACTGATCAGATCTGGATAGGCGTTGCAAAGTGGTTCGAGCAATTGATGAGCCTCTTCGTACAAGCCTTTATTCATGAGGCTCATTGCACGAATCATCACCACGGTCTCTTCAGAACCAGAGCTTGCTTCAAGGCCGTCCGCAATCGTGTTAGCTTCTTGATGACGATGCATACCGGTTGCCATCAGCGCGATTTCAGCCAGCAATTGGCGCATTTCTCGTTCCATGCTTTATACCTTCTGGAGAATCGACTGCATCACATCTTTAATCGCACGAGTAGTGGTCGCATTGATGTTGTAAACAACAGACCATTTGTTGATCGCGTGCTGAAGTTCAGCCAGCTTAGATGGATCATCGGCGTTTGTTTCTAGGTTCTTGATGGCTGTCGTCACTTCTGTGTTGGCATCTTTCGCTTGTTTTTCTAACTTAGTTTTAACATCATCAAGGTTTACACTGTTACTAGCATCGTAAAATGACATAAGACTTCCTCGTATTTTTAGTTCGCTTCGTATGATTCAACGACCGCATGTGCGGCGGTGTAAGCTTCATACTGTTTGAGTAGCAATTGGTACTGCTGTGGTGAGCACCCTAAATCCAACTGACGTTTCACCACCGCTTGTGCTTCTAAGAGCTTGCTCTTAATCTTGTGCACTTCCGCACCGTTTTTGTCGTTATTTAAAATTTGTTCAAGATTTGTCATTGTTCGTCTCGCCCTCGTATCCGAGTTCTATTGTTATCACCCGCCCGCCTTTGACCAACTCAATGCCAACTGGCGTAACACTGGATATGCGGTAGCCTTGAGGCGTTCTTGCACCAACCATGTAACGAACGTTATCAGTCAGAATCACATATGGAACCTGACCAAAGTTAACGCTACGAAACGGGAAATCGATGTTGGTGCCTTTACTCACCTTAGGTATGGATTTCAAAACTAAATATGGTTTTTCACCATATTGTTCTCGGAAGTCTCGAGTCACACCGTAAAATCGAGTCGTTTCGATATCATCAAGTTCCCCGCGTACTTCGATGCGATCACCGCTGGTAACCAACTGGACTTTTTTCAGTAGCTCCGCATCCGTCAATAAGGCTTTTAGCGTATCCATGTAGGCACCCGCTCTTTGCAGTTCAACCTTCCACGCTACGAGGCCCGGTACGTCTCGCTCTAAAATTTGCTCAACTTGGTTCCAGCGGCTTGCATCATCGATATAACCCGTCAGTAACAGTGTGCCCGTCTCATCCCCATTTTCGACTTTCACCTGGTGATAGCCGAGGTTTCGCAAAATAAATCGAACCCCGCGACGGATTTCTTCCATCGTTCTTAAGTCACTTTTGTAATTGATACCTAATACATCAATTCGACCAAGCAGATCGAGTTTCTGAGTTCGATCTTCAACATAGCCTTCCAAAACCGCTTGGCGTGCGGCGGCATTCCATTCCACACGAACGTCGCTAAGTTTGAGCTCGCCTAAGATGTTGCGCACCAAAACAATGGGTTCTGCTTCTGTGACAGTCTCATTATTGTTTCCGTTAGCTTGGCTGTACCACATACCAGCAAAAATGACACTCGGGACAAAACTACAAAGCAAGGCGATGAGCGTTGTTTTTTTCCAGCTAGAGCGTTGTACAGCAACAACAGGTGTATCCTGTTCGCTAGATTCGTCGCTGACGTTACTCACGATTAACGCATCTTCTGCGTACCCCAGTGCGAACTTCACAACGCCTACAGAGACAACGGCATGGCGTGACAACTCGATCCCATCATCTTCAACAGAGATGTTTTCACCGTTAATATTTGCCTCTTTGCAGCCTCGTAAAATGACCGAGTCTTGCTGGCAAACCAACGTGAAATGGTTAGCTTCGACCCCAGCATCAGACAGCACGAGATCTGCGATAAAGTCGTCACTGCCAAGCACAAGAGCGCCCTCAGGTAAGGTGACTTCAACTCCGGAATGCACGCCTGATAAAATACGAATTTTCCATTGCTGCATCGCGGTTAAGGCTCCTCTGATGGACGCACACACTCACTTTGTGAGTCATCGCATTCCAATACTTTTACACGCCAACCCTTTTGCCCTGTCGGCAATTGGCACTGCGTCAATTGAGACGACTGTTGCTGTGACAATAAGTCTTGCTGATAGCGCTCTGCTTGAGTCTTTGATGTGCAGCTATACACTTCGACGACCGATTTAAATTCAGCACTGTTGTTGGAAATGTTGTTGAGCTTGCCAATGCTTGGTCGCAGATCATACTCATTACCAATCAACACACTATCGCCAATACCATCCACAACGATTCGCGGTTCTAGAATAAACATGCGCACCGTGCGGCGTTTAGTGTTGGTATTACTTCTAAACAATGCACCTAAATATGGGATGTCTCCCAACAGTGGTACTTTACGTAACTGATGACTCACTTCATCTCGATAGACACCACCGATGAGCAAGCTCTGTCCTTGCTTCACCGTCGCCAAGGTACTGATTTCAGTTTTACGAACGGAAGGAAGGCCGTCGACACCACCATCGGTAATCTTTGCCCCGTCTTCGAGATGAAGGCTCAGATTGATTTCTGGTCGGGCAGCAAACCTGTCACCAACGATACGCGGGACAATTCTCAGTAACGTGCCATACGTGACCTCTTCCAGTGCTGCGGTCTCTTTACCAACCAGCTTGACGTAAAACGTGCTGCTGTTGTTCAGTACAGCTTCGACATTTTCTTGGGTTAGCAGTGTTGGTCTTGAAACCACTTGAGCACTGCCTTGAGATTCCAATAAACGGATTTGAGCCAACAGGTAATTCAGATTGGTTGAATCAAGCAAAGACTTAAAATTTTGTCCGCTACCGAGAGTCACATCACCCGAACTCACATCCCCTGTTGTTTTGATATCAACAATTCGATTATTTCCGACAGATACTCCCGCTCGCCAATCCACGCCTAACTGACTTAAATCGTTGGCACTGATGTCGACAATCGATAATGCAACTTCAATTCTTGATTGCGGTTGGTCCAATTGAGCGACCAGTTTGCGATAGAGCGGTAATCGCGCTTGAGTATCACGAACAATAATCGCATTAAGGCCCGGCTCTGCTTCAACCGTTGCTCCGCCATGAACTGAGGCGGTTTTATTGCTTTTTACAGGCTTATCTGAACTGGTAACTTCTTTGTTCGACGCACTCGTCACTTGAGTTTGAACACCAGACACGACTCGCTTTAAAACCGATGCGATACCCGGAACCGTAATGGTCTGATCTCGATATGCAATTTGTCTATCCGTTGCAGAAGCGTACTTCAAAGGAATTATTTCAACGAATAACTCGTCGGTTGAATTCGATTTCTGCAGCAGGCGCGTTTCTAATGCTTCGGCCGTTTGTACAACTAAGTCGACATAACGTGGAGGACCTGCAAGATAAACCAACCCTTTACTTTCAGCGGCTCTCCACCCATAGCGCGAATCCCACACTCCAGTGGAAATTAACGTGCTTCGTAGCTCTCTGGCGGTCAATAATTCTAATTGGAGTAAACGTGAGCGCGTTTCTGTCGCCTTATAGACATGTAAGACGGCACCATCGAAATACCACATCAAGTTATAGACTTGCGATAAGTAGTCGAGGAACTCAGCCGGATCATCAGGAGTAAAACGTCCACTCACTCGATCATTAACTTTGTCACTCACAGAAACCGAAACGCGATAGTTTGCGCCAAAGTTATTCAACAACTCTTTTAATGAGTCGTTATCTGCATAGTATCGGAATGGTTGTTCGGGCCAGTGTAAGTCTGTTGCTTGTGCGAATCCCAACGGAGCAAAGCTCACAGCACACAACAGTATCTTTGTGGCAGCACGTCTGATATTCGGAAAGACTTTTCGCATCATGGCAACCACACATTATGATTAATCGTGTGGTTCACGCGCTCGTGCTCCAATAATGCCATATAACGCTCACATAGATTAACGTGCTTAGAAAGCAAAGAAGAGAACAGCTCAATCGAACAGTCCTCGATCCTCACTTTGCTTTGTAAAATCAGCTGCTGATCATCATTTGCTGTTAGTACGCAGCCATCTTCACGGATTGTTTTTAATGAGAGCTGCATGCAACGTTGTAACGCTTGTTCTTGTTGATAATCTAGATGCTCTTTAAACTGGAAAGGTAAAGCCGCTTCCCATAAAAACCATGATGCGTGTTGTTTGATGGTCAGTGACAACTGATCAACCTCGATGTTGTAAGAGCCATTTTCTGAGGCAATAAAATCCCCTACCTTTAGCGTTTCCGCTAAAGATTTCATCATCTTATCTAACATTTAACGCCCTATTTAAATCTGGCTGAGGTGATTGCAAGCCTGGCCGCACTGGCCGCTTTGAGTGTCAAAATAGTAGTGATCGATGTCTCCAACAATTTGCATACTCTTGAACCACTGCCATACTTTCGCAACCGCATTTTGGTCGTTGTAAACCACATCGCATGCATCCCAGACTTCGTTCAGCTCAGGAGCCTCAAGTCGAACTTCCGAACACCACTTTTTCCACTCAGAGATAAACTGAGCCGTCGTAGAAGTGTACTCTGCGAACCCTTTGAGCTCGTCTAAGGACGGTTGCCACTTCTCAATTAACGAACGATGACATTCAATCACTTGCATCTGTTGTTCACTCAACGTCCCGAGTTGATCTTTCAACTGGTGTTGTTGGCGCTCAATTAAATCGAGTTGCTGTTGTACAAACACCGCACTGGTGTCCTCTCCCAATAGTTTCGACCAATATTCCTTTTGAATATCGAGCTGATTGATAAGCTGTTCCACTTTAATGGAGGCATGCAAAGCGCTTTGATCAACTTGACGGTTAATCCACTCGTTTAGCGATAAATGAAAACAAAGCATCAACGTTTTTGGCACCGCTAAATTGAAGCGAAAACCAAGACGCGCGTTGATGTATTCCAGTCTTTGTTCAAAGGTCACGAGTGTGCGGCTATCACTGAGCTGCGACCCAATTTCCAAAAATAAACGCATGGCGAATCGGTCAAGCGACGCACCGAGCTTTTGATACGTTTTCACCAACTGGCTTGCGCACAGGCTATCGACGACGCTTCTATCCAACAAGCGCTGAAGTAAAGATAACTGTTCATAATTAATGACGCCTTCACTCAACAATTGTCGGTGATTGACGTGCACAACATTGAAATCCTGCGTTGATCTAGAAGCACTTTCATATCGAGCTCCTCTCTGCAAAACAGTCACTTTCCGTTGTGTCACAATGCTGTCTGGAAAAAGCGAACGGCGTCGCCAATGCTGCTTTTTCATTTATGTTCGTCTCCGCACCCCTCTCGAACGATCCAGAAAGAAAGAGGTGTAATAATTTTTAATCGTTCGTTGTTACATGACGCATAATAGAATTTACGCTGATGAGTGACTTTCAAAATTAGTCAGAAAATTTTAGTCCCAAGTCATTTCATTTCGCGATAGCTACTTGATCGTCTCCCGAACGTACACGGCTTGGCGTCGTTCCAAAACGACGGCGGTAACTCTGCGTAAAGTAAGACTGACTAGAAAACCCAGCCTCCATCGCCACATCCACGATGCTCATCTTGCTCGTCAACAGGAGTTTATGAGCGTGCAACAATCGGCGCTCACTGATCCAAGCTCTTGGAGAAATGCCATAGTGCTCATTAAATAGCTCTTTAAAAGTCGTTAAGCTAGCACCAAACTCTTGCGCATAGTCAGTCAACTTCCACTCTTTGAGATAGTGTTGTTCCATAAATCGACGTAACCGTTCCGATGTTCGGTTAGTTTGTTGTGACAGCAACGCATAGAGTGATTCTCCTCCTTTGCCGTGCAGCAAAAGAATGAGTAACTCTTCATATTTTAGGCACATGATCGCATCTGGATACGCCTGTTGCTCAAGCGTCTGCATGCTGGAAAGCACTTGCTCTACGAGTATGTTCAAACCAAAAGTAAACAAGCCAGAACAAACTTTATCTACCTTGGGCAGCATCATCAAAAGATCACTGTGCTTTTGTAATAGCTGACTAACGAGTTCGTTGTCGTAGGTTATAATCGACGCTTTGTATGCCCCGTCTAAGGGCGAGTACTCGAATAAGTAATCCCCTTGGGATAGAAACACCCCGTTTTCTGCCGCAACATCGATTGTGCAATCACCTGTTTGAACTCGAAGCTGACCATTGTGAACGACAACAATGTGAGATTGGTCTGAGTGAAATACTTCGTCAGATTTTTCATAGCGGGAAAAACTACGAATTTTTCGCGAGCTCGAGCCGACCTTTTCTGTGTTTAGTTGGCCTGACACATCCATTTTCTACCCTTCATTATTTTGAGTTTCTCAGTACGAGTGTTGAGAAACTTTCAAAGCAATACTTTGGTTGTTGTTATTTCTAAGTACTGCTATATCAATTAAAGAAGCAAAGAAAAGAGCATAGAAGTTCATATCACTTACCATACCCCCCGAATAATTAGCGAATATCCTAAGCATTACCCTTACCTAAAGGTAAAAGTTTATCTTAGTAAACTCTGCTGTCCGTCTTTATTATTTTTATCAGATAGCGTTTATTATTAGCCAAAACTTAAATATCATTTCGTTATTAAAGTTTAGGATTTTTGTTATACATTAGAATAAAATTAAATAGATTATGGTATCGTTTATCGAACAAACTGAAATTTCCAAAATCTTAAAATTGTATTTTTTATAGCCTAAAACGCCAAGCCAACGTGTTCAAGGAGCGAGATATAATCATAAAGAATGCTATTTTTGCAACAAGTATAAGTCTAAAAAACAACTGACCCGATGACTTAAACCATGTAATTAATGTTTGTAAAAAACAACAAAACTTTCACAACAGGAAAGAGCAAATCTTTATTTTTAATAATTTAGTAAGGTCTAATTAAATGTAACCGATTACTTTTCATCTGGTTATTTTTTTGGCACGAGTATCAAGTTTTCCTGTTTTCCCTCCACTGAAAATAAATAGTTCTTTTCTTTTTCCGCTACAAGTTCCCCATTCGAGTATAGCTTTCCAATTATCTTCATGTTTCCGTCACCAGCTTGAATCGGTGCAATTAAAAATGAATACTGTACGGGTAATTGAACGCCTTGGTAGTGCTGCAATGCAGATCTAAGACACTGATTTTCAATCACTTTACATATTTCCACATCAAGAGACGTAATCGAAGGTGGAAAGTATCCATCGACAGAAACCCAACCATAGAGTGTCGCCTGACTCTTTGTGTCAAAGCTACCTTCCCTTACAATCGGCACAGATTGACTACACCCACTTAGTAGGAATAGTCCGACAAAACCAGCCCACATAGAATTGTTCATTATGACACCATAAACTTATTTTATAGACTTAGTTCATTTTAATTTCACACAATTCTTTATGTAAAAATATAAAAGATCAACTTATATTTATACTACAAGCGGACAATAAATCGCATTCTTCAACAACACAGATTTAACATTAGATTTAATTTAACTCATAGTGACTGCGCCCTAATACACTTTCAATTAGGTGGGTATATTAGAGAACAAAGATATTTAAATATCTAAGAACAACCACAATATGCATCAGAGCACATTTGTTATCGCTGTTCTATTTAGCTCACCGAAATTAAAAACCAAAATATAATAACAACCGACCAATATTGATAAACACGAAGAGATACATCTAATATTTTCCTTGATAAAATTTCAAAAGGGACTATTCCTATGTCAGCACGCCAAACTATCGATGAGATTTTGCTAAAGTTTGCTCATCAAATAGGCTTGCCTGCACTGCATCTAACGGAAAATGAAGTAAGCTTAGCGTTTGATGATAATCTAAGAGTGCATATCATCTTTCATCCTGAATCGACAACCCTCCAGCTCGAAGCTGAGATTGTTGGTCTTCAAATCGTTAATTCCGATCTCTATCGTTCTTTCCTAGCCTTTAATTATCACTGGCCTGAGCATCAATTATTCTTTAGTTTAGATAATCATCGACATGTACTCTGTTTAAACCGACTCATTAACATTAAGCGACTGGATTATGAGTATTTTGAAACTGCTTTGGCTGAATTGTTGACGCAAAGTGAGTCGTGGGAGTCGTTATTGTCTGCTCATGTCGCCACTGCTGAGGTAGCTCCGATGCCACAAACTTTAGACTTAAGAGTTTAGGTGTCTCTATGTCCAACGACATCCAATCTAAATACACTAACTTACCGGTTCATGAAGTAAAGCAAGCACAGCAAAGTGATGCTCTGCCACAAGGAACATTTCATGGCCGCAAAGTGACCCTACTCTCTTCATCAGAAAGCAGTTTGGCTCGAATGAGCTCTAAAAGAGAACTTAGCGAATGTTTAAACCAGTTTGCGAGTCTTGAGTCTTGTAATCGCGTCTTGGATTTTGATCAGCAGTTTAGTCTTGAAAAGCAAAACACCGCGGTCGAAAAACTACTTGAACGAAAAGTGACCGTAATTCAACGTTCCTGAGCACGCAATATAGATGGGTTCAAAATATAAATTTCACGTATATACACCCTCCCACCCGCAAGCCCATGCAATAAAAAACCCCGAAGGCTCGGGGTTTTGGTTAGTACTGCTTTTTCTTTGTTAACTACTTCATTTAGAAGAAGCCTAGTGGATCAACACTGTAGCTAATCAATAGGTTTTTCGTATTTTGGTAGTGATCCAGCATCATCTTATGTGTTTCACGTCCAATACCTGACTTTTTATAGCCACCGAACGCAGCGTGTGCAGGGTAAGCGTGGTAACAGTTAATCCAGATTCGACCAGCTTCGATATTACGGCCCATACGATATGCGACGTTCGCATCACGAGTCCAAACGCCTGCGCCTAAGCCATATTCGGTGTCGTTCGCGATTTCCAGAGCTTCCGCTTCATCTTTAAACTTAGTGATGGCAATGACGGGGCCAAAGATTTCTTCTTGGAAAATACGCATCTTATTGTGGCCTTCCAACATCGTTGGCTGAATGTAGTAACCCTGATTGATTGACTCTGGCTGTTCAGATACACCACCACCAAAGACCACTTTTGCGCCTTCTTCACGGCCGATTTCGAGGTAACTTAAAATCTTATCAAACTGTTCTTGAGAAGCCTGAGCACCAACTTGAGTATCGGTATCGAGCGGGTTACCTTGCTTGATTAACTGCGCACGTTCCGTCAATTTCTCTACAAACTTATCGTAAATCGCTTCATGAACTAATACGCGAGATGGACAGGTACAAACTTCGCCTTGGTTGAAGAAACCAAGTAGCGTACCTTCGATACACTTATCGAGGTACTCATCTTCGTAATCGAAAACATCTGAGAAGTAAATGTTTGGAGATTTACCACCTAGCTCCACTGTCGATGGGATCAAGTTGTCCGCTGCACATTTTAGAATGTGATTGCCAACTTGTGTTGAGCCGGTAAACGCTAACTTCGCAATGCGGTTGCTGGTTGCGAGCGCTTGGCCCGCTTCTGAACCAAAACCATTAACAACGTTAATGACGCCCGGTGGCAGTAGATCTCCGATTTTTTCCATAAGAACCAGAATCGACGTTGGCGTTTGTTCTGCTGGCTTCAATATCACACAACAACCTGCCGCAAGTGCCGGTGCCAGCTTCCAAGCCGCCATCAACATTGGGAAGTTCCATGGAATAATTTGACCAACCACGCCAATCGGCTCCGGGAAGTGGTAGCTTGCGGTGTGCTCATCCAGCTCCGCCGCACTGCCTTCTTGTGCGCGAATACAGCCAGCAAAGTAACGGAAATGATCTACCACCAAAGGTAAATCCGCTGCCAAGGTTTCACGAACTGGTTTGCCGTTTTCCCATGTTTCTGCAACTGCAAGTTCTTCTAAATGCTGTTCGATACGATCAGCGATTTTCAGCAAGATGTTAGAGCGTTCTGTCACACTGGTTTTCGCCCATTTTGCTTTGATGTTGTGTGCAGCATCCAATGCTAAGTTGATATCTGCCTCGCCAGAACGGGCAACTTTACAATACGCTTGTCCGTTGATTGGTGAGATATTATCAAAGTACTCACCGCCCGTTGGTTTTACCCATTCCCCACCGATAAAGTTATCGTAATGCGATTTAAAGTTAACAATGGCATTTTCACTACCTGGCTGTGCATAGATCATAACTCTTCCTTTTGTTTCTCGTTCAATGTGTTATTGCAGTGTCGTATCGCACTGTTCACAAAGAGCATTACGCAAGTCACACGCCAACTACACCACACTTGTTGTTAACTAAATGTAAAACTATGATTACCAAGCGATAACAAACCAAGTGAGCGATGTTTGAGCGGATGTATGGTGTGAACACCAATGTTCAAGTGTTCCAAAATGGCACACCCTCACTGTGACAAAATGGTACAGTCATGGAACTTCAACACATTAGCGATAACAATTGGCTTTCAACTTCATGGATCCGAAGTGAACAGGCGGGTTTAAAACAGCGTCGACGCCCTGAAGATATTCGAGTGACACCAGCGACACTTCAAAATAGGCGTCACCAACTCAACTTCTTATTGGAAACCGTCACCCAGTTTGCTCTCCCGCTGTTTAATCAGCTTTTTGCTCATAGTGACAGCCGCTTAATTCTGACGGATGCCGACGGCGTCATCATCGGCAGTTGGGGACAACCTAAGTTCCGCGAGAAGTTGACCGAAATTGCGCTAAGCTCTGGTGCGTGCTGGCAAGAAAAGGTCAAAGGCACCAACGCGATTGGGACTGCGATAGTTGAAGCAAAACCGGTCTCAGTCATCGGCGATCAACACTTTATCCAACACCATCGTTTTATTAGCTGCTCGGCCAATCCTATTTTCGATCATCTTGGTCATTTGATTGGCGTGCTAGATATCACCAGCGAACAAAAGAAACATGATTTCTCAACGCAAGTGCTGGTACAGAACATGGTTCAGCAAGTTGAAAATCAATTGCTAAACTTGATTCCACAAGGGCATATTCGTGTGGATTTGGCGTGTGAAAAAGGCTTACTAAACAGTGGATGGCAAGGGATTATCATCGCTAATGAAGATGGACAGATTCTCGCGCACAACCAAGTTGCTTCTCAGCTCCTTGCTCAACAAAACGTCATCGGGCAATCGCTCGACGACATTCTTTCTATCCAAAGTGACGAGCACCCTTTCGTGTTCAAAACAAAGCCGCTGACCGACAAAAAAGTGAAGTCTCGTTCCGTTACCGCTTCCAATGATCTGCATTACGGCGATTCTACTGTCGAACATTGCTGGCAACAAGCCAATCGCGTTATCGATAAAGACATAAGCTTACTGATTCTCGGAGAAACTGGGGTTGGTAAAAATGAGTTTGTGAAAGCGCTACATAAAAACAGCCAGAGAAAAACGGGGCCGTTGGTTTCCGTCAACTGTGGCGCACTACCGAAAGATTTGGTTGAGTCCGAATTGTTTGGCTACGTGGCTGGTGCGTTTACTGGCGCAAACAGCAAAGGCTATCAGGGAAAAATTCGCCAAGCGCACAAGGGGATTTTGTTTCTGGATGAAATCGCAGATTTACCCTTGGAAGCTCAAAGCCGCTTGCTGCATGTATTGCAAGATAAAACCGTGCTTCCTGTGGGTTCAAACCAAAGTGTTCAAGTCGATACGCAAATCATTGCGGCCACACATAAAGATATCGAGAACTTGGTTAGCGAAGGATTGTTCCGTCAAGATTTATACTATCGCCTCAATGGTTTGATCATCGAATTGCCTCGCTTCGAAGAGCGAGATGATAAGCAACAACTGATCGAGAATATTCATCGACGTCACGCTGAATCTGAACAACAACTCTGTCCTCACCTACTTTCTCTACTGCTTTCTTACTCTTGGCCTGGAAACTTGCGTGAACTCGATAGTTTAATCAAAGTATCCGCGTTAATGGCGCAAGGTGAAGAAACGTTAGAGCTCACTCACGTACCGACTCACCTGAGTAAGAAGCTCAGCCAGGCTCAAGACGTAACAACCACTGCCGAACCCACGTTAGAACTGCGTGCAACCGTCGAAGACAAACTGCTCAAAACATATCAAGCCAATCAGGGGAACATCAGCAAAACATCTCGTATGCTTGGCGTCAGTCGAAATACGATTTATAGAAAGCTGAAAAGCCTCGGCATATTGGGTTAATCCATAACCTCAGATACAAAAAGAGCACCTTTGCGGTGCTCTTTCTATTTGAAACCTAGCTTACAGGCCACCTTGTTGTTGAGCCTGTTTTACTAATGCCTGACGTTGAGTTTCCTTCTCAGAGATCACTTGGTTGTCCTTGTGTATTTCCTGATCCAATTCTGCCGGAATGAAAACAAAGTACTTGTTAAGAGTCATCTTAGAACCTCAATTTGTTGTGTTAATCACCTTCTTGGTCAACGTAAACAACACCAGAAAAACACGTTTTACTGGATCCTTGTTGCTGGTTTCAAAAAATAGAGGATGTTCATTTATTAAACATCCTCCATGTGGGCGCTAATTATAGGCGTAGTTCAAAGGCTTACCTAGCACTCTTTTTCGCCTTTCTTGCAACCTTAGTTTCATTCTCAAATCTGATGCAATCACACATATTCAATAAAGTATTGTTAAGCAAAGAAAAGTGATTTTCATCGTGACTGATAATGAGGATGAGCTTCCCGGAATTATTGACTTGAAATTACGCCTAGTAAACTCGAAGGCTGCAATAATAGCGTTAAAAGGCCTTAATCCGCACAGCAAAAACTTTGAAGTGATAGACAAATGCATTCATATATTTGTAAGTCCGTTTATGGATTTGTCTACCAGTTCAATATTTCACTTTTTTTGAGAAATCTTTAGCCGATTTTTTGTGTGAAACGCCAAAAAAGAACAGACAATCAAAGCGTGGTATATGACCACACTTGTCTATCCCCACTCAGCTTTGGGAGGCGTTTATGAAAAGTAACAAACTTGGCCATGTGATGTCTTTCAGCAGAATGTTTTCCTTCATTGCGTTTTTGACGGCTACATTCGCATGGATTCTCAGCATGTATGCCCTATTTACTGTTTCTGTAGTGGCTCTTGTGGTCAGCGCAATTCTCTACCTCAAAGACAGGTTTTATCAAAACAAGAAAACGACCACAGAAAAGAGCGCCTAGGCGCTCTTTGAGTTTCATAAAGCCAAACACAAAAAAGGATGCTTAGGCATCCTTTTATACTTAGTCGATTTACTTAAAACGATTAAACGTCGTAAGTTGTAGACGCTGTGTCGCCGCCTGTACCCGTCCAGTTCGTATGGAAGAATTCACCACGCTCACGGTCGATACGCTCGTAAGTGTGAGCACCGAAGTAGTCACGTTGAGCTTGCAGTAGGTTCGCAGGTAGACGAGCTGTTGTGTAACCGTCTAGGAATGTTAGTGCAGAAGTCGTACATGGCATTGGGATGCCTGCTTCTAGAGACTTAGCCGCCACTTTACGCCATGCTACTAGGCTGTTTTGTAGGATACCTTTGAAGTAATCATCAGAGCCTAGGAATGCTAGTTCTGGATTCGCTTCGTATGCATCACGGATGTTGCCTAAGAACGCAGAACGGATGATACAACCACCACGCCACATAAGAGCAACGTTACCGTAGTTTAGGTCCCAGCCATTCTCGTTTGATGCTTCGCGCATTAGCATAAAGCCTTGAGCGTAAGAGATGATCTTAGACGCTAGAAGCGCTTGACGTAGTGCGTCAACCCACTCTTGCTTGTCACCTTCTACTGGCGTGATTGTCTTGCCGAACAGTTTCTCAGCTTCAACACGTTGATCTTTTAGTGCAGATAGACAGCGAGAGAATACGGACTCAGAGATTAGCGTTAGAGGAATACCAAGGTCTAGAGCGTTGATACCCGTCCATTTACCTGTACCTTTTTGGCCAGCAGTGTCTAGGATTTTCTCAACTAGAGGCTCACCGTCTTCGTCTTTGTAGCCAAGGATGTCAGCCGTAATTTCAACAAGGTAGCTGTTTAGCTCAGTGTTGTTCCACTCAGCGAATACCGCTTGCATCTCGTCTGCAGACATACCAAGACCGTCTTTCATGAACTGGTAAGCTTCTGTGATCAGCTGCATGTCGCCGTATTCGATGCCATTGTGTACCATCTTAACGAAGTGGCCCGCACCGTCGTTACCAACCCAGTCACAACAAGGCTCACCTGCATCAGTTTTTGCAGAGATACCTTGGAAGATTGGCTTAACCGCTTCCCAAGCTTCTGGAGCGCCGCCAGGCATGATAGATGGGCCAAAACGTGCACCTTCTTCACCACCAGATACGCCAGTACCGATGAAGTGGATGCCTTTTTCGCGTAGTGCAGCAACACGACGGTTTGTATCTGGGTAGTTTGTGTTACCACCGTCGATGATGATGTCGCCCTTATCTAGTAGAGGGACTAGCGCGTCGATGAATTTGTCTACCACATCACCTGCGCGAACCATTAGCATCACTTTACGTGGCGTTTCTAGCTTCTCTACTAGTTCTTCTAGAGAGTATGCACCGATGATGTTCGTGCCTTTCGCTGGACCTTCCAGGAACTCGTCTACTTTAGCAGCAGTGCGGTTGTGAGCGACCACTTTGAAGCCGTGATCGTTCATGTTTAGGATAAGGTTTTGACCCATTACCGCTAGGCCAATTACACCGATATCACCTTTCATTGTTTCTCTCCAATTTTGTTTCATTGACGAGCAGCGTTTAAGCAATTTTTGCTGCTGCGTCCAAATCTAAATACCATTCCGTCAGACCAGATTTCGCTTGAATCTTAGCCGCTGGGTATGGCAGTGCGTGTGCAGGTGAACTGTTGATCTCTTCAACGATGTCCGCTTTTCCTGCACCAAGCACTAAGTAACTGATGCGTTTTGCTGCTTCTAAAACGCGTGCCGTTTTTGACACACGAAGTTGGCCCGACTCAGGATGAGGCGCCACAAGAGATAGATTCGCATCATCATAATTGGTTTGGCCAGGGAACAGAGAAGCGGTGTGACCATCTGCACCAACACCTAATAAGATCCAGTCAAACACAGGGGTTCCGTTTTCAGTCGGAATCACCTCTGACATCTCTTTCGCAAAGCGTTCCGCTTCCACTTTAGGGTCATCTTCACCGCGTATACGGTGGATGTTTTCTGTTGGAATGTTTACTTGGCTAAACAGTAGCGCGTTCGCTTCTCCGTAGTTGCTTTCCGCATCGTCAGGTGCGACACAACGTTCGTCACCCCACCAGAAGTGGAGATTTTGCCACTGAATAGAGGTTGCGTAAGCCTCTGAAGCCAACAGTTTGAACAGCATTTTAGGAGTGCTGCCGCCAGAAAGAGAGATGTGAACAGGTCGGCCCATTTCGCTGAACGCTTTCATGTCGTTAGCTAGGCTTTCAACTACCTGCTCTGCTGTTTGGTAGATCTTATGGTTGATCATAGTTCACAGTAATCCGTATCTGTTAAGTTTTTACATGGGAAGCGCCAAGCGCGACCATCACGCTGTAGCAGGTCGTCTGACTCTTTAGGACCCCATGTGCCGCATGCGTACCCGAAGAGGGATTGTGGATCTTGTTTAAAATCTAAAATTGGCTGTACGTACTGCCAACACGCTTCCACCGCATCACTACGTGCAAATAGCGTAGCATCACCATTCAAAGCATCAAGTAGAAGACGCTCATACGCAGTTAGCATTTGCGTTTCTTGTAGGTCAGCGTAATGGAAGTTCATTTTCACTTCTTTCGCTTCAAAACCTGCGCCTGGCTCTTTCAAGCCAAAGCTCATTTGAATGCCTTCGTCTGGCTGAATGCGAATGATCAGCTTGTTTTCTGGTGCGTTTTGACCAAACACTGGGTGCGGTGTTTGTTTAAAGTGGATAACCACTTCAGTCACGCGTGTTGGAAGACGCTTACCAGTACGCACGTAGAATGGCACGCCATTCCAACGCCAGTTGTTAATGTATGCTTTCAAACCGATGTACGTTTCGGTACGAGAATCATCTGCAACCCCCGGCTCTTCACGGTAGCCACGTAGACTTTGTCCACGAACTTCAGAAGCGGTGTATTGACCTAATACTAGATCGTTACGCAGAGCGTTTTCGTCCAAAGGTTTTAAACACTGGAGTACTTTAACGACTTCATCACGCATCGAATCTGCATTGATCTGTGCAGGTGGCTCCATACCCACCATCGCCAATACTTGTAGCAGGTGGTTTTGGAACATATCGCGCACGGCACCCGAGTTGTCGTAGTAACCACCACGCTCCTCTACGCCGAGGAATTCTGCTCCCGTGATTTCAACATAATCAATGAAGTTACGGTTCCAAAGCGGCTCAAACATCGCGTTTGAAAAACGAAGTACAAGAAGGTTTTGTACCGTCTCTTTACCTAAGTAATGGTCAATTCGGTAAATTTGATGCTCTTGGAAGTGCTCGTGAATTTCTTTATCCAGAATACGTGCTGATTCAAGGTCATAACCGAATGGTTTCTCAATAATCAGGCGTTTCCAACCATCTTCTTCTTTGTTTAGGCCGTGTGCTGCAAGACTTGCAGGAATCACACTGTATAAACTTGGTGGGGTTGCTAAGTAGAAAAGCGTATTGCGCTGATCGAAACGATATTCGTCAGCAAGTTGGTCTAAACGAGAAGATAGCTTACTGTAATCTTGTGTGTCAGAAGTATTGATAGCTTGGTAGTGCAGATGGTTAATAAATGCATCAAGCGTTTCTGGCTCAGTCTTTTCCATTTCCTGAAGCGATTTTTTCAGCTTCGCGCGGTAAGACTCATCACTGTATTCAGTGCGACTTACACCCAGAATGGCAAAATTTTCTGGAAGCTGTTTGTTCGCATAGAGGTGGTATAAAGCAGGAATGAGCTTACGGTATGTAAGGTCACCTGAAGCACCAAAAATAACGATGCTGCTGTTTTCTGGTATTACCATCATCTTTCCCTTAAAAACGAGGTACTTATTGTGTGCCCGGATACGGCTAAAGGATGAGCCAACCCTATCAATGGCACCTCAAAATAGAAAATTGGTCTTACCTATTACGTTGATAGGTAAAGTCTATAGGCCCAAAGAACCTCAAGAAGTAGCACTCCCAAATCTGTTGGAAACACGACGTATTAAGGTCATTTAGGTCACTTATGTCTCAAAAGTACACACTGTACTCGCTGGAGGAGAGTCCGACACGGTGCAGTATTGTCTACGACTATTTGATTTACATCAACACTTGCCAGTGCAAACGTTTAAATAAGTTGCACAAAACATCATAAACATTTGTATTTTATGGATAAAAAAAGTTGCACTAACGTAAGACAAAAATTAAGCAAAAACTCTAATATGGACAATCCTTACCCACCCTTGCAATCCATTACAATTTTATTGTGATCTATGTGGCCTGAATTTTATCCTCTTACTCTATTGATAATGATACTCAATTAAAGATAATGAGGATACTATTAATGCGAAAGTAGAATGTCATGAAACCAAGCACAAAGAATCTGCACCCGATAAACCGAATACACTCTGTGCTTGATTACATTCACAACAATCTAGATATCGCACTTAGCGTGGATGAAATCTCGAAAGCAAGCTGCTGGTCACGTTGGCAACTGCAACGCGTTTTCCAGCAACACACTGGCGTGTCCGTCGCTCACTATATTAGAGAGCTTAAACTAAGCCTTGCGGCTGAACGCTTAATCCATACATCAGATCGCTCGTTAGATATTGCGATAGAAATGGGGTTTGCTTCTGAACATGCATTCAGTCGAGCGTTCAAAAATATGTTTTCAAAGAGCCCTCGAGATTATCGTAAAGCTCAGCAACTAACGGGCTTGAGGCAACCTTTAACATTGCGCGATACACCAGAAGACGAAAATAGACATAAGTGCTTTATCGAAGTTCGAATAGAAACAAAACCTGCTTTTGTGCTTGCTGGTTATCATGAACCTATTTATGGATTGTTTTCCGCAACGCCCAACTTCCAATCCAAAGTGCCCTCATTATGGTCACAGCTCTATTCATCTGAAAACCATACTCATCTGGAAAGAAACTATCTTGGTGTGATTGACGTAACAAAAGCGTATTCAAACAACCAGCAACTCGAGTATTGGGCTGGTTATGAGTACAACTCAGCGTCAAGAACTTCAATATCCAAAGGCTCTACGCAAGAACCAGATCTTCTGGTTGTTCCTAAGCAAACCTACGCAGTGATTACGCACATAGGTAAAGCATCAAATCTAGCGGCGACGCTTGAGTGGTTCATTTTGCACTGGCTCCCCTATTCCAATTATCACGGTATTGATGGATACGAGTTAGAAGTTTATCCAGAAGACTATGAGGTTGAGAGCGAGAATGCCCAAATGCATTACTGGATACCTGTCAAACCGAACGAAGCCACGCCTATTAGATAGAAGCCTAAGCACTTAGGTTCTGGCTTTGCACCAAATTGTTAACTTTTCCTATTTCTTTCGCTATAGAATGCAAACAACAATCATTATCAACAAATAAAAGTAGTGGAATTAATAAATATGGAAAGTCCGAATCGATTTCATCGTTCTGCGGTTGCAGTCGTGGTATCCGCGCTTATTGCTGGTCACGCCAGTGCCACTGAGAGCACTTCTCAGCACGAAACTATCACAGTACTTGGCGAAACATACCGAAACACCGCAACTAAAACCGTTTTAGAACCGGAAGAAACGCCGCAAGCGATCACGGTAATCACTAAAGATGACATGGACCTGCGCGGCGTAAACTCGGTGAGCGAAGCATTGCGTTACGCGCCTGGCGTAAATACAGAGCTGCGTGGCGGTGCCGTTTCCCGACTTGACCTATTCAATATTCGTGGTTTTATTAACTACACCAACTTTTATGATGGTCTGCCTTTGCTGTACAACGGCTGGAATCTTCAACCTCAGGTCGATTCCGTTGCCCTTGAACAAATCGAGGTTTTTAAAGGGCCAACGTCTGTTCTTTACGGCAATATTCCACCAGGAGGCATGGTCAATATTATCGCCAAGGCGCCTCAGTCAACACCTTCGCACTCTGTCTCGATTAGTACTGGGACTAACAGCCTAAAAGAACTGACGTTCGACACCACAGGACAAATTGGTGATTCTAATGTTGATTACCGTATTATCGGCCTCGCAAAACAGCGAGATGGTCAAGCCGATACGTCTGAAGACGAACGTTATGTCCTCGCTCCATCTTTCAATTGGCAAGCCACAGAAAGCACCTTAGTCAACGTGAATGTTTACTATCAAAATGATCCATCAGCAGGTATCTACACGACCGTGCCAGCGTCTGGCTCAGTGATTGACAACCCACTTGGCTCGATGTCACCAAGCACTTATTTGGGGGATGAGGACTGGAACACTTACGAACGCGAAGTTCTGATGATGGGTTACAAAGTCCAACACGACTTTAACAACAATTGGCAATTTCTACAGAATGCCCGCTACATGACCGCCGATGCCTATCAGGAAAACACATATAACGGTGCACTTGAAGCGGATAACCGTACCGTTGGTCGAAATGCCTATTTAACCGATGAAAAGTCCAAATCCTTTGTGATTGACAACCAACTATCTGGCTACGTTAAAACAGGAGACTTTGAACATAACTTATTGTTCGGAATTGATTATCAGTATCTAGATTCGGATGTAAAATACAAAGATACGCTTGGGTATTCGCTAACTCAGGACATCTTCAATCCTGACCACAACAGCATTGATCGTAATGCACTGAATTTCCAATACAAACAAAACTTAGATATCAAAACGAAGCAAATTGGCGTTTATTTGCAAGATCAAGTTCGTTACGACCAACTTGTAATGATTGCAGGTCTTCGTTGGGATAAATACGATTTAAATACGGACGCCGTGAGCGATTATCTAGGAACAATATCCAACAGCAAGGAAGAGTTAGACGACACCAACGTATCTTTCCGAGTCGGCGGTTTGTATGAGCTAGACTTTGGTCTCTCGCCATATCTTACTTACTCGGAAAGTTTTGAGCCAATTGCGGGTGCCGACTCTTCTGGTAAAGCATTTGAGCCATCAACCGGTCATCAATGGGAGTTAGGCTTTAAATACGCCCCATTATCTGGTGATATCTCAGGTAACTTAGCACTCTTCCATATTACGAAGAAAAACGCGATCTTGACCGATCCGAATAATCCTTATGCACCGAACTATCAAGCGGGCGAAGTGGTATCACAAGGTATTGAACTTGAGGCAAAATGGCAAGCCACAGCACAAGCTGATTTCACTCTAGGCTATACATATACCGATATGGAGATTACCGAGGACAGTTATTACAACCAAGAAGGTAAAACGCCGGTTTGGGTACCTGAGCAAACGGCCTCTCTATGGGCAAATTACTTCTTTGAAGGAAATCTTTCAGGCCTTCGTACCAGTGCTGGCGTTCGCTATGTCGGAGAAGCACAAATTGATGCTCAAAACAGTGAAAAAGTGCCTGACTACACCTTGTTTGATTTGGCAGCAAGTTACGATTTCTCAACAGTATCTGAATCAATGAAAGGGGCTAGCGTCACCCTTTCTGCAAGCAATCTATTCGATAAAGAATATTATTCTTGTTACGACAAAAATAACTGTTGGTTTAACGCTGAGCGTTCTATTGAAGCGAAGTTAGAATACAACTTCTAGTCTCTTGCAATAATTTGTAAAGCGATGGTTTCTACAATAAGCCATCGCTTTTTATTTTGCATAGAGCATCAATATAAACGCTACCGCGTCACTTTTTTATAGCACCTTTCAGGCCTACCTACCGACCCATAGTTTAAATCAGCCTCTAGTTCACCAGTGCTGATCAGATACTCCAAATAGCGCCTTGCCGTTGTTCGGCTAGCACCGATCTTTTCGCCTGCCTCATCAGCGGTAAGCACACTACCATTTGGGAACAACTCTCTGATCTTATCTAAGGTTACACCATCAATCCCTTTCGGTAATCGGTTCGGCAAGTTGTCTTGATTGGCGTGAGACTGCAGCATTTTATCAACGAGGTTCTGATCCAAACTCTCTGCGATGTCTAGTTGTTGGCGTTGGGACACATACTTTTTCAGTGCGGCATCTAAACGTGGAAACATCACTGGTTTGAGTAGGTAATCAACGACTCCCCCTCTCATTGCCTGTTGTAGCGTATCGACATCCCTTGCCGCGGTAATCAAAATGACGTCACAAGTTTGGTTGTTCGCACGTAATGTATTGAGTATCTCAAGCCCTGTTCCATCAGGAAGGTATACATCCATCAACAACAGGTCTGGCTTAAGAATATCGAGTTGCATTTCCGCTTCCATTCTCGTGGTCGCAATGCCGACCACTTCCAAACCTGCCAATTGGCTTAAGTATTTGTGGTGCAGCTCAGCAATAGCCAGATCATCTTCAATGATCATTACGCGAGTCGCCATACTCATAATTGTTCTTCCTTGGGTAAATACACCGTTATTCTTGTTCCATAATTTGTGTTGGGCATCATCTCAACATGGCCGTGATATCGAGTGGCCAACTGGTTGACAAGATGCAATCCTACCCCCCGATTTTGACGAGATTTCGTCGACACCCCTTTTTTAAATAGCGCCTGCGGCTCTATATCGCTTGGTAAACCACAGCCTTGATCTATCACCTCAAGTATCACTTCATTTCCGTAATCGCTCACTGACACATCGATATTTCTGCGCTCCGATGCGACATTCGATTCATCACGAATCGAGGTTAACGTTGCATCGAAAGCATTATCAATTAAGTTGCCCAGAATGGTGACAAGGTCTTCCGAATTTAGCCACTCAGGCAGAGGCTCCAAACGGCTGCCTTCTTCAACCACCAGCTGTAAGCCTAACTCGCGAGCACGTTCAGTTTTTCCAAGCAACATACCAGCAATTAACGGGTCTTTAACGGTGTCTCTTAAAAATTCGATCATCGCTTGATAGTGTGCGGTTTCTTGCCCAATTAACTTTTGTACGGCATCCAGCTCACCCATCTGAACTAACCCGCTAATGGTGTTTAGCTTATTTCGATGCTCATGGGTTTGCGAACGTAATAAATCTGCATATTCTTTGGTTTGTGATAACTGCTCGGTTAGGTCGTTGATTTCATCCCTTAAACGGAAACTCGATACTGCCCCCACTATTTTTCCATCCACATAAATTGGCGAACGGTTTGCGATCAGACGTTTATGATTAAGGAATATCTCAATATCATGATCTTCCTGTCCGGTTTCTAGCACCGTATATAAGTCACTATCGCGTAACGTCTCAGTCAACGGTTTATTAAGAGCTGCCTCTCTATCAATACCGAGAATCTGACAGGCGCTACGATTGATCGAGCGAAGTATCCCTTGGGCATCAATACTTAACACGCCTTCTTTAATGGTACTCATCGTCACTTCTAATTCGCCGTACAACCGCCCTATCTCTTCAGGCTCGAACCCCAAAATGGCGCGCTGAAACTTTCTCGACGCATAATTGGATACAATGGCATTAGCGACAACAACTACGATGACCATTAAAATCAAAAAGGCCAAAAATGGTTCGATGCGGTCTTGCAGCCGGTCGAGCAAATAGCCAACCGAAACCACACCAATGATGTTCCCTTGCTCGTCAAAAATCGCGGCTTTACCACGAACTGAATAACCTAACGACCCCTGAGCTGTCGAGACATAAGACAACCCCTGCTCTAGCGCTCGACGATTGTCACCACCTCTCATTGGTTTACCCAACCGCTCATCAACGGGGTGAATTAAGCGCACTCCCTTATGGTCGCCAATAACGATGAATGCAGCACCGATGGCTTCGGTTAATTCTCGGAAACGAAGTTGGTATGGCTGAGGATTTTGGGCTGCGACCATTTCGCGAACAACGGCGGAGTCTGCTAAAAAACGGGCAACACCTAGTGCTTTTTCTCCCATTTCTTGCTCTTGATTGATTTTGAGATAAGTGAATCCTGCAGCGACAAGCAATAGAAGCTCTATCAACCCCGACAGCGTCATAATAATGAGCATTCGCTTACGAAAGCTGATCGTTTTCCAACTCATTGATACATCCTTATGATTCACTCCCAAGCGATTACGTTAACACTCAGTTAACAGCATGGCTTTGTTGCGGTGATAAATCTGTGAGGAAGGCAAGCAAACCGCAGAGTTTACGGTTAATTAATCGACGAGCTGAAACATAAAATTACAACCATTCACCAAATTCAGCATTCCTCTCTGATACTCAATTCCATACATAAATTGCCCTTTAAAACATGATCGTGATCACATCGATTTTAGCGGTTTTTGAGGCGTTTTTAGACTTTCCAGCGTATAATTTTTAATCAACGAAACCATTGAGAGTTTCGGTTAGAAAGCAGTGAAGCTGGAAGTCTATTAAAAGCTCAACATTGATGTCAGTGATTTGGACACAAATAAAACAAAACACAAATACTGACTATATGACAAACACTTAGACACCATCTGAAAACTGGAAAACTATAAACAGAGGTGCATTTATAGTTAGAAGGAACACCAAACATGGAACGCGATACCTTTGGAATATGCCTGAATAAGGCGATGCTGTCAGAGAATATGTATTCAACGTTTACACACGTCAGGGCTTATGAAAAAAACGGAGGCGGTACTTCTGATCTCAAGGTCCTGTTATCGTTCCCTCAAATGAGTGGAAAAGACCTATTGAATACGATGCGAGGTTCTCGTCAGCTTGAGTGGAGAGCAGAGTTTCACTGTCCATATACGAAGTAAACTTGTAACATCTCCCGCGCCCAGCACAAACATAACTGGGCGCATACTACTACCCAATTTCCCCTCCTACTTAACACCAAGTTACGAATCCTTTATATTAGAGCTTATACTCTACGACAAAGCAGCCATTATGAAAAAAACAGGAAAGTTTTGGATACTGGGCTTACTTAGCAGCTCGATTTCCCTTGCCTGTCATGCGGCACCGATCACTTTTGATACCGCATGGCAGCTATTGCTAGAAAACAACTATTCTCTTAAAGCTCAACGCTCAAACGTCGAGAATTACCAATACCAAGAGAGTGCCACCAGCAATCTCAACTTACCTCAGGTTACCATTGGCGCGAATTACACGCGTTTAGATACCGATATCACGCTGTCGGGAAAACAGATCCTAGACAGCACAGGAACACACATTAACGTACCTCCTGCTTTTCAACCTATTTTTGGTGCCTTAGCTAATACCACTTCGACCATAACCGAACGCGATATTTTCTCTTCGTCTATTCGTGCCATTTGGCCAATTTTTACTGGTGGTCGTATTTCTGCGGCTCAATCAGCAGCAGAAGGCAAAACAGATGAGGCTAAAAGCCAGCTTCTAATGGAACAACAAGCGCGCTTTGAAGATTTGTCGAAGTACTACTTTTCTGTCGTGCTGGCAAAGGAAGTACTCGCAACGCGGCAAGCGGTTGAAGCTGGACTAAAAAAGCATAGAGATTTTGCCATTAAGCTTGAAGAGCAAGGACAAATCGCACACGTTGAGCGCCTGCAAGCCGAGGCTTCTCTAGATAAAGCATCAGTAGAAACACGTAAAGCCGCCAGCGATTTGAGTATTGCTCAAGCAGCATTAGGTAAATTACTTGCGCAAGATGATGCCGTAGAGCCCGCTGAATCTTTGTTTATCAACGACAGTCTTCCCCCTCTTACCGCTTTTGTCGATCAAACGTTGCTTACCTATCCGGGGTTAGAACTTCTGAGCGCTAAACACAAACAAGCCTCTAGCTTAATCAAAGCAGAAAAAGGGAAATACTATCCTGAAGTTTACCTTTACGGAGACTACAGCTTGTATGAAGACGATTCTCTCGCAAGCCAAATGAAGCCTGACTGGTTAGTTGGTGTCGGTGTGAGCATTCCACTGATTGAATCAACAGGGCGAAGCGAAAAAGTCAAAGCAGCTCAAAGCGTCGTCTCGCAGGTCGATTCATTAAAGTCCCAAGCCAAACAAGATTTATCGCTGCTAGTCCAAAAGACATACTTGGAGGCTCAGCAAGCCATTGATGAAGTACAAGGGCTCGCATCTAGCATTGAACTCGCTAACGAAAACCTGCGCTTGCGTGAAAAAGCATTTACTCAGGGTCTGTCGTCTTCTCTGGATGTTGTGGATGCACAACTTTATGTCGCGAGTATAGAAACACAACGTTCAGCGGCACGTTTCCGCTATTTAATATCTTTAACCAAACTACTCGCATTGAGCAGTGAAATGAACAGCTTCGAACAATATCAAAATACCGCTTATATCCCTGCTTCAACATCCAAAGAGGTGAAATAAATCATGGCAGCTAAATCACTAAAACCCGTTTTACTCTCACTTTGTGCTTTGGGTGTTGCCTCTTGGGTTGGCTATCAATTTTACCAAGCCTATCAACCGGAACCGATCCGCTTACAGGGATTAATTGAAGCCCAGCAATACAGCATTTCCTCAAAAGTTCCAGGGCGTATTGATGAGGTCATGGTCCGTAAAGGCGACGATGTAGAGAAAGGCCAGCTTATTTTTACCCTTCATAGTCCTGAAATTGAAGCGAAGTTAGAACAAGCAAAAGCAGGTGAAAAAGCGGCGGACGCCTTAGCTCAAGAAGCTGAGAAAGGCGCACGTGAGCAACAAATCCAAGCAGCAAAAGATCAGTGGATGAAAGCTAGAGCCGCCGCGAATTTAATGGAAAAAACCTACAATCGTGTGAATAACCTTTATAACGATGGCGTGGTTGCAGAACAAAAGCGCGATGAAGCTTTAACGCAATGGCAAGCAGCGAAATACACAGAAAGTGCCGCGTTTCAAATGTATGAAATGGCAAAAGAAGGCGCCAGAAGTGAAACCAAAGTGGCGGCGGCGGAAAAAGCGCGCATGGCATCAGGTGCCGTAGCCGAAGTAGAAGCGTATGCGAAAGATACTCAGATCTACAGCTGGTTTGACGGCGAAGTCTCTCAAGTTCTACTTCAAAGTGGTGAATTAGCACCTCAGGGCTTCCCGGTTGTTACTGTGATAGATACAGAAGATGCCTGGGCGACAATTAATGTGCGTGAAGATTACCTTCAACACTTTAAAAAAGGAGCAACCTTTGATGCCTATTTGCCTGCCTTAAATAAAAATGTTGAGTTCAAAGTAACGCATGTTGCCGTTATGGGTGACTTTGCAACGTGGAGAGCAACCGATGCTTCTCAAGGTTTTGATCTTCGTACCTTTGAAGTAGAAGCTCGTCCAGCTCAACCCGAACCTGAACTGCGTATGGGAATGAGTGTTGTCGTTGAACTTTAATCACAACCACTAGGTTAATGCTATGACGATTAAGATTTCACAGCGGCATATCTTACGACGAGATAAGTGGTTGCTTTCGTGCCTTACTTGGATACCGATTTTGCTCGCGATGATGATTTGGGGAGTGTTCTCTGCGGGCATTGCCCGGGATCTGCCAATCGGTGTGGTTGATCTGCAACATTCCCAACTTTCTCGAAAGCTCATTCAATCTTTGGATGCGTCGTCGAGTCTGGCTGTTAATTATCACTACACCAGTGCAAGCGAAGCAAAAAATGCGATGATTGAAGGCGATATCTACGCTTACGCGGTTATCCCATCTAAATTCGATCAAGATATTCTCCAACACCGCCAACCTCAACTCTCTGTCTTTTACAACAGTCAGTACATTTTGGTTGCGAAACTGATCAACTCTGCCGTTGCGCAAGCACAAGGCTATTTCGATGCTCAGGTTGAAGTAATGAGCAACTTGGCTAAGGGTAACACCACAACGCTAGCGGCGGCTGGGCAGGCTGTACCCGTGTCGACACAAATAACCGCATTATTTAACCGTAACAATAACTACGCACAATTTTTGGTAACGGCTATCGTGCCAGCCATTTGGCAAATATGTATTGTAGTAAGCACTATTTTGATTCTTACCGCGCACTTTCGCATTTATGGTGGAAAGAATGGCTTTGCGTTTTTGGGCGAAAAGCCATACGCCAAGCTCACTTCCCTATTAAGTCAGTACATTCCGGTCTTTATGGCGCAAGGTGCATTGTTCTTATACTGGTTTTATTCCGTGCTTGATTGGCCAATGGAAGGCAGTTTTTTGGTTATGCTATTAGCACAATTGGCGACGGTTATCGCCTGTATCATTATGGGGGCGTTGTTCTTCTTCTTGTCGATGGATCCTGCACGTGCGATGAGTTTTGCTGGCGCGTTTACGGCTCCAAGTTTCGCGTTCATGGGAATTACATTCCCAGTTTCTGACATGAACACGCTCGCTTATGCATGGCGTTCATTATTGCCGATTACCCATTACATTGAAGTGCAAGTGAGTCAAGCAAGCTATGGAGCATCGGCCGCACAATCTTTAAGCTCGCTATGGCCTATGGTTGGCTACGTTGTGCCCTTGCTCATTACCGCAGCCTTGATGGGTAAACATCGAACAGCTTCATCAACACGCCAAGCGAAGGAGGCGGTATGACATTGTGGCAACTGATTAAAGCGGAACTGAAGGCCGTTCTAACCAATCCAGTCGTTACGTTGACCGTTTTTGGTGGTGTCGTATTTTACTCGTTTTTATACCCTTTGCCTTATGCACAACAAACGCCTCGTGAACAACCAATCGCGATTGTTAATTTAGATGGTAGTCAGACGAGTTTAAAGCTGGAACGTATGGTTGATGCCACTCCACAAGTCAACGTAGTTACTCGACTTCATACGATTGCTGATGCAAAACAAGCATTTTTACAACGAGAGATCACCGGTTTTTTAGTCATACCGGAACACTTTTACAAAGACCTCATGTTAGGTAAAAGCCCGACTCTAGCCTATGCTGCGGACGCCTCGTATTTTCTCGTGTACGGAACCGTGGTAGAGGGATTGGCCCAAGCGGGAGGCACATTAGGGGCCCAAGTGAAAGTCAGTAAAATGGTGATAGATGGTGTGCCCATGAGTATGGCTAGCCATAATTACTCTGCTATTAAGCTTAATATGAAACCGACGTTCAACCCAACCATGGGTTACATCGAATACGTAGTGCCAGCAGTATTTGTTCTGATTTTACAACAAACGTTGATCATGGCGGTTGGATTACAAACGGGAACACAGCGTCATGGTCGTGGCTACTGGTCTCAAGTATCAACGGGATCGCTGCTGCTTGTGAGAACGTTAGTATTTGTGGCAATTTATTATTTACTCGGCGCCTATTATTTTGGTTTTAGCTTCGAACGTTTGAGCGTAAACCATATCGCCAATGTGAGCGAACTACTGGCCATGTTGTTCCCGTTCTTTTTAGGTTGCTGCGGACTAGGCTTCTGGCTGGGTTACTTATTACCTCGGCGTGAACTGGTTACCTTAGTCGTCCTCGTGAGTTCTATGCCTCTCATTTTCTTGGCGGGTTTTATTTGGCCGATTGAAGCCATTCCTGCTCCCCTACTATGGATTGCAGATTTAAGTCCAAGTACATGGGCGATCAAAGCTTTCTTAGCGCTAAACCAAATGGGGGCAACCTGGCAACAAGTCGCTCCACATTGGACGGCACTTTGGGCACTCACCGTGCTTTGGGGTAGCGTTGCGTACTGGATTGCTAAGCGCAATAACAAGCCAGTTGTAACAGAAAGTCTAAGTTGATTTCTCTCTACAGCTCAAAGATATAATCACAAATCAAAAACCTGATGGACGATCTGAGGGGCGAAGTATCGCCCCTTTTTTATTGGCGATGTTAGCCAACGTGATTGGAAAGTTCGTTTAGCATGCTTCAGCCTCTCTAAATGGCACCTTCGGAACAATCCTATAGCCTTATCGACAAATAGTTGATTTTTTGGAAGCATTGTTTATGTCACATGTTGTAACATTGCTTACCTAACGTATTGTAACAAGAGAGAATTGGATGTCTAAAGCGGAATCATCTTCCAGAAAGTTAAGCTTTATTATTATTGGCCTCGTTTTTGTGGTTTGGCTATATAGCTTGTGGGCTGATCGAGTAACACCAATCACTGGCACCGCTCGGATTCATTCTTATCTTGTCCGTATTACTCCAGAGGTTTCGGGGAACCTAACTGAAATCCATGTTCGTAATAATCAAGTCGTTAATGCTGGTGATGTGCTTTTCGAAATTGATCCAAGAGATTATCAAATTAATCTGCGTTCAGCCGAAGCAAACTTAGCCATTGCTGGCCAAAACATTGGAGCCAACACAGCGGCTGTTGAAGTGGCACAAGCTAAGGTCATTGAATCACTCGCAGCTCGTGACAACGCAGAGAACAAGCAGCTCGCGTAACCGAGCTCGCCGCAAAAGGGGTATTGAGTAAATCTGAGCTAGACAACGCCATCGAAGCCAAAGCACGAGCTCAAGCCACATTAGAGGCAGCAGAAGCGTCCTTAGCTCAAGCCAAGCATAATCTTGGCCCCGAAGGGCAAGATAATCCCCAGATTCTCGCAGCTATAGCAAATCTTGAAAAAGCGCAACTCGACTTACAACGGACGAAAGTGATTGCTCCATCAAAGGGGATCGTTTCTAACTTACAACTCACTGTTGGGCAAAAAGCGACGACTGGCTCACCTCTTGTCACTTTCATTGATCCGAGAGGCGTGTGGGTATCAGCGCTTGTTCGCGAAAACTCACTCGAGCATGTTCGTGCGGGACAAAAAACAAAGATTGTGTTGGATGCTTTACCTGGCAGAGTGTTTGAAGGGCGAGTAGAAAGCATTGGTTGGGGTACTGGTGGCAGTAACGACGTCGATCCGACAACTGGCTTTTTGGTTGCAGACAATAATTCCTTAAACGCACAGCGCTATCCTGTAAATATTGTTTTTGAAGGCGGAGATATTCCCGAAAACGTACGTTATGGTTCGAAAGCAACGGTCGCTTTTTTAACTGAGCAAAGCACCTTTGGAGAGTGGCTGGCCTCTTTCTGGATGAGAGTGTTGAGTATCTGGACTTATGTTTCATAGTTCAGCAAACCCAATCATTAGATTGGTTTTCACTCCGATTCTTTTACTGTTTTACTTACAGTATTCAGGTGCACCTACTCCCTTTATCGCGCCAATATTCGTTGTGATTTTTCTAACACTGATGCCATCTAAACCCCCGTTCAACATGATGTTGAAATTGCTGGTAATACTCTCACTTCTCAGCTTTGGCATCGTAACTTTAGCAGGAGCGCTCATGAGCTCTCCTAGTGGCTTCTTACTGTTTACTTGGTCACTTCTCTGTTGGAGTTATTACCGAAGTCATCGCGATCCCAAAGACATCGTTTCGACACTCACTTTGATTGTTGTATTGATTATCGTGGTCACAAGCCAACAAATGGGGTTGTCGCTTGAGGGGTTGCCATGGGTCTTATTTACTAGCTTCATTGTTGCGTTGGTTGCCACATATATTAGCTTTTGGTTATTCCCTGGGGACGAAAAAGATATACAACCAGACCAAACCACTCTTGATGGTGCAAACGAACATACCGGGCTTATCGTCTTTAAAGCAACCGCATTGTGTGTTGTTTTGTACGCGCTAATATCATCTGGAAGCTCTCAAACGCTATTGATCGCAATAACATTTGGCAGCATGATTAAGCACCCAGTTAATCAAGACAGTCATTCCTTTGGGCGGTATCGAATTATCACTACAAGCCTAGGGATCTTGTTTACTATTCCATGCATGCTTGCAGTAGCCACAGGTGCACCTACTTACGTTGTACTTGGCGTTACCATCTTTTGTGGCCTGCAACTAGCGTGTTTTGCAATACGTCGACAGACACACTTAACCATCTATCAATTGCTTTTTACTAACTTCACTGTGCTGACTTACCAGATTATTAACAATACGGGCATCGAATCATTTTCTGCTCAAATGACTCGATTCGTCTCTATTTCTATCGCTATAGTTCTAGGGGTACTGGTTCTCAATTTATTTAGATCAGATCAAGAGGTGAAATAACTGCAGCCTCTCTTTCTTAAACTAACAGCGGCTGAGCGATATGAGCTTTCTCATTGAACGAAGCTTGAATAAATAAAAAAAGCATCGATCTTATACTCACATACAGAGGATTACTCCCTCCCAATAACCATTAACGTCCAATCAGAAGAGAAGAATTTTTCAAGTAAAAAAACAAGACTCGAATTGAGTCTTGTTTATAAATGTGGTCTGGATGAATACAGTTATGGCGTCGCTTTAAAATCGCGGATTAGCTTCTCCCGATACGCCGTAATGACCCTCATGATAGAGTCTTTTACATCCCCTATTTGCTTAGAGGGTTGACACCAAAGGCCAAAACCAAACTTAAAGCCTTCTAGTAATTCACAGACTTCAACGGGCTCTATATCATTATTAGAAAATTCGGAATGAGCCAGCGTTCTAGGAAGAATCGCCCACCCTAGCCCTGCTTCAACCATTTTTACAACAAGAGCCAACTGATCGACTTCTTCATGATTCGAACTGACGATAACTTTTTCACCCATTCCTTCTTCAACGAAAGATCGCAACACAAATTGCTTGCTATTCCTCAACGCAGTTAACACTCGGTCGGGTGCCATAGAAGCCAGTTCACCACCTTTCTGGACAAAGGGAACAAATTCAAAGTGACCTAAAAACGTCGAGTCTAGACTGTGTATTGCACGGCTATCATGCACATTAACAATACCGAACTGGTACTCACCAGTCGCTAAACCTTCTTTGATCTCGTTACGGTTACGAACAAAAAAGTTAACTCGCATCATCGGAAAATCTGCCGCTAATTGAACACGAAGTAACACCAGCAAACGATGTGGGATGGCACTAGAATAGGCAATGCTGACACTCTCTAAGCCACCATGAGCAAGGCTCAATGCGACTTTGTCAAACGTACGGGCTTGTTCAATTGTTTGCTTTGCATAGTGGTAAAGAAGGCGAGCATCTTCAGTGGGTTCTACGGAACGGCCAACCCGATTAAACAAGCTCACAGCAAGTAAATCTTCTAAATTCGTAATAACCTGCCCGATGGTTGTTCTGTGCTTATTCAATTTTACAGCAGCCTTGCTAAACGAAAGCTCCTCGTAAACAGCAACGAATGCCAATAGTTGTTCAAGACTAAAATTCATAGGTTTTCTTATATCTTAGGGCTACATGGCTAAACTATCACAAGTTATTGAGAATACTAGCCCGAAAGAGCGACGGTTAACCCGAGGCCTTTATCTTCATCATTAGATACGTAGTTATTCCGCACGTAAATGCGAAAACTTATCGCACTCACACTCCCCTTAAAGCACGTTCGACATCAGACGTAACTCATTACGAACTCTCTAAAAAAATACATTGATGGATTTGATCCTACAAAAGCGATTATTACATTTGTAGGATTTCTCTTATCTTTGCATTCATCAAATAAATAGAGAAAAGCACTATGAACTCAATGCCACATGAGCTTGTGTGGGGTGAAGTTTACTTCCCACCCTTGTTGCTGGTTATTGCATTGGCTTACATTCTCACCATTTTGGTTGGAACCGTTGCAACAAAATTAGGGGTACACAAATACGTTGCGTTTCCAGCACTTGCTGAGCTGAGCCTAATTGTGATTTTTACTGGCGTTATTGGTCTATTCATAACCATCTTTTGAGGCAAATTCCGTGATAAAACGTTATCTAATCACATTTTTATTACTGTGTTCCGCTGGCACTGTGATTTTCAGTTACTACCAATCATACTCAAACAATCCTTGGACTAGAGATGGTCATGTCAGCGCGTACATTGTGTCTATAACGCCCCGTGTAACCGGGCAAGTCATCAAGGTATATGTTGAAGACAACTCCCAAGTTAATGCGGGCGACTTACTGTTTGAGATTGACCCAAGCATTTATAAAGCGTCTTACCACAAAGCCCAGGCGGCTCAAAAGCAAGCCATTGCGTTGTTAGCGAAAGCCAAAAATGAAGAACAACGTGCACTGGAACTAGAAAAGCGTACACCTGGCGCGGTATCTGTGCTGACGTTGAACAATTTGAACAACGCCGTAGAGACAGCAATCGCAAACGTGGAGCTGGCGAAAGCAAACGTCGAAGAAGCAAAACTGAACCTTGATTACACCAAGGTGTACGCTCCAACAAATGGTTACATCACTAATTTTAATCTGCGCACCGGCTCCCAAGTTGTCGCAAACTCACCAGTTGTAGCATTAATTGATGAAGACAGCTTTTGGATCGAAGGCTATTTCAAAGAAACGGATTTAGTTGGTGTTGATCCACGAGATAAAGCATACGTGACCTTAATGATGCACGACGAAATGGTGCTGGAAGGTAAAATCAAGAGCATTGGTTATGGCATCGCGAAGCAAGACGGTAGTACAGGTAACGACCTACTGCCTAATGTGAACCCTAACTTTCAGTGGATACGCTTAGCTCAACGCATTCCAATTAAAGTGAAATTAGACAACTTACCAAAAGATTTTCAACTACGCGTCGGTATGACGGCATCCATCAAAATCATCAAACAATAAATGCGGTGAAATGTATGTTTAATGCCTCAACCAAAGAAGCTATTAAAGCTGCGCTGTCTATCGTTATCGCAATCTGCCTCGCCTTATGGTTTCAATGGGAGAAACCCTATTGGGCAGCGATCGCCGTCGCGGTAATGGCATTAAATGAAAGCTTCGCTCACTCGATAAACAAAGGTCATAATCGCCTAGTGGGAACCCTACTGGGCATTGGCTATGCCTTTTTCCTAATCACAGCATTTTCTCAAGATCGCTTTTTGTTCCTGACTTTTTTTACCCTATTTTTAGGTGTATGCATTTTCATGTCGAGCGACGAAAAGTACGGTTATGTGTTCTCCATAGGCTTTGCTGTGTGCTCTATTATCGCTTGTATGGGAGGGTTTGATAGTCAAGTGACGTTCCATTTCGCAGTACTTCGAATGCAGGAAACTATCCTTGGCATCATTACCTTCTCCGTTGTTTATCGTTTGGTTTGGCCAGTGAATACTGAAGAGAATTTCATTCAACGCTTTGAGAGCAGCCGTGAGGTGTTGCTTAAAGCTATGGACAAACCAAATGACATTGATATTGATGCGCTTGAAACCAACACAGCAAACATTGAGAAGATGTGCCAACTACTGGGATTACCGCTCACGGGCAGTTACCACCTCAAAGAACATCGAAAACTGTGGCATCAGCGCCTCGAAGAGATGAAACGTATTCAAGAACGATTACTTGAACAAGTGGAAAAGCCTCACTGTGATGATATTGACTGGAAACCTGTGGCTCAAAACCTGACGCTATTTGATATCGCTCAGCCAACCACGCATCTAATTGGTCGTACCTTATTGACAGAACAAGTGAAACAGAAAACATCTTGGCATCGTGAACACCGGACTTTCATACAGCACTTGAAAGAAGACCGCAGAAAGGTTTTACAAGGCCTATCGATGTTTATCACCTCGTTATTGGTTTGGATTTATCTCCCTGTACCAGGTGGGTTTATCTTCCCTATGTTGGCCGGTGTCTTTTCATCAATAGTACCTACAATGCCTCCTAGCGTTGTTAAAGGTGCCTTCTTTGGCGTTTTGGGAACAGGTTCAGTGATACTGCTGCAATACATCTTCTTGATGCCCATGATGACTGAGCTCTGGCAACTAGGGTTATTTTATTTCATCAATATTATTTTGATTTGGGAGGTATTTTCTACACCACAGCTGATGATCCATAGGGTCTTAGGCGTCAATTTATTAGTGGTATTAACCTCAGGCGCACTTAACTTGACCCCGGAGTATCGTATCGAAACACCTTTACTCATGCTGGTAAACATCATGCTCATTTTGATGATCGCCAAGTTATTTAATGACCTGTTTCATCCCCGCGTAACCGCTTAAACAAGCAATTAAACCAGGGCAAGATCATGAAAACCCCTTATGGAATAAGGGATGACGTGAAGTCATATTTTCACTAATTAGATACTGAAGTCACAATAATCTCAATACATCCAAGATCGATTTGATGATCAGATTTAGGT
>NZ_JAKKCL010000017.1:0-101947 GCF_021728175.1 Vibrio sp. A1-1
TGTCAGTGTTGAGTGAAATCATCACGGCTGTTGTGGCGAAGAGAGCGTACCCCAACGTCTTTGATCTATAGGCGGCTCTCGCCCTCCGTTAATATCAAGTCAAGTTACCTTGGTGAACGATTACGATAAAACACACAATGTCACGCTATAAGTGTGTGATTCACTTTGCCCCATGAGCTCGCTTTGATATAAAGGCAAATAGAAATTTCCTAAGATGTACCTATTAATGCAAATAAGCCAGCTCAACCGACTCAAGCGCAGCGCCCTAATTTTTGTTTCTGTGCTACTACTCTCTGCCTGCCAGATTGAGTCGGAACCCAAAAGTGAATTCGAAAAAATTCAGGAACGTGGCGTGCTTCGTGTTGGCACGCTAAACAATCAGCTTTCCTATTATATTGGTCCCGATGGTCCCGCTGGGTTGGATTACGAATTGGCGCGTCAGTTTGCGGAGCAGCTCGGCGTCAAGCTCGAGATTAAACCTGCCTTTCGCCAAGCCGAGCTTTTTCCTGCTCTTAAGAAAGGAGATATTGATCTCATCGCTACGGGCTTAAATCAAACGTCACAAGCGGTAAAACGCTTTAGACCGGGCCCTGCTTATTATTATGTAAGCCAACAAGTTGTGTATAAAAAGGGGCAACTTCGACCACGTGATATCGAACAACTGATTGAATACCAAGCATCGAAAGACAGCGAATCAGACGAAGATACAAATGCTGGCGCGCAAACATTAAAGATCGTCGAACAATCGCAATATGTTCCGACCCTAACCGCATTAAAGAAGCAATACCCAGAGCTGCAGTTTGAAATTGTTGGCGATGCTGACACGAGAGACTTACTTAAATATGTATCCACTGGTGAGTTGCGTTTTACTGTGACTGACTCTGTGGAGCTTTCCCTAGCTCAGCGCCTTTACCCCGATCTTGCGCTCGCGTTTGAGCTTACAGAAGATCAACCAGTATCGTGGTTTACTCGACGTTCTGAAGACGAAAGTTTGTATGCGATGCTGATAGAGTTTTTCGGTAACATTAAACAATCAGGAGAACTGTCCACTCTCGAAGAGAAGTACATTGGTCATATTGAAGCATTTGACTACGTTGATACTCGCGCATTCATTCGAGCTCTGGATGACAAATTGCCTAAGTGGGCACCTTTATTCCAAAAGTACAGCGAAGAGTTCGACTGGCGCTTAATTGCAGCATTGGCGTATCAAGAATCACACTGGAAGCCAGCGGCAAAATCGCCAACGGGTGTTAGAGGGATGATGATGCTTACTCTGCCAACAGCGAAAAGCGTCGGGGTAACAAACCGTTTAGACCCTGAGCAATCTGTTCGTGGTGGTGTCGAGTACTTACGTCGCATTGTAGGTCGCGTGCCTGATAGCATCAACGAGCATGAAAAAATATGGTTTGCCCTGGCTTCATACAACATTGGCTATGGCCACATGATGGACGCACGACGACTTACTAAAGCGCAAGGTGGCGATCCAAACGCTTGGGCGGATGTAAAAGACAGATTGCCTTTACTGCGTCAGAAGCGTTACTACAGTCAAACTCGCTATGGGTACGCCAGAGGTGATGAAGCGCGTAATTACGTAGAAAATATTCGACGTTACTACCAATCCATCATTGGTCATGTCAGCCAACAGCCAGCGATTGATGAGAATAGCGATGACTTACAAGTGATTCCGCCGCTCAACCCCGACATTTTGATATCAGGAGCAGTAGAGGTTGTCGTCGAGCAAGTCTCAGGTGCTTCTGATGTCACGGTTGAAGAAGACACCGAACAAGAAAGCCTTGAAGAATAGACCCCCTGTAAACTAAAAAATGACGAGCCCATGAGCTCGTCATTTTTATTGAGTCCTAGCGAAAACTTATCTAGAATCCAAGACTCTGAGTGACACCAACCACACTCAATCATTCCTATGGTTGGTCGCCTTTTCTTCACCATTAGTTAAACTGATTGCTTTGTAACAGATTGCTTCGTAACCACATGGTTTAGCTCACTTGATGAAGCGGCGCTTTCGGCTACGCTCTGCCGAAATAACGTCACTCATATTATTAAGCACCGTATTGAAATTGTTTGCTGGCTCTGTGCAATGCAGAAGTCAAATGAAGAACGTTAAACCATCAAATGTTTAGTGCGATTATCGAGCCTATTGTAAAGCATCGATGAACCGCTATTTACTGGTATAAGTCTTGTCTGCAGGAGGTTTTGAATATGAGAAGACGTAGAGTGCAGTCAAAGCGTTTAAATAACACAGTAGCTGCTATCCGACGTAAACGTAAACTGACATGTATGAAAAAGAAAGTAAGTTCACGTAATCGTGTTTTTGTACATTTAGTCAATCACTAGTGCGTCCAAGCAAACATCTACCACGTTGTAGGTGTTTGCTAGCCCTCACTACTCCCACTACCTTGTTCGCTCTCTCCATTTTCTAATGCTTTTTGTGCTTGTTTCTTTGCTTTAATTTCCTTTCGGCGACGCTTAAAAAACGCTTGTAGCTGAGTGCGGCACTCATCTTCTAGCAGCCCCTTTTCAACTAAGGCGTAATGGTAAGCAGCTTGGCTTTCAAACAAATTAAGCACTGTTCCTGCTGCTCCCGCTTTTAAATCTGGCGCTCCAAAAACGACCCGCTTAACGCGGCTATGCAGTAAGGCTCCGGCACACATTGGACATGGCTCAAGTGTTACATACAAAGTCGTATCCAGAAGGCGGTAATTTTCTATCTTTTGGCCTGCTTTACGCAGTGTTTGAATCTCAGCATGTGCGGTAGCGTCATTAGTACCAATAGAGCGATTCCACCCCTCAGCGATAATTTCACCATCTTTGACAAGCACTGCGCCGACAGGTACTTCCCCCTCAGCTTCTGCTTGCTCAGCAAGCACCATCGCTCTGCGCATAAACAATTCATCTTGAGGGGTAAACGGATGGTTAGACAAAGGAGGCTCCAAAGAAACAAAAAACGATTGAATTCAGGAATTTTAGCACCAACTTCGGTTTCACTACAGCAACACATCACGGGACAAAGTTTGCAACTCCAAAAAACCTAGTTACAAGACCTATCGATGTTCGTTTTGCGAGAACAAAAAAGCGCAGATCGAAGACCTGCGCTTTTTGGCTGCCAATTAGCGGCTTTCACACCCTACACGTTTTTACATTGTGTAAGTGTAAGGAGCTTGAATGCCTAGCGGGATACCTACCATCCAATAAGCAACTAGGAAGATAGACCAACCGATCAGCATTGCAATCGAGAATGGCATCATTAGTGACGCAAGCGTACCGATACCAGCCGACTTCACATAACGCTGACAGTAAACCACTACAAGAGGGAAAAATACCATTAGAGGCGAAATGATGTTCGATACAGAGTCACCCACACGGTAAGCCGCTTGAGACAGCTCAGGCGAGATACCAACCGCCATTAGCATTGGCACTAAGATTGGACCAATTAAAGCCCATTTTGCCGATGCAGAACCAATAAGTAGGTTTACAGACGCAGTTAGAAGGATCATACCAATGATGGTCACTTCACCAGGTAAGTTCATCGCTTTCAGACCTTCTGCACCATACAACGCTAGCATCGTACCGATGTTTGACTGAGCAAATGCAGATAAGAACTGAGCACAGAAGAACGACATTACAATGTATGCGCCCATGGTCGACATAGTATCAGCCATCGCTTTGATAATGTCGTTGCTGGTCTTGAACGTACCTGACACTTTACCGTAAACGTAACCAGGAATGATAAACAGAATAAAGATCAACGGCACGATAGACTTCATTATCGGTGCTGAGAAGGCCGTAATTTCACCTTCAGGCGAGCGAAGAGCTGATGTTTCTGGAATTAACGCTGCAACAAGTAAAGCAATACCCGCCATCATTGCCCAACCTGCATAACGGAATGCTTTTGATTCCAGTTCAGTAAATGAGCCTAGGTTTGGCGCGGTTTCCGCATCGTCATCAATTGGCATTTTTGATAAACGAGGCTCGATGATTTTCTCTGTCACGTACCAACCAATCCCCACAATAATGATGGAAGATAGGCCAGTGAAGAAGATGTTCGCTAATGGGTTAACCACATATTCAGGATCAAGAACCTGCGCCGCGGTTTGTGTAAAGCCAGCTAGTAGTGGATCGATACCTGAAGGGATAAAGTTTGCAGAGAAGCCACCAGATACACCTGCAAATGCTGCCGCAATACCCGCTAAAGGGTGACGACCTGCCGCATGGAAGATAATACCGCCAAGAGGAATAACCAGAACATAGCCTGCATCTGCCGCAGTATGCGATACAATAGCAACCAAAATAAGCATTGGAGTAAGAAGCTTAGCTGGCGTGAAGTTCAGCATCTTCTTAAGACCCGTCGTAATAAAGCCCGAAGAATCTGCAACACCCACACCTAGCATTGCGACAAGCACGATACCCAATGGCGCAAAGCCAGTAAACGTCGTCACCATGTTAGCAAGGAAACTTGCTAGCGCTTCGCCCGTAAGTAAGTTGGTGATAGTAAGAGCTTCGCCCGTTCGAGGGTTTGGAAGATCGAATGATACATTCGATAAAAGTGCTGACGCCGCCCAAGTAATGATCAATGCCCAGAAGAACAAAATCGCAGGATCAGGGATTTTGTTACCTGTCCTCTCGATAAAGTTTAAAAAGCGCTCCATACCGCTCGGCTTCGATGATGGTGCCTTATTTACAGCTTGGTTACTCATGGTAACTCCATAGTGAATGATGTTGGTGCCAAGGCCTATTTGAGTAATTATGACGGCCTACTATCCAACGAGTATTCTAGTAAACACTAATGGAGAAAGCACAAGGTTCTATATTTTTTTTCATAATTGGAGACATATTTTGCAAAAACACCACTTCAATTAAACATAATAAAAACAGTAGCACATCAACTCGATTAACAGTTCAAAAACCATTTATTAACCGTGACAAATCCGGTATCAAACAGGAATTACACCCGCATTTGTCTCAGCGGATGCAATTGAACTTAGTTTTCGAATTCACTGTATTGTGAGATCATCGTTTTAAGCTGAACTGATCGCGTCTCGCCGATTCTATCCTTCCAGCTAGAGGTAATAGTGATAGTTTTCAGTGTTCCTGAAACCGTGGCAGCTGGAACTTCCCACTCGACGACATAAGATCCAGTAACAGAAGAGCCTGTTGCAATAGAAGCAAAATTTGCAGGTGTGATGGTAGACATCGCCGCAGAAGCACCACGCGTCCGGAACCATTCGAGCTGGTTTTCTGCTAGACGCAGTGCTTCAATACTTTTTATGGCATATTCGGATTCGCGTTCTAGATACACGTTTAGCTTCGTTAAACCTAACGCGCCTACGCCAAGAAGCAGGAAAGAAATTAAGACTTCTAGAAGGTTAAATCCTTTTTGTTTAGAGATCATTCCAAGAGCCCTTTTTCCAATGTGCTTTCTTCAGCTTCTCTTGAGGCTCCTCAATTACATCGCGATTGTATTGGAATGATAACGCGGCATTAAAGAGTGCAAATGTTCCTGGTGCATCCATGACAAATCCTCCTAACGGGTTAAATGCACCGTGCTGAAAATAGCCAACCTTTGTCTTTTCCATAGGCACTGTTGTTTTTAAAGCCGCTATGACGCCATCCAATGCGGCATCATTGGCAGAGCCAGACCAGTCGGTAAAATCAAATGTAGCCCCAGTTGTAGGTTCGGTATACAGCGGAGAAATAAAGTGGTAAAGCATTCCTTTGAAATCCTGCGTGCCTATCGTAGAAAAAATACCGTCTTGAACGACTAGAATTATCCCGCTCCCACCCAGGCTATTATCTATGGCGTTCTTTATACTCGTAAAATCGGCCGTATTAATTTCACAGCCACCATAAACCCAAATAAGATCTTTCCCATTTTCGATATTGCTAACAATCCCCTCCGCGCATGTCTCGTTGAATACAGGAGAAGGGAGATCTGCTTTTGAGTTCAATTTCATACTATTTAATGACAAGGGTACATATCCGAACAGGGAATTATCCGACATCACATCGAACCACTCACTTCGAGGGACATCAAATACATCTTTAAACGGATCCATATCCGAAGACTGACGATAATCACTCTCAGATGCAGCAACACTTGTTCCCCAACTATAGTGAGTAGATGCGCACTTTTGTTCTTGTCCTGCAGGACTGTCAGGGAAACTCGAATAAGGCTTATCAGATAGCTGATAGGGGTGAAAAGTGTTTACACTTGTTGCATAAAAAAAGTTGTAGTAAAGAACAGAAGTGCATTCCCAGAAATTATTACCGAGACTTTTACTCGGATCTGGAGAGCTCGTATATGAGCCATTAATCACGAGGTCGGATTTAGATTTTATCGCTCCAGCCCCACTGCTTGTAGGTAGTTTAATGGTCTTTTTAATTTCCCGATTACCTATCGTTGAAGTCACTAGACTTGAAGAGCCCGAGGAATATGTTAAGGCATCAAGCCCCATAGCTGTGATGCAATCATTCACATTAGTTGGCAATGTTTTATTTATTTTTGTCTTGCTATAGACGCACTCTAGCCCTCCTTCTGCACGCCAATGTTCCTGTCTTGCTTCAATTTGATTATTGGCTCGTTTAATTTGGTAAAAGAGGGATTTATAGCTACCGAGAGACATCATTAATGCCACAACTAGCAATACGCTCACAACTAACAACGCAGCTGCACCTTGTTGTTTCTTCATTACTGCCAGTTCCTTTGCATCGCAGTAAACGACTGCTGAGTGTGAATATCAGTCGCATCTTTCAATTCGGTTCCCAATGTAACGGTCACCAGTACACTTTTTGCATCAGTGCTTTCTAACAGTTCACTAGTAAGGTCAAAACGATTAACGTGAATAACTTTCTTATCAAAAAGATTTTTACATGAGCCAGTGCCTGCAAGGTTAATCACGTCATCAACATCCCATATCGTTGTTTGCTTTTTTTCACAAACAAATAGCGACTCTGGCGTGCTAACTCGTTGCTCATAAGCTACGTTTTTATATAAAGGAAAAGAGCTAGCGCCAGCGCCAGAAACACCTATGTAATAAGCATAAGCAATCACCCCTCTATCAACATCATCGAGAGTGTAAATTGTGTTTGATGAGCCAGATATTTTTATAGAATTGCCATCGTTACCATCAAAACCAGCACGCTGAATGTCACTCTTGAGCATTTGCACGACACTTTCAGAGTTCTGTAACAACATTAGCTCTTTCGACCGTTCCATTATCACCCTTTGACCACTCACATAAATTGCCCCCACTGTCGCAAGAGAAATAAGCCCAAGTGCAGATGCGATCATAAACTCAACAAGGCTTGCCCCTTTTTGTTTAAACATAATCATCCTTTTAAGAGCAAGTTGAATAACCGTAATATTCTGTATTGCTGCTATCACTACACACTCGCACGCGAGCAGACAAAGTGTGGGAAATAAGTTTGAGGACTTTTGAAGGTTCCCCTACGGGATAAAAACGAATACTGCCTGATGACGGACGGCCATAAACGTCGTCAAAACTGATTTGGTCTGAAGCGTAGCTAGGTGTAACGACGATCCCCTCATAAGGTGTTCCTGAAAAAGAGAACAAAACTGTCCCTTCTCCCTCCGTTCCGTTATCAGTAAGCTCGATACGCCAATTACCATCACTGGATGCACTACCGGGCATGATGATGTGTGCCCAAAGTCTTTCACGCTGTAATACTGCTTCAGACTTGCCTTCAATAACAAAGCCATGCAATTCATTAGCTAAGCGCTGCATTTTGTTGGTTTCAAAAACATTTTGGAAAGATGGTGCTGCAAACGCCAATATAATACTCAGCACAGCAACAGTAATAAGAAGCTCCAACAACGTAAACCCGCGAGGCATTTCCCAAATTCCTATGTAAACGGCAAAAGGGCCGTAATTCATCTTGCACAGATGCTATCACCTGCCAAAAATAGGCGGAAAAGTGAAAAGGAAACTACTCGTGATGATTCGAATTTCTCGCTGTAACAGCTACAAAAAAAGATTGGGAGGGATGACATTGATCGAATTACTGATAGCCGTAGTGATTGTCGGGATCATTGCGGCTGTCGCCTACCCTTCTTACACCAATCATGTAATCAAGTCTCATAGGACGGTTGCCTTGAGCGATCTTAGTCGAATTCAGCTAGAGCTAGAGACATCTTATGATGGTGGGTACGACTGGAGTCATATTATCTCTGGAGGCACATGCACTCTATGTGATTCAGACACAGATAGATTTTCTTTCAATATTGCGAGCTCTGCAAGTACGGCCTATACCATTACAGCAACAGCAAAATCGGCTCTGGGACAAGACGACGACGAGTGCTTGACTGGCGCTAAAACGATTACTTTAACGTCAACAAATGTCGAAGAACCAAGTGATTGCTGGAATTAGAAAGAACACCGAGATGCAAAAAGGCCTGCATTTTAGCAGGCCTTTGTATTTGTGCTTTTCACTAACGTCTAGCTGGTTAAATCATCAAAGAACTTTTTCACACCGTTGAAAAAGCCTTCTGATTTAGGCTTGTGCTTTGTCGCCGCTTCACCACCACAAGACTCTTCAAACTCTTTGAGCAGTTCTTTTTGGCGTGAGCTTAGGTTTACTGGTGTTTCAACAACCAACTTAACAATCAAGTCACCGATACCGCCACCGCGAACGCCTTTCACACCTTTACCACGCATGCGGAACATACGACCTGTTTGCGTTTCTGAAGGTACTTTTAGGCTTACGCGACCATCTAGAGTTGGTACTTCAACTTCACCACCTAGAGCCGCCATCGCAAAGCTTACAGGCACTTCACAGTATAGGTTGTTACCATCACGTTCGAAGATATGGTGCTCTTTCACGTGCACTTGTACATACAAGTCACCCGCTGGAGCTCCCATCTCTCCCGCTTCACCTTCGCCAGATAGACGAATACGGTCGCCAGTATCAACACCTGCAGGGATCTTAACGTTAAGTGTTTTGGTTTTCTGTTTACGACCTTGACCATGACACTCATTACAAGGGTCTTTAATGATCTTGCCTTTACCGTGACAGGTTGGACAGGTTTGTTGCACTGCGAAGAAGCCTTGGCGCATCTGTACTTGACCATGACCATGACAGGTACCACATGTTTCAGCAGATGAGCCTTTCTTCGCGCCACTACCATCACAGGTATCACAGTGTACTAGTGTTGGTACTTCGATCTCTTTCGTTACACCACGAACCGCCTCTTCTAGCGTCAGTTCCATGTTGTAACGTAAGTCCGCACCACGTTGAGCACGGTGACCACCACCGCCACGACGACCACCACCAAAAATGTCGCCGAATACATCGCCAAAGATGTCGCCGAAATCAGCACCGCCGCCACCAAAGCCGCCGCCACCGAAACCACCGCCGCCTTGTTCAAAAGCAGCATGACCGTACTGGTCGTACGCCGCTTTCTTTTGAGGGTCGGTCAGAACTTCGTACGCTTCTTTTACTTCTTTAAACTTGTCCGCCGCAGACTCATCACCCTGGTTTCGGTCTGGGTGGAATTTCATCGCTAGACGCTTGTACGCCTTTTTGATATCGCGCTCTGAGGCATCACGGCTTACGCCTAATACTTCGTAAAAATCACGTTTTGACATGTTCTTCGTCACCAGTTAATTACTACAAACGGCATCGATTCACCGCTTGGTGTTTGTATCGTTCTAGGTAAGTGCACTTATCCGCAACATACTTAACTAGAAAGACAGCGTTTACAAACAGACGGGCGTAAGAGTTGCCCCAAACGCCCGCACACGAAGTCTTATCGACCCCAGATGGCTTTGCAGCCATCTGGTTAAGAAATATTATTTCTTGTCGTCTTTAACTTCTTCGAACTCAGCATCTACAACGTCGTCTTCTTTAGACTGTGCATCGGCGTCAGCACCTTGTGCTTGCTGCGCTTGAGCTTGTTGTTGAGCGATTTCCATCAGTTTTTGAGAAGCGGTCATTAGTGCTTGAACTTTAGCATCGATAGCTTCTTTGTCTTCGCCTTTGCGCGCTGTTTCTAGCTCAGAAATTGCTGCTTCAATCTTCTCTTTCTCTTCTGCAGGTAGTGCTTCACCAGCTTCTTCTACTTGCTTACGAGTACCGTGAATCATTTGGTCAGCTTGGTTACGTGCAGTCGCTAGCTCTTCGAACTTCTTGTCCGCTTCTTTGTTAGCTTCTGCTTCTTGAACCATTTTCTCGATGTCTTCATCGCTTAGACCGCCAGAAGCTTGGATAGTGATCTTCTGCTCTTTACCAGTCTGCTTGTCTTTCGCAGACACGTGTAGGATACCATCCGCATCAAGGTCAAAAGTAACCTCGATTTGTGGCATACCACGTGGTGCAGGCTGGATGCCTTCTAGGTTAAATTGGCCTAGAGACTTGTTGTACATCGCTTGCTTACGCTCACCTTGTAGAACGTGGATAGTAACCGCGCTCTGGTTGTCTTCCGCTGTAGAGAAAACTTGGTTCGCTTTAGTTGGGATAGTTGTGTTCTTCTCAACTAACTTAGTCATTACGCCACCCATTGTCTCGATACCTAGAGACAGTGGAGTTACGTCTAGTAGTAGTACGTCTTTAACGTCACCAGCAAGTACACCACCTTGAACTGCAGCACCCATTGCTACTGCTTCGTCAGGGTTTACGTCACGGCGCGCTTCTTTACCAAAGAACTCAGCAACTTTCGCTTGAACCATTGGCATACGAGTCTGACCACCAACTAGGATTACGTCAGTGATGTCGTTTACTGATAGATCAGCGTCAGCTAGAGCTACTTTTAGTGGCTCAAGAGAGCGTTGTACTAGGTCTTCAACTAGAGATTCTAGTTTTGCACGAGTCACTTTAATGTTCATGTGCTTAGGACCAGTTGCATCTGCAGTAACGTAAGGTAGGTTTACGTCAGTTTGAGAAGTAGAAGAAAGCTCGATTTTCGCTTTTTCTGCTGCTTCTTTAACACGCTGCATTGCTAGTGGATCGTTCTTAAGATCGATACATTGCTCTTTCTTAAACTCGTCTACTAAGTAGTTGATTAGGCGGTTATCAAAGTCTTCACCACCAAGGTGAGTATCACCGTTAGTCGCTAGAACTTCGAATGTTTTCTCGCCTTCAACTTCATCGATTTCGATGATAGAGATATCGAATGTACCACCACCAAGGTCGTATACCGCGATAGTGCGATCGCCGCCTTTCTTATCAAGACCGTAAGCTAGCGCTGCTGCTGTTGGTTCGTTGATGATACGTTTAACTTCTAGACCTGCGATACGGCCAGCATCTTTTGTAGCTTGACGCTGAGCATCGTTAAAGTAAGCAGGTACTGTGATAACTGCGCCAGTTACTTCCTCACCAAGGAAATCTTCAGCAGTTTTCTTCATTTTCTTAAGAACTTCAGCAGAAACCTGAGGAGCCGCCATTTTTTGGCCTTTTGCTTCTACCCAAGCGTCACCGTTGTCAGCCTTAACAATTTTGTAAGGCATGATTTGGATGTCACGCTGAACTTCTTCGTCTTCAAAACGACGACCGATTAGACGCTTAATTGCAAATAGCGTGTTTTCTGGGTTAGTTACTGCTTGACGTTTCGCAGGTTGACCTACTAGCGTCTCACCGTCAGTGTAAGCAATAACCGATGCAGTAGTACGTTCGCCCTCTGCGTTTTCAATTACACGTGGTTTGTCGCCGTCTAATACAGCAACACATGAGTTAGTAGTACCTAAGTCAATACCAATGATTTTACCCATCTGGCTATCTCCGAATAAATTCTATTTTCGTTTGGTTATAACCCCAATGTGGGGGGAGGAGAATCGGGTTTCAACCCTTGCTCACAAACAAAAATAATCAATGTTTGCTTCTCTATGCCACATAGATAAGGGCGGCAAAATGCTTTTCAAGGGCAGAATTAAAAAAAAGCGTCTTTTTTCGAAATTTATGTGTTTCTTTCTGATTAGTTGGGAACTCGTCACACTGCTGTAGCGCAACAAAACACCATTTCTCAGGTAAATGTATTTATGCCCGACTCTTCCTAAACAAAAAAACGAGCTCATAAGAGCTCGTTTCAATATTAGGGTTAAAATAAATGATTCAAGACATTAAGCGTTCGCTTGAGCAGGCTCAGCGTCAACGCCTTCTTCTTTACCAATCTCACCTTCTGTTTTTGCAACAATGGTGTTTACCGCCGTGTCGCCCACAACGTTTGAAGACGTACAGAACATGTCATTAATACGGTCAACCGCAGCAATAATTGCCAAGCCTTCAGGTGGTAAGCCTAGTTGATGAAGCAAAACGCCTACCATTACCACGCCGCCTCCAGGAACGCCACCAGCACCAATAGATAATAGAAGAATAGTTAAACCAAGCGTGAAGATGTCTGCGGTGTTAATTGGCTGGCCAAAAGCGTTCGCAACAAACATCGTTGCTAGAGCAATATAGATAGACACACCAGACATGTTCATCGTTGCGCCCAGTGGTACACCGAAGCCAGCAACCGATTTAGAGACCTGAAGCTTTTCTGTCAGTGTTCGCATCGTTACCGGGATAGTCGCGTTTGAGCTCGCGGTAGATAGAGAGAACAGAATCTGCTCACGAGTTGCACGTAGGAAAGTCTTTGGAGAAGTTCCGGTCGCAATACTCACTGCCATTGGGTAGAAGAAGAAGATCCAGAACACCAACATCGCAACCACCAAAGCCACGTAACCAGCCACGGACATCAATGTATTGGCGTTTAGTGTTGCACCCAATTGAATCATTAGCGCGAACACACCATATGGCGCAAGACTCATCACTAACCCAACCAGTTTCATCATGATTTCATTTGCCATTTTGAACGTGCGGATGGCAGGACCACCACGAGAATCCAAAGCTTGAATTGCAAGACCTGTCAGAATTGCCATGAAGATGATTTGCAGCATGTCGCCGTTAGCAAACGCTTGTACTGGGTTGCTAGGAACAATGTTAACAACTAGAGAGAAAATGTCCGGCGTTTCTGTCGTCGTCAGCTGTACGGCCTCAGATACCGTTCCTGCCAGATTAGCACCAGCTCCTGGCTGGAAAATCAAACCAACAGTCAAAGCCGCCGTAATCGCAATGATGGTGTTAAGAATGTAGAGGGTAAAAGTTTTTCCACCAAGACGACCAAATGCACTGATGTCTTTCAAGTCAACAATGCCGCATACGATTGAAACGTAAACTAAAGGAACAACAAGCAATTTGATCAGCGAGACAAACATGCCGCCAACGCCTTCTGCTGCTCCAAGTAGGTATGTATCAAAAATCGCAATACCGCTAAATAAGTACTGAATTGCTGTTCCGAGCACAAGGCCGGCAAACAAGCCTATAAAAATCTTACTAGAAAGCGATTTATCCATTATAAATCTCCGATATGTTGTGTTTGCTATTTACATCTTTGTAGTTATATATGCTTACTTTTAAAGCATTAGTCGCAAATCATACACACGAAGGTTACAAAATAAAGTCATAATTTACATTTTTGTTAACGGAATTGTTGTAGAAAAAATGACTATCTTTACATTCCTATGCAGGACAAACATTCACACAACGAATGATTACAATTACTTATAGCCCTCTTCGTTCATAAACACGCAGTGAGATGAGAAGAAATCTCCTATAGGAAAATAATTAACCAATAAGAAAAAATATGAAGGGGATCAAACTTCCATTTTATCGATATACAATGAAGCTCATTACAACAACTTACGTTTAAAACAAAAAAGCGCCCATCAAAAAATGATGGGCGCTTTATATTTGAAAACAGGCAGTTAAGGTTATTTAGCAACCATTACCATTGCCGGACGAATCACACGGCCGTTTAGTTCGTAACCTTTTTGCATAACAAACATAACTGTGTTTGATTCATGATCTGGGCTTTCCTGAATCGACATCGCTTGATGGAACTCTGGGTTGAATGCTTCACCTTCAGGGTTGATTGCTTTCAAGCCAAATTTCGCCACAACGTCGACAAACGTTTTGTGTGTTAACTCAACACCTTCTAGGAACGGCTTAACCGTTTCATTCTCTGTATCTGCCGCTTGAATTGCACGCTCTAGGTTATCAATAACAGGAAGCAACTCTTCGGCAAACTTGTTCAACGCAAACTTACGTGCTTTATCGATCTCTTGCTCGGTACGACGACGCATGTTTTCTACTTCAGCTTTAGAACGCAACACCGCATCTTGCTGCTCTTTTACTTTTGCCTCGCTAGACAATAGTGCCGCTTCTAGTTGAGCAATCTTAGCGTCTGTCTCATCACCAATTTCTTCAAGCTCAGCTTCTACTTCTTGTGCTTCAGCTTCTACTTTTTCAGCCTCTTCGATGATTTGATCAAGCTCTTCTTCTGTAACTTTGTTTTCTTCGTTGCTCATGATATCTCCAGAATTCAACATAATGCCCTTAAAGCCATGCGCGTTTTTGCGGGCTTTAACCACATAAAAATTCGCATATTTAGGTGACTTGCCATTATTATGGGGATGAAGATTCCTGATTCAAGCCTCTTTAATGCGGAAATGCTATGAAAAATCCATGTAACGTGATCGCGATTATCGGAAAACCAAGAGATCAACAAGCAATTCAAACTCATAAAGAGTTGTACCAATGGCTGACCTCTGAAGGCTATAAAGTATTTATTGACGATCGCCTTGCCGCAATACTGGATGATATCCCGCAGAGTCAATTTGCCAGTTTAGTTGAACTAGGAAAAAATGCCGATCTAGCCATTGTGGTTGGTGGGGATGGCAACATGCTAGGCGCGGCAAGAATTTTATCCCGATTTGATGTACCAGTCATAGGGGTGAACCGTGGAAACCTGGGCTTCTTAACTGACTTAAACCCAGACGAGTTCCAAGCGTCTCTGCAAGCGGTACTCGACGGTGAGTATATTGAAGAAGAGCGCTTTCTCTTAGAAGCGGAAGTACACCGTCACGGGCAAATTAAAAGCCACAACGCTGCGCTAAATGAAGCTGTACTTCACCCAGGGCAAATTGCCCATATGATTGAATTTGAAGTGTACATTGATGAAAGCTTCGCCTTCTCTTTACGAGCCGATGGTTTGATTGTCTCTACACCAACGGGCTCGACCGCATATTCGCTTTCTGGCGGTGGTCCAATTCTTTCGCCTAGCTTGAATGCCATTTCACTCGTGCCAATGTTTCCTCATACCTTGTCGAGTCGACCTTTGGTGGTTGATGGAAAGCGTCGAATTAAATTGGTGGTGTCACCAGAGAACCGAGGAACACAAGAAGTTAGCTGTGATGGACAAGTGTCTCTCCCTGTTTCTCCAGGAGACGAAATCCACATCTATCAAAGTCCAAATGTACTAAAGCTCATCCATCCAAAAGACTACAGCTACTATCACGTCTTACGGAATAAGCTTGGCTGGTCTAGTAAATTGTTCTAACACTTGTTACTCAGGGAAATGACTTCAATAAAAAAGCCAGTAGCTTAATTGCCACTGGCTTTTGGCTTTCTTAGACAAGAAATAGACACAAAGTAGTGAGGCGACACGATATTTGCTGTCATTAAAGAGAAGTTTATAAATTTTGATCCTGTGGGCAAAGTTTACACAAAAGATAGAAAAGCAAATTCAATGATCTATGTCCGGTGATATTCTCACCATGAATAGAGTATTAACTCTATTTCATAAAATCAATAAAGGACATATTATGAAGAAAACCATCATTCTGTCTGTTCTCAGTACATTAGCACTTATTGGCTGCCAATCAGAGGAAACGCAAGTCAACAGTGTATCCAACGCAAAAGCGGAAGATATCACTAAGACGAAGCGTGCCCTCGCTCAACAATTGAGTGAGAACTATGCTGCCATTGAACCCATGTTGAGAAGAGATATTACTCCACAACAGACTAGCGTCTCTGTATCAGCATTTGTTCAACAAAACCCCAACTCCGAGTTTAGCCGTCAGCTTGTACAAGCTGACACTCAAATTCGTAGCTGGAAAGGTATTTCTGAATACTCAGATCAGTTGCTGGAAGTTCGTTTAGCGAATGAGAGCATGATAACAGCATGGCAAAGTGGCGAGGTCGAGCCATTATTTGCATTTGAACCAAGTGGTGATGATGAGAATTGGCAATATATCGAAGCATTTGATGTGTATGGCAACATCCATCAACTCGATGTTTACCAACTCCCTGAGGTACCTGTACTCGTTGTTGATAACAACAGCTCTGCAGAGCTAAAAGCAGGCTTGCAAGCTATGCAAGCTGAGATGAAAAAACTCGGTCAGCCAGCTTTAGTTCAACCATATATTGCTGATGAACAACGCCAAAATGCACCGCTATTGTCAAGTAGCACAGTGGGCGAAGCGGCTCCAATTCAAACAACGCAGTTGAAAAAGATCCGTCTAGCCGATGACAAAGAACCTTGGATCTCTGGCAAGGCAGAAATCTACGCTATCGTAACGGGCGTCAATCCAAGTCGTGATGAACCTACTCTCGATTTAGTAGAGCTTCCATACTTAGACTACGATAACCAAGATTACTACCCAAATCAGATCATTATTCACTGGTCTCGTTACCGTTGGGGCGCTGCGGACATCGTGCTCATGGAACAAGATGATGGTACAGACTATAAACAGTTGGCAAAACTCCTTGTTCAAGTTGCTGGAGAAGTGCTGAAAGCGATTCCAGATCCAGAAGTTCAGGCTTACGCGATTATTCCGCAAATCACGAATAAGATCATCGACACGATCCCTGACGGCGTCCTAACGAATGATGATGACTTCGTCGACGTTTACTACACACTAATGCAAGACACATCATACGTGGATCATCCAGGTGCTGGTGTGAATGCAGTAGTCACATTAGAGCCGCTCACGATTAACCCAACTCGTCCGTAACCTGTTCAATTTTAATGAGTCGTTGTAATCACTTCGGCTCATTTTTCCCACTTCATCACAAAAAAGCACCCCACACAGAAATTTTTTCTCACCTGTCTTTACTGTATAAAGAAACAGTATATACTGTTCTCTTATACAGTATTGTTCAGTTATACAGGTAAATAAAAATGCTGGCTCATCTAAGTGTTAATAATTTTGCGATTGTTAAGTCTTTACAACTCGAGCTGTCTAAGGGCATGACCACCATCACAGGTGAAACAGGCGCGGGTAAATCCATTGCTATCGATGCACTTGGGCTCTGCTTAGGCGGACGAGCCGAAGCTGGCATGGTTCGACAAGGTGAAGAAAAAACCGAAGTTAGTGCCGCTTTTTTACTGGACAACAACCTACATGCAACGCGTTGGCTAGAAGATAACGATCTGCTTGATGGCAGTGAATGTATTTTGCGTCGCATCATCACAAAAGAAGGTCGCTCAAGAGCCTTCATTAATGGCAGTCCTGTCCCACTATCACAACTCAAATCTCTAGGGCAACTGCTGATCAATATCCATGGGCAACACGCTCATCATCAATTGATGAAAAGCGAACACCAAATGGCTATGCTCGACCAATATGCAGGCCATCTGAACCTACTAAAAAGCACACGAAGTGCTTACCAACATTGGCGTCAGGCAGACAATAACCTCAAGCAACTAAAAGAAAATAGCCAGCAAAACCAGGCGCAAAAACAGTTGCTTGAATACCAAATCAAAGAACTAAATGAGTTATCGCTAGGTGAAGAAGAATTTGCAGAGCTCGAGCAAGAGCACAAACGACTATCCAACAGTGGTGAACTCGCCACTACCTGTCAGCAAGCCATCGAACTTATTTACGAAGGTGAAGAAGTCAATGCGCTTGGTATTTTGCAATCGGCCAATCACTCCCTAATTCAACTAGCTGAGTTAGATGAAAAGCTATCTGAGCTACCCAACATGTTGTCAGAAGCGATGATTCAACTGGAAGAAACGAAGAACGAATTACGCAGTTATCTAGATGGCATCGATGTGGATCCTGCTCGTATGGCTTATGTAGAAGAACGTTTTTCTAAAGTGATGTCTGTTGCTCGCAAACACCACGTGATGCCAGAAGAACTATACCAACATCACCAAGATCTTCTGGCCCAAGTAGAAGCGTTAGATTGCTCTGATGAACGTTTAGATGAACTCGCGCAAGAAGTGGAACAAAAGTACCAAAGCTTCCTAAACCAAGCAGAAAAACTACACAAATCACGCAGCCGTTACGCTAAAGAGCTGAATAAGCTGATCACGCAAAGCATGCACGAATTGAGCATGGAAAAAGCGGTATTCAATATCGAAGTCAGCAATGAAAACACGCACCCATCACCACTTGGCATGGACAGTGTGTGCTTCTTAGTATCGACCAACCCAGGACAGCCATTGCAACCTATAGCAAAAGTTGCGTCAGGCGGTGAGCTATCACGCATCTCATTAGCTATCCAAGTGATTACCGCTCAGAAAGTGGATACACCAAGCTTGATCTTCGATGAGGTGGATGTCGGTATTAGTGGTCCAACAGCAGCTGTAGTCGGCAAAATGCTACGCAAGCTTGGCGAGTCTACTCAGGTATTGTGTGTCACTCACCTCCCTCAAGTTGCGGGTTGTGGCCATCAACAAATGTTCGTGGCTAAACAAACAAAAGCTGGCCAAACCGAAACACAAATGCACGCATTAGATGAACAACAACGTGTGGCAGAATTAGCTCGCCTACTTGGAGGTAGCCAAATTACAGATTCTACCCTTGCAAACGCCAAAGAGCTCCTCATCGCCGCTTAGCCATGCTCTTCCAAAGATAGAGTCACGAACACTGCTCCGTGACTCTACCTCCCCCATCACCATATCAAAGTGCTTGGGTGCTGATTCCCTTTCGAAATAATGGTCAGTGCCACCCCATAGCTCAATAACTTGGCTATTTGTCATTAGTTACCGCTTAAACTGGATAGAAAACCGCTCATCGACATAAACATACATGTGAGAGAATCAATAAATGCAACTCAACTCAAAATTCGTTGTCAGATTTCCTATCATACGACGCATAGCTTTTTACATCTGCGTCGAGCTTGTTTATTATCAGCGCAGTATTTTAAAGGTTACTAAGAAATTATTATGCAATTAAAGAAGTGGTTAGTTGCCGTACCATTAGCAATGACATTGCTGACAGGATGTTCGGTATTGGAAAAACTGGTTTATCGCATTGATATCAACCAAGGCAACTATGTAGAACAAAGTGCGGTAGATAAATTAAAGTTTGGGATGACTAAAGCACAGGTTCGCTTCGTACTAGGGTCGCCAATGCTTATTGAAAACGGCTACCCGAACACTTGGTACTACATTTATCACCATACTCCTGGTCACGGTGATCCAGTGCAAAAAGACCTGATCGTTAACTTTAACGACCAAGGCACACTCGCAGATATCAGTGGTGACTTCCCAAAAAGTGACGCTTTTTACGAACAGATTCAGTAAACGACTTTTGCAAAAAACCTCTCACATGAGAGGTTTTTTATTATCTAGATATCGCGCAATCACACTTTGAATCAATGACGCCATCCATTGGGATTGATATCAAGTCTACTTATTCTTACGTACAGAGCTAGGCTTACCACCGGTGACTGGGTCTGCATTCCCCTCGGCTTTAGCCTGCTCCGCCCGCTTACGACGAATCTCTTTCGGGTCTGCGAGTAACGGACGATATATCTCTATTCGATCTCGATCTCGAACGGTCGCATCTAACTTCACATTACGACTAAACACACCCACTTTATTCTTAGATAAATCAATTTCAGGGTATAACTCTAACACGCCAGATTGTCGAATGATCTCTTCTACCGTTGCGTGATTATTCACCACTAAATTAAATACACGCTGTTCATGAGGAAGAGCATAGACAACCTCTACGTGAATCATATCTGACTCAATACTCATAACACTCGTAGACCTGTTTTGCGCGTTTAGTGAATGCATTTACCATGTTACTGGTAAGCTCGTTAAAAACCTTACCGAAGGCCATCTCAATCATTTTACTTGAGAATTCAAACTCAAGCTTTAGCTCAACCTTGCAAGCTTGCTCATCTAGCGCGGTAAAAATCCAACCACCACGCAATGTCTTAAACGGACCATCCACCAAGTTCATCATAATTGCTTGGCCTGGGATCAGCTCATTTGAAGTAGTAAACGTTTTGCTGATACCAGCCTTCGCCACATCGACAGAAGCCACCATACCATTACCCGAAGACTCAATGATTCTAGAGCCCGAGCAACCAGGCAGAAACTCAGGGTATTTAGCAACATCGTTAACCAGATTGAACATCTGTTCAGCACTAAAAGACACAAGCGCAGAACGGCTGACTTGCTTCATACATACTCCTATCGATACATGTACAGATTTAAAGCTCCTGCCAATTTTACTTTTATTCCACGATTGCGCAAATAAAAGGATTTCCTATCCGATATCCAACCCGTATAATGTCGCTATTATGGCAAAGAAAAAAACGAAACAAAAAGCGGGTAGCAATACTATCGCGCTGAATAAAAAAGCTCGCCACGAGTATTTCATCGATGATGAAATCGAAGCTGGCTTGGAGCTCCAAGGTTGGGAAGTGAAAGCCCTTCGCCAAGGTAAAGCCAATATTTCTGAAAGTTACGTATTTATGCGTGACGGTGAAGCCTTTGTGAGTGGCATGACAATCACTCCTTTAAATCAGGCATCGACACACGTTGTGGCGAACCCCACACGTGTGCGTAAACTACTAATGAGTCGTCGTGAACTAGACAACCTATTCGGACGTGTGAACCGTGAAGGTATGACATTAACGGCCCTCTCTCTGTACTGGTCTCGCTCTTGGGTGAAACTAAAAATTGGCGTAGCAAAAGGTAAAAAGCTGCACGATAAACGTACGGATTTAAAAGAAAAAGACTGGGCAAGAGAGAAAGCACGCGTAATGAAGAGTACACTGCGTTAATCTTGACCACTTAAACGCATAGTACTGGACAGCCAATGCTTTTCTGTTACTATGCGAATATTACCTGGGGCTGATTTAGGATTCGACGGGAATTCAGAAGTCTGAGGTGCATGCCGAGGTGCGGTAGGCCTCGTTAACAAACCGCAAAAAAATAGTCGCAAACGACGAAAACTACGCACTAGCAGCTTAATAACCTGCTCAGAGCTCTCTCGCCCTAGCTTCCGCACGTAAGACGGGGAATAACGAGGGATCAAACCCAAACGCGCTAGCCCGGATTCTCCCGCCTGAGAGATGAACGGCGAATTTTAATTCAGGCTAGTCATTCATTAGCGTGTCGGTTCGCAGGTGGGTGGCGAAATTAAAGATCGACTAAGCATGTAGTACCAATGATGAACGGTTTTCGGACGCGGGTTCAACTCCCGCCAGCTCCACCAAACGTTTGGAAAAGGCCACCTTCGGGTGGCCTTTTTTGTATCAACAATCCACTTTCCACATTGTCTTCTTTTCTCACGCACTCATGCTACCTGATAACTTTTCACGAGCATTGCTGCATAACTCTGAACGTACGCCGATTTAAAAACTCGTTGAGTATTAAGTAACAGACGATACGCTCATAAATACACAACCAAAAGCACATGGAAGTTCAGAAGAACTCATTCAAGGCCAAAAAGTGTGTACTATATGCTCTTCGATTTAAAGTGTTCTAAGTCTTTGGGGTATCAACAACTACGAGTGCTAAATCTAAGTTATAGAATTATGATGGGTTAAAGTTGAACAATTTGGGTTTATCACTAACCATCAAAAGATACTTAATAAGCCTTTTCTTTTGTTCTTGGTTATCACAATTGGCGGAAACATAAATTATCAAGTCAATCTAGCATTACGATGTAAATTAATAAAAACACCTCTTGACCAAGCGACTAATTAACTATTTTCAATATGATTTCATTGTCTGAAACCTAGTATTTATAGAGATCTTTACCATTCGATAGCTCTCGTTTATTTTGCTTCCACATTACCTGATGAAAGCCTCAAAAATCCAATATAATATAACTACCAAAGATTAGCGAAGACTGAGTGTTCCAGATTTAAACTTTATTAATGCTAATAAAAAGCGGTCAAGTAGATAAACATAAATCTAAAAATGTAATTTTCAAATTCACAAGTTACAAGGACAATGCAGTACTAATCACATAGTTAACATTAAATATTGTAAAAACACACAATACATATACATTTATAGATTTTTAAAATGAAAAAATTCGATGTGAAAAATTACTTAGTTGGATTTATTACAATCATATTGTTGAGCATTAATATGAGTTTTGGAGAGAGTATATTGAATTGCGATAAAGTTAACCAATACACACCACAAATCAATGGTGTGCTAACAAAAAAAGGAAAGCCGATTAATAACCAAAAGGTTAGTCTTAGTATTGGTTTAAGCGCTTCAGGAAAATCAATAGACTTATCAACATTTACTGACAGCAGTGGTCGGTTTGAATTTTCTCCTGTGTATGAGAACAAAGAGAGCGTTAAGATCCCGCTTATTGAACATTATGTAACTATTGTTTTAACCACAGAACTAGATATTGATGAAAGCGTTATTATTTGGGAAGGTTCGTTCGATGGCTATGAAATAGAGGATTACGTAAAAAACAATATGGCTAATCTAGTCTGTGATGCAGCAAACCCTCTTAAGTACTTTGCTTTTTCAATTGATGATGACGAAAACGATGACTACTACGTAAATAGTCAATGTGAATTATTTGGATATATTGACTCTGACTTATATGGAAATTAAAGAATGCAATCACTCTCACCAAAGCTATCATCTAGAATCGCAGAAATCCCTTATTCTGTATTCGCAACTAATGTTCGTAACGTTAGTGGTTATATAGCAAAGTTTTTTACATTTGATCTAAGGAATGATGTCAAAAAAGGAACGACAAGTGGCTTTATGGGATTTGGTGGAATGACATCAGATTTTGTAGCGATAGGTCGAGGTAAGGGCGAGTTTGCCGATACTTTAGTATTTTCCTTCCGAGGCACTCAAGCAAACATCGGCGACATTATGACCGATGGAAACATTGGGATATCAGGTACCTCATCCGGTTACAGGGTACATGCAGGTTTTGTAAATCTCTTCAATACGATAAAGCCACAACTTGCAGCATACATCGCTGGTTATTCGAAAAAGAACATGAAAGCACCGAAGGCAGTACACTGTGTAGGTCATAGTTTAGGTGGTGCTCTTGCTTCATTAGCGGCAGATTGGGTGAAGAGTCAGTACGGCTATAGCGTACACCTATATACTTTTGGCGCACCAAAAGTTGGCTTTAAACCATACGCAAGAAGGGAGTTAGATTCTTCATATCGCTGCACTCATGGTGCAGATCCAGTTCCGATGTCTCCTCTTTGGCCATTTACTCACGGTGGTATTGAGTATCGGCTAGATGGAAGTTCTGGCATCTACTTCTGCGCTCATGGACTAGGAAAAAAATCTGTTCCGGGTTATGTCAATACCGCTACAAGTAATGAGTGGTCGGCACTACAACCCAAATCTCAAACTTACCTAGAACGCAACGTATTTCTTGACTTCAACAATAGATATAATGCTCGAATGACTGATGGTTGGGTAAGTAAAATAGTCTCTTCAATTTTGACCTTACTAAGAATTTCAGGTCTGGGTCATATAATACAACAAATAGCAACCGTAGGCCTTACTGCTTGGGATCAACTAGCTAAAGCTATGGCGTACATTTCAAAACTAAAAAACGAGTATACAGAACACGTCCGCGGTATTTTAGGTCACATGAATGTAATGTCAGGTAGCGCAGCGATCGACCTATCGAGTATTACTTATAGAGTGATAAAACTTTGTTTTTCGAGACTAGTAAGAAGGTTAGACAGTCATGTTAGAAATGCTCTAAATATAGTAGAGTGACAGTAAAAGACACTAACAATTATTCTAAAAACAGCTCTATTAGCCTCAACTAGATTGAGCTCAAAAAATGCGAAGCCATTTAGCTTCGCATTTTTATTTGGGTTAAACATGGTTAACAATATTAGAAACGATATTCCACACCTAGCGATGCTTGGTTAAAATCAGTTTTTGTGCTTGCACCATTCGCGACGTTCTCTGCATTCAGTTCTACGTCGTACCACATATATTCTGCGTTAACTAAGAAGTTATCAGTAACTTTAAAACCAACACCGGCACCAGCGAATACACCTTCGTCATCTTTGTTGCCTTGGAAGCCCGCAACGTTGTAATCCGTCGAGTACCACATTTGACCACCTTTTGCGTAAAGATCGACACGATCAGCAATAGGGGCTGTAACTTTTAGTGCTGCGGTGTAACCGTCCGTTTCGGCATTTGCTAGGTTATTACCATAGCTACCAAAATCAATGTAACCGCCCTCTAACGCTAAGTAAGGGTTAAAACGGTAACCAACCAAACCTTGAATAGCATCGCTGTCATCATCAAAGTCATCTTGTCCATCAACTTTTAAGTAACCATAGTTGGCGCCGACATAAACACCATGATCTTTGGAGTCCGCTGCGTGAGATAAAGTACTAAACGTTGCTAAAGAAAAAAGGCCAATCAAAGTAACAACATTGCTTTTCATTTCGTTCTCCTAATATAAGTGCCATTGAAAGTTCGAATTATACAAAGCAAATGCAATGCCAATTTTAATTTAATGAAAAACATTTTCTACTTTATAAAAAATTGACATCATTTTGAAATTAAAACAACAAAAATAAAAGTTATACCGTTTTATTTACCTTGAGAAAACAATATTAGATTTGTGTAAATACTAATGATGTAAAACATTCTATTTTATTTGTAGTTTTTTCAAAAGATAGGGAAAATCAATAAACAAACCCCAATCATCAATTATTTACATACCCATTATATTTAGGATTCTTAATTTTTGGTCTGGGTTCTTTATGAACGAGTAAGGAAGGTAATCACACATCGGCTTTTTCTCTCTTTGCTTCAATAGGTAAATCTCCTACTCTGTGAATAGGCTATCTCCATGGGACTGAAGTATGTTAAAAGGCAGTGAGTACCCTTCTATCCGAGCATTAAGGACGTTTGTCGCGGTTGCAAATTACCTCAGCTTCTCAAAAGCGGCGGATGCCCTATGCATTACACAAAGTGCAGTAAGCAAACAAATTGCCGCGCTTGAACAACTAGTGGGTTTACCTTTAATACAAAGAGGCTCGAATGGTATTGAGTTAACTGAGGAAGGAAAACGCTACCTACCGCAAGTCACAGAAGCACTAGAACTTATTCAGAATGCAACCGCCAACTTAATACAATCAGATTCAAAGCAAGAATTGCTCACCGTGGATGTTACTCCTTCTTTCGCTAGCCTTTGGTTGGTACCTCATATTGATGACTTCCACCAGCGACATCCCAATATCCGTGTAAGAATCTGTACCGGAGATGGGAACGTAAAAGGTTCAAGCGGTGAAAGCGACTTGCATATTCGTTGTCTTCCATTGTCCACGCATTATGAATACAGCCACTTACTATGCGAAGAAATTCTACTATTGGTCGGTTGTACTAACGCTCCTGCACTCAAGAATGTGCACGCTGTTAGCGACTATCCGCTGATACCTCAAATCACTCGTCCTCAGTTGTGGGAGCAATTTAAGGCTGCGCATGCAGTAGAATCAACCGTTACCTATCACTCTGTAGGCTTTGAACATTTTTACCTAGCTTACGAAGCCGTCAAAATGGGAAAAGGACTCGCCTTACTTCCTGATTTTATGGCGCAGAATTCTATTTTAAGAGGGGATATCCAACGTATTCTTAACCTATCTTTACAGAGTGGTTATGGTTATTACGTGATGATCCCAAATTATCGCCTATCGGCTAAGAAAGTGGCGGCGTTTTACGAATGGTTGAAGAGCAAACTAAGCTAATATTGTTTTCTTGATATGCTTTTGGTAACCCAAACAACTCAAAGACTTCAGTATCTGTCTGCTCCAAATTGTGGCATTCTCATTAACACTGTTTCAAAAGGATAAATGGATTGAAAGATATGGACAGCAATTCGCCCAAACTCTCATTACGTACCATTGAGCCAACGGATTACCCTGAGCTTGCAGAACTAATGGACTTAGTGTTTCCTGATGTTGGCGGCTCATGGCCACGGCTGACTATTATGGATCTCATTCATCAGTTTCCTGATGGCCAAATCTGTATTGAAGATAACGGCAAAATAGTCGGTGCAGCATTAACCATTAAAGTGGACTACAACCGCTTTTCTCTTCCTCACCTATATACCGACATCATTACCGAAAACAACGTCATACAGAATCAAGTAACCGGTGATGCAATGTATGGTCTCGATGTATTTGTCCACCCGGACTATCGAGGGCTACGTTTGGGTCGACGTTTGTATGATGCGCGTAAAGAGCTTTGCCGGAGTAAGAACTTCAAAGCCATTTTAGCCGGTGGCCGCATTCCTAATTACCACCGATACGCAGATGAACTGAGCGTTGCAGAGTACATCGACAAAGTAAAACGCCGTGAGCTTCATGACCCTATTTTGTCTTTTCAGCTTGCTAACGACTTCGATGTAAAACGAATCATGCGCGGCTACTTACCAGAGGATAGCGCTTCTAAAGGTTACGCGACACTGCTGGAGTGGGATAACTTTTTCTACGAAGAGGATATTCAATCCGTACACGATGTAGAAAAGACTCTGATTCGAATTGGTGTTGTACAGTGGCAAATGCGCGCGATGAATGATCTGGAGGATTTGCTCGATCAAGCTGAGTTCTTCATTTCTTCTCTTGCGAATTACAAGGCCGATTTCGCCCTATTCCCTGAGTTCTTTAACGCACCGCTGATGGGCTTGCAAAACGACAAAAATTCCGTTGAAGCAATCCGCTTTTTGGCTAGCTTTACGGAAGAGATCAAAAACCGTTTCTCGCAGATGGCAGTCACCTACAACATCAACATTATTGCAGGCAGTATGCCCGTTATCGAAGATGGCAAACTGTATAATGTGGCCTACTTGCTGCAACGAGATGGTGAAATTAACGCTCAATATAAAATCCACATCACGCCTCATGAACAAAGAGACTGGGTGATCGACGGTGGTGACAATGTTCAAGTTTTCGAAACCGATGCGGGCAAAGTCGGCATACTGATTTGTTATGACAGCGAATTCCCTGAATTGGGAAGAATGTTAGCAGAACAAGGCGCACAAATTGTATTCGTTCCTTTCTGGACGGACACAAAAAATGGCTATCAACGAGTACGAATTTGTTCCCAATCGCGTGCCATTGAAAACGAATGCTATGTTGCAATTGGTGGCAGTGTTGGTAACTTACCTCGTGTTGATAACGTGGACATCCAGTACGCACAATCTGCCGTATTCTCACCGTCGGATATCTACTTCCCGCACGATGCGACCTTGACAGAAGCAAGCGCCAACACCGAAATGATGATCTTCGCCGATGTTGATTTGACTAAGTTGAAGCAACTTAATACCGAGGGTTCAGTAACCAACTTACGTCACCGACGTCTTGATTTGTATGGCGCATTTACTAAAGCTAAAGAGTCATAATGGTGTGCCTTATTCGCCGCCACACGGGAGCGTGGCGGCGAATAAAACAAGCAGCAGATTGATTCCGCACAATAATCAGAGGCATGTCAGTTTTTCTCAGCGGTGAGAAACAAGAATTGACCCAGTAGGACATTCGGAGTATCACTCCAACTTCGTTCCGCTTTTATTAGGGGAAAGCTTTTGGAACACATTAACGAACTTCTCATGTCAATGAAGCCTTTGCTCGAGCAATACGGCTACTTGGCGCTGATTGTCAGTATATTTCTAGAAGGGATAGGTGTACCGATGCCTGGTCAATCGCTGATGATCGCGGCATCTTTGCTCTCTTCAGAACAAGTCATGAACCTAAGTATGGTTATGATGGTATCGTGGCTAAGCTGCTTTTTTGGGAATACCTGTGGTTACCTAATCGGTTATTACTTTGAAGGCTGGTTGGATAAAAAAGGCTATATCTCTGGCCCGAAGATGCAAACACTTCAACTGACTATCCAGAAATACGGCCCTACGTGCTTGGTCGTCAGTCGCTTTATTGAAGGAATGAAGCAATTTATGCCTCTTGCATGCGGTATCGCGAAAATGCCACGTAGAGAGTTTTTGCTCGGTAACGCCCTCGCGGCGACGGTTTGGGTATTGGTATTCAGCTTGTTAACTCACTTTGCATTTGAACATTTAAGCGTGTTGACCAACCTGTACACCGAATACAAATATCTGGTATGGGCATTTGCTGCTGTCTTATTTACGTGGATGGTTTTAGGTATTGTTAAACGCAAAAAAGCCAAATCAATGCAATAACGACAGTCCCTTCATTAGTGCATAACTAAAGCTCGTGGTATCAGTGAGATACGTAATACGAGCTTTTATCTTTTTCTTTACGTGCAAAATTTAAACAGCCATTTAGACGTCTAGACGTTGACAATGCGTAAATGTGATATTAGTCTGCTCTTCTCTCTTATTATTAACATTGTCGTTTACATGTCCGGTTCCCAACAAACAACTAAAACAGTTGCACCTTCTGCGGTCGCACTGATCCCATTGATTGTATTCCTTGCGCTGTTTATTGGCGTAGGCACTTACTTATCTTTGCAAGGCGTTGAATTTGCCTTCTACCAGCTGCCTGCACCCATCGCGGTATTACCAGCCATCATCATTGCGTTTCTTTTAAGTAAAGAGAAACTTAACCGCTCAATCGAACACTTCATGCGTGGTGTTGGCCACCCAGACATCATCGCAATGTGTATGATCTATCTGCTTGCTGGTGCTTTTGCTGCGGTAGCAAAAGCCTCTGGCGGTGTTGATGCAACGGTGAACCTTGGTTTATCCGCAATTCCAACCAGCATGATTTTGCCGGGCATTTTTCTGATTTCTGCTTTTATCGCAACAGCGATGGGCACTTCGATGGGTACCATCGCAGCCGTTGCCCCCGTAGCGTTGGGGATTGCTGAATCAGCAGGAATGAGCTTACCGTTAACCGCAGGCGTTGTGCTGAGCGGCGCTATGTTTGGTGATAACCTTTCTATCATCTCTGACACCACCATCGCGGCGACACGCTCTCAAGGTTGTGAGATGAAAGACAAGTTTAAAGAGAACATTCGTATTGCTTTGCCTGCGGCGTTGATCGCGATTGCAGTGTTCGCTTTCAACAGTACAGCGACTCAAGTGCCTGCAACTGGCGATATTGAGTGGCTGAAAGTCTTGCCGTACATCACTATTTTGATCTTAGCGGTATCTGGTGTGAATGTGTTTGTGGTTCTGTCGATTGGTATCCTTTTGGCTGGCGGCGTGAGCTTGGCATCGATTGACAATTACGGACTGACTAATCTAGCCCAAGACGTTTATAAAGGCTTTGGTAACATGCAAGAGATCTTCTTGTTGTCCATGCTAATTGGTGGTTTGAGTGAACTGATGCGTCGTCAAGGCGGTCTTGCTTTCCTAACCAATTTCGTTAGCAGCCTTATCCACGCGTTTGGCTCTAGCCACTCTAAGCATGCCAACAGCCGCGCGAGTGAGCTAGGTATCGCAGGCTTGGTGTCGATGGTCAATGGCTGTACGGCGAACAATACGGTCGCCATCATTGTCTCGGGCAGCGTTGCTCGCCAACTGGCGGAAGAGAATAATGTCTCTCCTCGCCGCTCAGCAAGCTTGTTAGACATTTTCTCATGCGTGGTGCAAGGCGTATTGCCTTACGGTGCTCAAGTACTGCTGCTAGGTTCCGTATTCAACCTATCGCCACTTGAAGTAGTTGCTAATTCTTACTACTGTTTTGCATTAGCGATAGCGGCTGTTGTCGCGGTGTTTATCAAATATCCCGCTCGTCAACCTGTAGCGCAAACTGAGAACTAACGACAAATACCAAAAAGGCTCCGATGGAGCCTTTTTACTTTCTTCTTTATTTTCCTTGCCGCGAACAGATTTACTTCAAAACTGAACGCAAACTTTGCGCACTGTGTAAAGGAATCGCAAATCGATGCGCCACATCGCGTAGAGCTTCCACCTGAGCCGCGTTACTGATTGCTAACTCGCCTGTCACATCGAAGTGGTTGTTCTCAAAACCAACTCTCACATCGAATCCAAGTAACATCGCACTCGCTAAACAGTCTTGCTCTCGCGCGCCAAAAGCACAAATGGCACATCGAATTTCTTCCTCGACAAAACGCGCCAAATTCAAGCCTCGTAAATCCCATGGCGACGACTGTTGAGCTTGGTGATAACGCCCTAACACCACTAATGCATGCTGATGCGTTTTAGGTAACACGCCCGCATCACGCAGTTGGAAATAACGTTCAATGTCGGTTGCATCGTAGAGAATAATTTGGCTCACGATGTTGTTTTCAGCCACCCAATGGAAAAAGGCATGCCCTTCTTTCTCACTTGATCGATCGGGGATTAATTCCCTCAATGCGAAAGAAGCCGCTTCTGGTTTCACTGCTTTAACTAACGCCATCTGTTGTGCCGGAGAATACAAGCCCACCGCCTCTGTGGTGAGCTGAACCATCATGTTTTCTCCCACCGCTTCTTTCACGGCATGGTAAATTGCCATGTTGTCGTCGATGTCTAGTGAATGACGTCCGTTAGCGTCCCTAGCATGCAAATGGATCATGGCAGCCCCTGCTGTTTGACAAGCGATAGCCTCTGCAACCAGTTCGTCTGTTGTCATGGGTAAGTTGACGTGATCGTGCTTGGTTTTTCTTGCGCCGTTTGGAGCCACGATAATAGCGATAGGTTCTCGCAAATATTGGTTTGCTACTTCCATGTCTCCGCCACCTCTTTTAACGTCAGTGAGAGTTTACCGACTAGTTCATCAATATGATGAGACTGAATAATGAATGGCGGTGCGAGCAAAATATGGTGCCCATTAACGCCATCAATCGTTCCGCCCATTGGATAGCACATTAAGCCATTTTCCATTGCTCGCTGTTTGATGCGTTTGTCTGCCAATGTGGCTTTACTCAGAGGCGCATTGCTTTCTTTATCCGCCACCAACTCAATGCCCAAAAACAAACCTTTACCACGAATGTCGCCAATGTATGGTAAATGGGCCAATGCAGAAGTAAGCTCTTTACGCAGCAAAACACTTTGCTGATTCACCGCTGTTAATAAATCATCTTGGAAGATGGTTTCAATGGTTGCCACGGCGGCAGCGCACGCCACAGGGTGCGCCATAAAAGTATGACCGTGTTGGAAAAAACCGCTTCCATCAGCAATAGCTTGATAGACTCGATCATTCGCAACCACCGCGCCAATAGGTTGATAACCCGCACCAAGCCCTTTAGCCATGCAAACCAGATCGGGCTCTGCCTCTTCTTGCTCAAACGCAAAAAAACTGCCACTGCGCCCAACGCCACACATGACTTCATCCAAGATCAATAACACATCGTATTGGTCGCATATTTCGCGAATACGTTTAAAGTAACCTTGAGTCGCAGGTACAGCTCCAGCGGTGGCTCCCACAATAGGCTCGGCGACAAAAGCCATGACATTCTCAGCCCCCAACTCAAGAATTTTTGCCTCAAGTTCATTCGCCGTTCGTAATGAGTAATCCAATTCCGACTCATGAGTCTGCTGATACCGATAAGCATAGCAAGGGGCAATGTGATGGCTCGGATGCAAGATGGGTTTGAACGGTTCACGTCGCCATTCATTACCACCGACCGCCAGAGCTCCCAACGTATTGCCGTGATAACTTTGCTGACGCGCGATGAATTGCTTCTTCTCTGGCTTACCTGATTCCACAAAATGCTGCCGCGCCATTTTTAGTGCCGACTCCACCGCTTCTGACCCGCCACTGACTAAATACACATGGTTGAACTGCTCAGGCATGTACTGACAAATCAATTCCGCTAGTCGCTCACCGCTGTCACTAGTAAAAAATCCAGTATGAGCAAACGGCACTCGCTCGAGCTGTTCCAACATGGCTTTTTTAACGGCTTGATGACTGTGGCCAAGGTTTGATACCGCAGCGCCGCCACAAGCATCGAGATACTGTTTCCCTTGTTTATCGAATAGATAAACACCCTCACCTTTATCGATGATTGGCAGCGTGGCATTGCAATGACGGTGAAATACGTAAGACATTTGAGTCCCTTCCAATGTATAAGATTTGCACACATCATCAGGAACAAACCCAAACGTGACAAGGGAATAAATTTCACCCTCTATGAGCTTTTGGAATACCACAAACCAAAAGAACCAAAGCCTTTGATATTTAAACAATAAAATAAAAACAGGCCAGCTTTTTTAAAGGCTGGCCTATGGGTAACCAAAAGCTAAAAACAGAATCGTTTACGCGTTTAGTGCCTGTTCTAAATCGGCTAGAATATCGTCAATATGCTCAATACCTACAGATAAACGAATCATCTCTGGTGACACACCAGCTTGTTTTTGTTCTGCTTCGCTCAACTGACGATGAGTCGTCGATGCTGGATGGCAAGCCAATGATTTTGCATCGCCAATGTTCACCAAACGCTTAAAGATTTTCAGAGCGTCATAAAAGCGCACACCTGCGTCATAGCCGTCTTTTAAACCAAACGACAAAATCGCAGAAGGCTTACCTTTCATGTATTTTTCGGCGAGATGGAAGTGTTCAGAACTTGGCAATCCGGCATAACTCACCCAACTGACTTTGTCACTCTGTTCCAAGAACTCAGCCACTTTGAGAGTGTTCTCGGTATGGCGCTCCATACGCAGCGGTAACGTTTCTAGCCCTTGCATAAGCATAAATGCATTCATCGGTGATAATGCCGATCCGGTATTACGCAATGGTACGGTACGCGCGCGCCCGATAAATGCCGCCTCACCAAACGCTTCGGTATACACCACGCCGTGGTAAGAAGGTTCTGGTTGGTTGAAAACGGGAAAGCGGTCTTTGTGCTGCGCCCAAGGGAATTTACCGGAATCCACAATCACGCCACCCAATGTGGTGCCATGCCCACCAACGTATTTAGTGAGAGAGTGAACGACGATATCCGCACCGAACTCGATGGGTTTGCACAGCACTGGCGTCGCGACGGTGTTATCCACAATCACAGGTACGCCTTGCGCGTGAGCAAGCTCCGCTACGCGTTCTAAATCAATGATATTACCGGCTGGGTTACCAATGCTCTCGCAGTACACCGCTTTGGTATTTTCATCAATTAACTCGGCCAAGCTTTCTGGCTTGTCATCTTTAGCAAACTTCACCTGAATCCCCTGATTTGGCAGCATGTGCGCAAACAAGGTGTAAGTACCGCCATAAAGTTGCGGCGTAGAAACGATGTTATCGCCCGCTTGCGCTAAGGTCAGAATCGCATAGTTAATCGCTGCACTCCCCGCACTCACGACCAACCCGGCAATGCCGCCTTCTAACGCCGCCATGCGTTTTTCCAGAACATCGTTAGTCGGATTCATTATGCGAGTGTAGATATTCCCCGGCACTTCCAAGTTAAACAGATCAGCGCCGTGCTGCGCGTTATCAAACTCGTACGCGACCGTTTGATAAATCGGTGTCGCGACAGATTTAGTGGTAGGGTCAGTTTCGTAACCAAAATGGATGGATAGCGTTTCGTCTTTCATGTTCTTCCTTGAGCGTCATCGAGATAAATCGTGGACTTATCATGCCGACTTTTTAACCACAGAACCTCGTTATGGGTCACATTGCCCAAGTCCAGAAACGTTTATGAAATGGGAAAAGGTAACATTTTTGATATTCATCGATAGGTATAACTTGCGCTTGATTGAAAGTCTTTAATCTTGTTGATAATCCTCCTTCAATATGAACTAAAGTGAATTTGACCTATTGAGTTCTCAAACTCATTGAGATGGGAGCAATAGGCAAAAAACTTACTCTGTATGGAGATGACCGATGAACAAAAACTGGATCCCCATTGCCCTATCTGGGCTTGCTTTAACGGGGTGTTTTTCTGAAGAAGCGAAAGAAATAGAAGCCGTCGCCGAGCCACTCAAAGTAACCGCCGCAGACAAAATTTATTATGGTGGCGACATCCTAACCATGGCAGGCGATAAACCAGAGTACGCCGAAGCCGTCGCGACATTAGGCGAGAAAATCATTTATGTCGGCAGTAAAGATGGAGCGATGGAACACAAGTTCGGTAAAACACAGTTGGTCGACTTAAAAGGCAAAACTATGTTGCCTGGCTTTGTTGATCCGCACAGTCATGTGTATGGTGTTGGTCTGCAAGCCATGGTCGCAAACGTGCTGCCATCTCCTGATGGCGAAGCCGATAACGTTGCGAAAATCATCGAAACTCTGAAAAATGCCGAGAACAATAATACGCAACGCCTATTCATTGAGAAAACGGGGTGGATTTTAGGTTTTGGTTACGACGACGCCCAACTGGATTACTACCCTACCAAAGCGGATCTCGATAAAGTCAGCACAGATAAGCCTGTATTAATCATCCATACTTCGGGGCATTTGAGTGTCGCGAACAGTAAAGCGTTAGAGCTAGCTGGCATCACATCAGAATCGGAAGATCCAAAAGGTGGCATTATCCGCCGAATGGAAAACAGCCAAGAACCAAATGGGGTCCTAGAAGAAAACGCGCACTTTGCAATGCTGTTCAACCTCAATAAGTTGATTGATTCTGAACTTCAAGATCGCATGTTAGAAGCCTCGCAAGGTATGTACGCGAAATATGGCTATACCACGGCTCAAGAAGGACGAGCAACATCAGAAGGTTATGAAGCGATGAAACGCGCGTCGAAAAACGACAAGCTAATGATCGACTTGGTTGCTTACGCCGATATGGTATCGAGCAGTGATTTTATGGACTCGGAATACAACACGCCAGAGTACACAAACCATTTCCGCATCGGTGGCGTAAAGCTGAACTTTGATGGTTCTCCACAAGGTAAAACGGCATGGCTAAGTCAGCCTTACTTCCACCCGCCACATGGACAAGATAAAGACTACGCTGGCTACCCAACCTTTGAAGATCAACAAGCTTACGATTACGTAGAAACGGCCTTTAAAAATGAATGGCAGGTGCTGACGCATGCCAATGGTGACGCTGCGATCGAGCAATTTATCAATGCAGTGACCAAAGCAAATGAAAAGCTAGGAAAACAAGACCGCCGACCTGTACTCATTCACGGCCAAACCATGCGCCAAGACCAAGTGGATCGCTTAGCTGCGCAAGGCATCTTTCCTTCTCTATTCCCAATGCATACTTTTTATTGGGGTGACTGGCATGTAGACTCGGTACTCGGCCATCCTCGTGCCGATTTCATTTCACCAACTCAAGCGGTGAGAAAGGCAGGGTTAAAATTCAGTACACACCATGACGCACCTGTGGCGCTGCCAAGCTCATTCCGAGTATTGGATGCGACCGTCAATCGCACCACCAGAACCGATAAAGTACTGGGGCCAGATCAGCGCGTTGACACGTATACCGCACTGCAAGCCATGACGATTTGGCCGGCTTACCAACACTTTGAGGAGTCGTATAAAGGTTCTATCGAAGTGGGCAAAAATGCGGATTTAATCATCCTCGATAACAATCCATTGAAAGTGGAACCTAAGGTGCTAAAAGACCTAAACGTGGAAGAAACCATCAGCCGAGGCGAGTCGGTTTATCAACGGCAGTAATCCCAAATAAAACACCGCCGTCATCGAGGCGGTGTTTTCTATCTGACTCACCAAGTACTATATCTATTTGTTTGCCACTTGCTGTAATAACCAAGTACGAAACTTGTTTGTGGACTGGCTTCGTGTGTTCATGATCAAGTAGTACCCTGCACTGGCTGGAACCGGCTGAAAGGGAGAGACTAAACGCTCCGTCGTCAATTCATCCTCAATCAGTGCCATTCGTGCCATTGCAATCCCAACTCCTGCTTCCGCCGCAGACATCGCCATATCCGTTCTATTGAAAAAGTGTCCAATATCGGTTTTAAAGTCTAATCCCATTGCTGACGCCCAATATAGCCACTCATAGTCACGCGTCGCTTTTTCCCATGGCATCGCATCGTGTAGTAGCGTCGCCTCCTGCCATTTCTTCACTGACATTGAGGATTCTTGTTCATCAAAAGGCACTTTTAGCCAACCATGATCCTCAAGGTATTTTGGACTCATCACCGGCAGCAGATGCTCATTCAAAATCAGCTCCGCGTTAGCATTTCTATAAGGATGAAGACCATAGTCAATTGCGACGTCATAGTCTTTTATCTCACTATTTACCAACGCACCTTCCGCAAAGATTTGTACTTGGATATCCGGGTTCTCGTGATGAAAACTTTCCAGCTTTGGGACTAACCATTTAAAAGCAAAAGAAGGCGTTAATTTTAAGCGGATCTCATTGGTGTGCTTTTCTACTTTGAGCTCATCAAGCAGTTTGCTCAGCTCAGAAAAGTGAAACTGCGTTGCTTGGTGTAACTGAGTGCCTTTAGCGGTTAAACGAATACCGCGGGAATGGCGTTCAAATAAAGTAAAACCTAATAACGCTTCCAAATGAATAATTTGTTGGCTCACGGCTCCCGTAGTGAGGTGCAAAAACTTAGCCGCGCCAGTAAAGCTGCTGTGTTCCGCGACTTGGCTAAACAGACACAAGCCACTTATTAAATTACTTCTCATCCTTGAGCCTATAGTTTTTCTAAACGCTGTATGTAATTTATATCGATTGTTAACAAAAGGTAAAGAAAAGAAACTAACCACTCAGATAAATGTGTGGAGTACATCAATGGAAGTCATCGTATTAGGCAGCGGCGTCATCGGCTTAACCTCTGCTTGGTATTTATCTCAAGCAGGCTATCAAGTTACTGTTATTGACCGTCAACCAAGCAGTGCAATGGAAACAAGTTTCGCCAATGCTGGGCAGATCTCGTACGGCTATTCTTCGCCTTGGGCTGCGCCTGGTGTTCCTGTTAAAGCCATAAAGTGGTTAATGGAAGAGCATGCTCCACTCAAAATCAAACCAACCCTCAATGCCGATATGATCAGTTGGGCAAGTAAGATGGTGGCCAACTGCACCCTGTCTCGCTACCAAGTCAACAAAGCTCGCATGCTTTCGATAGCTAACCACAGTCGTATGTGTCTGGAACAATTACGTCAAGAACATGCCATTGAATATCAAGGTCGCCAGTTCGGCACCTTGCAAGTATTTCGAACGCCTCAACAGCTGCAAGCCATTGAAAAGGATATGCAGCTTCTAGAGCAAAGCGGGACTCGGTTTGAGTTGATGGACGTAGAACGCTGCATTGAACAAGAACCTGGACTGGATCTTGTGAAAGATAAGCTGGTTGGTGGCTTGCACCTGCCAGATGACGAAACAGGCGATTGCTATCAGTTTTGCCAACAACTAACAGAGCTAGCTAAGGCCCATGGCGTCAGGTTCGAGTTCGACACCGAAGTAAGCAATTGGGTTACAGTAGGCAAAAAGATCATGGGTGTCCAAACGAATCGAGGACAGTTTAAAGCGGACCAATATGTGGTTGCCTCTGGCAGCTATTCTACAGCGCTACTCAAGCAAATCGACATTGAGATTCCTGTCTATCCAGTAAAAGGCTATTCACTCACCATCCCAATGGAAGATGAGCACTTCTCTCCTCGCTCTACTGTGATGGATGAAACCTATAAAGTCGCCATGACTCGGTTTGATGACAGAATTCGCGTAGCGGGCACCGCAGAATTAGCAGGGTTTGATGCCTCCCTTCCGCAAAAACGAAAAAATACCATCGAAATGGTCATCCGTGATCTTTTCCCTCGCTGCGGCGACTTTAACCAAGCCGAGTTTTGGAGTGGCTTTAGACCAATGACGCCTGATGGCACACCGATTATTGGCGCAACTAAATACGATAACCTTTTCACTAACACCGGACACGGCACTCTGGGTTGGACGATGGCTTGTGGTTCTGGTCAATTACTAGCGAGCATTATGACTGGTGAAAAAGCGAAAGTGATGGATGACACAGAGCTTAACCTTTGCCGTTATGCATAAGGACATATCTGCATAAAAAACAAACAGGCCTTTACTCCACAAAATGCATATTATTTGGCATTTTTAACTCATCAAATGTGCAGCACATTTTAATGACAATGTGCTGCATATTTAATCATCAGACAAATCTTCTACCTCAAAGGAGCAAATAAGCAACAAGAACTAAATTTTAACAATCACTCTCCATTCTGTGTTCACCATCACGCTACAAAGGATTTATAGCCAAAAAAGTTAACAATTGCATTACATAAAGGGTAATGTATTGTGTGAAAAACAACCACAAACACAACTAACAGGGAAAATACTCATGCAGTCATTAGTTGATTTTCTGAATGGAATTATTTGGAGCCCGGTACTGATCTATCTGTGCCTCGGTGCAGGTTTGTTCTATTCAATCATGACGCGTTTTGTACAAATTCGTCACTTCTTTGAGATGTGGCGCTTATTACTTTCAGGGAAGAGTTCAACAAAAGGGATATCATCATTTCAGGCACTTGCCGTTTCACTATCTGGCCGTGTAGGTACAGGTAACATTGCTGGTGTTGCTGCCGCTATCGGTTTTGGTGGACCAGGCGCCGTATTCTGGATGTGGGTCGTTGCCTTCTTTGGCGCTGCAACCGCATACGCAGAGTCGACACTTGCGCAAATCTATAAAGAAGAAGACGAAGGTGAATTCCGTGGTGGTCCTGCTTACTACATTGAAAAAGCAATGGGACAAAAATGGTACGCTTGGATCTTCGCTATCGCAACCATCTTTGCATGTGGTGTTCTACTTCCTGGCGTTCAATCGAACAGCATCGGTAACGCAGTAGAAGCAGCATTTGGCTCAGGTGACATGATTGAAACCGCTATTGGTACCTTCAGTTTTGCTAAAATTTTCACTGGTACGGTTGTCTGTGTCATTCTGGCCTTCATCATCTTCGGTGGCGTAAAACGTATTGCGAACTTTACCCAAATCGTTGTGCCATTTATGGCGCTGGCTTACATCATCACTGCATTTGTCATCATCCTTCTAAACATTGGTGAGGTTCCACGCATTTTCGGCATGATCATTGGTGACGCGTTTACACCAATGGCAGGTGTTGGTGCGGCAATCGGTTGGGGTGTAAAACGTGGCGTTTACTCCAACGAAGCAGGTCAAGGTACTGGTCCTCACGCAGCAGCTGCAGCGAGTGTTGATCACCCAGCTCAGCAAGGTCTTGTTCAATCTTTCTCTATTTACATCGATACACTACTTGTGTGTTCAGCAACCGCGTTTATGATTCTTATCACTGGCGCGTACAACGTAAATGGTGCAGTTGAAGGTACGTTCCTAATTCAAAACCTACCGGCTGATATTGGTGCGAATGGTCCTGTATTTACGCAAATGGCGATCGAAAGTGCACTACCTGGCGTGGGTAAACCATTCATCGCAATCGCACTTTTCTTCTTTGCGTTTACGACCATTCTGGCTTACTACTACATTGCAGAAACGAACATTGCTTACATTCGTCGTACATTCAAAGTAAATGGGTTGATGTTTTTTCTGAAAGTCATCATTATTTCATCCGTGTTCTACGGAACCGTGAAAACCGCCAACTTAGCTTGGGCGATGGGTGATGTAGGTGTAGGTCTAATGGCATGGCTTAACATCGTCGGTATTTTGATCATCTTCTTTATGTCGAAACCAGCTCTCAAAGCATTGAACGATTACGAAGAACAACAAAAACGTGGTGTGACCGACTTTACATTCAACCCTGTAGCGCTAGGTATTAAAGGCGCAGATTACTGGGAAGATAAGTACAAGCGTAAAACGGGTAAGGCACCAACGGCAGACAACAGTACTACAGAAACTGTTGAACAACCATCAACATAGCCTTAACGCATAAACAAGAAAAAGCAGTGGTCCGTTTAAGGGCATAAAAAAGGGGATTAACCATTGGTTAATCCCCTTTTCTGCATTATGTGTAAAGGATTAAGCAGCGACAGCTTCAACTTTACGAGCGATTTTTGCTTTACCTACAGGTAACACTTCACGACCAAATTCGTTGTTCAGTACTTGCGCCATTGCGAAGTAAATTGCACTTGCGCCACAGAAGATACCTTCGAAGCCAGCGATAGCACCGATCACTTCGCTACCAGTGAAATCACGAGCAGCAAGCAAGAAGAACAGGATAGTTAGAGAACCAAATACCACTTGCTTCGCTGTTGGGTAGCATAGAGAACCAATGAACATGAAACCAGTGAAGATGCCCCAAAGCGCTAGGTACCAACCCATAAAGCTTGCTGGGCTTGCAGGAAGACCCATGTGAGGCATTACGATTAGACCAACCAATGTTAGCCAAAATAGACCGTAAGAAGTAAACGCAGTTGTGCCGAACGTGTCACCGCGTTTAAAGCACATGATGCCAACGATTACTTGGCTAAGGCCACCGTAAAAGATGCCCATCGCTAGAATCATAGAGTCAATTGGGAAAAATCCTGCATTATGAATATTGAGCAGAATCGTGGTCATACCGAAACCCATTAGACCTAGCGGTGCTGGGTTAGCCAGTTTTGTCGACATGTACAAATACCTTTTTTCAAAAATGTTGATAAAAAATGCGCGCGAATTTTAATGGGCCCCAGAACAAAAGAGAAAAGCTGTTATTGAAAACTTAGATTCCATAAATAAACCACTACATATATAAAAAAAGACCCTGCGAAAAAGCAGAGTCTTTATATATGGTTAGGTTATTTTTCACTCGATTACTGGCAAGAAATCTCGTCCCAGAACCAGTTGCTCTGCGTTGGGCTTTCCCACACTCCAGGGCCGTTTTTTGCGACAAAGCATTTGTTTTGGTACGTCACTTTATCGCCGTTAGCGACTTGCGTTACACCCGGCTCCCACTGAATAAAATTGCCTGTCACTGGCGGCTCAGGTTCTGTGACGGGCGGCTCTGGCTCAGTCACCGGTGGTTCAGGTTCTGTTGTAGGCGGCTCAGTAGGTGTGCCTGAAACCAGCTTCCACGGGTCTCCTTTCGTTGGCTCATTACCTTGTGACCACCATTTCGCTTCATAAACAGCACCTTGGTAAGAGACTTGATCACCAGTGTTGTACACTTTGCCTGCATCCCAAGCTGCCACGCCTCCTACAGGCGGATCGACCGGATCAACAGGGTCTAGTTTTTCAACCACACGAACTTCAGGCCACCCCGCATGAGATTGGTAGAAGTTAGTTACGCACTTCTCGTAATCACCCGCAACTAGCGCAGAGTAAGCCGTTTGGAAACCAACCAACTCACATTCAAACGAATGGCCTCCAGGGCGATCTGAGTAGTATTTCCAGTTACCATCCCAGTTGGTGTAAAGCACGTCTGTCGCACCATTTAGGTTCAGACTGCCGTAAGGAGTCTGCTGCCAACAAGTGTTTGTTTCATCAGCTTCAATTGGAATTTGATAATGGGCGGCAAGACCTTCCCAATAACGAATACGGTTAACAGGTTGACCTTTATCCTTGTTTTGCTCACCACACTCAATACCACCATTGATCACGTTGATGGTGGTACCAAAGCCGTAACCAATGCCAGCATCAAGCTCACGCTGTGAAGGCACCCAAGTACGGTCAATCACATGCAGCATTGCTGGTTTCGGTGCTTGTGGAGTGAGGAAGAACCAGATAGCCGATGCCAAGTTCAGCCATGAATCCGCAACCAAGCCTGGATTTTTTAGCAATACAGATGCATCACCATCAAACATCACTTCAGAGAACGCGCCATAGTTAAAATGGTAAGAAAGCTGTTTAGCACCACGTCCAAAGTAACCTTGTCCTGGTTCACATGGCCAACGCTTATTTTGCCAGTCATTCTGACCACAACCTGTCGTGTAACCTTCTTGACCTTCTGACCAGCCCATTTCACGCACATGAACCAAAGCTTGCTGCCACTCTTCCAATCCAAGAGGGTTATCCGATACGTTATCAATCGAAATATGACCACCAGTTTCCTGCGCAAAGTGAGCAAAGGCTGTCACGATCGATTTTTTACAAATCGCATCCGAATCTCGACCATCCGTATACTCACCACAGAATGCTGGGAACTTACCAATTGCACGTAGGAAACGCGTGTAAGTGTATTCAGGTGCCGCCATTTGAGTCAGGAAGTCCCACTCACTTTCAGGGAACACACGCTCTACACGCTTCACGTTTTCTGGATTGGTTGCCGCTCCAGGAACAATCGCCTCCACCACTGAGTTCGGGCGCGTCTCTAATGCTTGTGACCAAATGGCATACATAGGGTCAGAGGTTTTGCTTTGCTCTACGGCTTGAACGTCACCACGAGCAATGACATAACCGTTTGGATTCTGCGGGTCGGGCTGGATATTCATACTCGCATTCGCTTGTGCAGCTAGGACACAACTCAATGCAAGAGGAAGATGTTTGAGTGCAAACATGTCTAGTCTCCGGATTTTAACAATACAATATACAAGGAATAACTAGACATATAGTGGATCATATATACAAAACGCCGAGCTAAGTGCGTTGATTCTGCGAGACAAAATGAATAAATAAGTCCTCGCACACATTTTGTCACAAGAAAAATGTTACCTTGACTCAAAAGAAAAGCGGAGACCCAATGAGCCTCCGCTTTATGATATTTCTATCTTTATTGTTCTGCCGAAACCACGTCTAGCTTCGCGGTTGATTTTTGTTTAGACAACACAAAATAAACCACACACTGAGCAACAATAGCGGCAAGCACAATCACTGGCGAGGCGTTGATTCCAGCTAAAAGGAAACACCCTAATGCAATCATTCCATTGAGTAATGCGTAAGGCAACTGTGTACGGAAGTGCTCATACTGCTCACACCCTGCCCCTGTCGACGACAAAATCGTCGTTTCAGAGATTGGCGAACAGTGATCGCCAAACAGGCCACCAGATAACACCGCACCAATACAAACTAACAATGGAGCATCAATCGCGACGGCCGTTGGGATCACTAATGGCATCATGATGGCAAACGTTCCCCACGACGATCCCGTCGCGAACGAGATAATACCAGCAAGCAAAAAGGCAACCGCTGGCAATAGCCAATAAGGGAAACCCGCTTGAGCTTGTTCAGCAATGTATGCTGCCGCGCCCAGCTCTTTCCCAACCGAGCTAAGCGCCCAAGCCAATACCAAGATAACCGCAACCGACATCATGTTTGACATGCCTTTCAGGTAGACTTGGATACCATCGGAAAGCTTTCTGACGCCATAAAACGCCATCAGCGCAATTAAAGTGAAGGCGGCGAAGAAGTATGCAGAAGACAGCGCAGCCCTAAACGTTGAGCCCGCCACTTTTTGAAAAGGAAAACCGTGTGGTACGAGGATGGTACATAGGACCACCAGCATAACGAGCAAAGGCGCCCAGACAAAACTGGATTTTGCATTTTTATGCGTAAATACATTCATCGATTCCTGAACTTTTCCAAAGTCGGAACCTTGTTCAGCTAACCGTTCGGCCTTCGCCATCGGGCCGAAGTCCAACTTGAAGAAAGAGACAATCGGTACAATCGCAATCGCTAGAAAGGCGTAAAACTGGTACGGAATGGCACCAATGAAAGCATCCCAATCACTCATCGTGACATTTAGAGCCGTAAACTCCTTTTGAATCAAACCCATGATGTAAACGCCCCACCCGATAAAAGGGATCAAGATTGCGACGGGAGAGGATGTGGAATCGATAATAAAAGCTAATTTTTGACGTGATACTTTTAGCTTATCAAATAAAGGCCGGAACACCGGGCCAACAATCAAGGGTGTACCAAGGTCTGAGAAGAAGATAACAACACCGCCAAACCATGCAGAGATCTGAGCTTGGCATTTACTCGCCACCCACTGAGTGACCTTTTTAGCAAAGGCAACACCACCGCCTGACTTTTCCATAAGAGCAACAAAACCACCGATGAACACTAATAATAAAATCACACCAGCGTTATAGCTATCGGTAAGTTGCGGAAGCAGGTAACTTTTCATCAATGCACTAAACGATTCTAGCGGCCCTTTTTCGACAAAGGTGCCTTCAAGCATGGCGACACCACTAACCACACCGGCGAACAAACCAACAACGACATTTCTCGTGGTCAGCGCGAGGAAAAGAGTAATAAGGATGGGAATGAGAGAGGTAACTTCAGCCTGTTCCATAGCAATACCATTTATAATATCCAAACAATTAAAGTGAATATATATTTAATTTTAACGCATGTATATATCCCCTGTAAAAAAGTTGAGTCTCCTATTCACAAATTTGAAGCACAAAAAAACCAGCCCGGAGGCTGGTTCTTATAAACTCAACAGTCTAGAGGAAAATTATTCCCACTCGATTGTCGCTGGTGGCTTACCTGAAATATCGTAAACAACACGTGAGATGCCATCAACTTCGTTGATAATACGGTTAGATACCTTACCTAGGAAGTCGTATGGTAGATGCGCCCAGTGTGCCGTCATAAAGTCGATGGTTTCAACTGCACGCAGTGATACAACCCAGTCGTATTTACGGCCATCACCCATTACACCTACAGAGCGAACAGGTAGGAATACCGTGAACGCTTGAGATACTTTGTCATAAAGGTCTGCAGCGTGAAGCTCTTCAATGAATATAGCATCAGCACGACGTAGCAAGTCACAGTATTCTTTCTTGATTTCACCAAGAACACGAACACCTAGACCTGGACCTGGGAATGGGTGGCGGTAAAGCATGTTATAAGGCAGGCCTAGCTCTAGACCAATCTTACGTACTTCATCTTTGAACAGCTCACGTAGTGGCTCAACAAGACCCATTTCCATTTCATCTGGTAGACCGCCCACATTGTGGTGTGATTTGATCACGTGCGCTTTACCAGTCTTAGATGCCGCAGACTCGATTACGTCTGGGTAGATGGTACCTTGAGCTAGCCATTTCGCGTTTTTCAGCTTCTTAGACTCTTCATCGAATACATCTACGAATACGTGACCGATAGTCTTACGCTTCTCTTCTGGGTCAGACTTGCCTTTCAGTGCTTCAAGGAAACGATCTTCTGCATCAACTTTGATGATGTTTAGGCCGAACTTATCGCCAAACATATCCATCACTTGTTGGCCTTCGTTTAAACGAAGTAGACCGTTATCGACAAATACACACGTTAGCTTGTCGCCAATTGCGCGGTGCACCAGCATTGCAACTACCGATGAATCCACACCACCAGATAAGCCTAGGATAACTTCGTCGTCACCCACTTGCTCTTTAATGCGAGCAACCGCATCTTCGATGATAGATTCCGATGTCCATAGACGCTCACAGCCACATACGCCAAGAACAAAGTTCTCAAGCATTTGTAGGCCACCTTTTGTGTGTGTCACTTCTGGGTGGAACTGAACGCCGTAGTATTTCTTCTCTTCGTTCGCCATCGCAGCATAAGGACAAGTGTCTGTCTCACCAACTTTTACGAAATCGGCTGGGATCTCTACTACTTTGTCGCCGTGGCTCATCCAAACGTCTTGAGTTGCTTCAAGATCTTTAAATAAGGCACATTCACCAGAAACTTTAACCTGAGCGTAGCCAAACTCACGTTCGTTAGAGCCTGCTACTTTGCCACCTAGTTGTTCCGCCATAGTTTGCATGCCGTAACATACGCCAAGTAAAGGAACACCAGAGTCAAATACATATTGAGGCGCGCGTGGAGAGCTCTCTTCCGTTACGCTTTCTGGACCACCAGATAGGATAATGCCATCTGGGTTGAATTCGCGAATATCCGCTTCTTCTACATCCCAGCTCCATAGTTCACAGTAAACGCCGATTTCACGTACGCGGCGTGCTACTAATTGAGTGTACTGAGAACCGAAGTCCAAGATCAGAATACGTTGGTCATGGATATTTTTAGTCATTTTGAGCAGTCTTTTTAAGGCTAAGTGATTAAAACCGAGGCGAGTGTACTCGCCTCTTCTTAATGCTTCAAGGAAAAAGCAAACGTTTCCGTTAGGTAATTAGTTCCCTAGACGGTAGTTCGGTGCTTCCTTAGTAATTTGAACATCGTGTACATGAGACTCTTGCATACCAGCACCAGAGATACGTACAAATTCAGCTTTCGTACGCATATCTTCGATAGTTGCAGAACCAGTTAGACCCATGCTTGAACGTAGACCACCCATTTGTTGGTGTACGATCTCTTTTAGACGGCCTTTGTATGCGATACGACCTTCGATACCTTCTGGTACTAGCTTGTCCGCTGCGTTGTCAGACTGGAAGTAACGGTCAGAAGAACCTTGAGACATTGCACCAAGAGAACCCATGCCACGGTAAGACTTGTAAGAACGGCCGTTGTATAGAATCACTTCACCTGGCGCTTCTTCAGTACCTGCAAACATAGAACCAACCATCACACATGATGCGCCCGCTACGATTGCTTTACAGATATCACCTGAGAAACGGATACCACCGTCAGCGATAACTGGAATACCATAATCATTAGCAACTTCTGCCGCATCTGCGATTGCAGTGATTTGTGGGACCCCCACACCCGTTACAATACGAGTTGTACAGATAGAACCAGGGCCGATACCAACTTTCACTGCGCTTACGCCAGCTTCGATTAGTGCTTTAGCACCAGCACCTGTTGCTACGTTACCACCGATGATGTCTAGATCTGGGTAAGCTGCACGTGTTTCACGAATGCGGCTTAGAACACCTTCAGAATGACCGTGTGAAGAGTCGATAAGTAGAACGTCAACGCCAGCTTCAACTAGTGCAGCAACTCGCTCTTCGTTACCAGCACCAGCACCAACTGCTGCGCCAACACGTAGGCGACCACGCTCATCTTTACATGCGTTTGGTTTACGTTCTGCTTTGTGGAAGTCTTTCGCAGTAATCATACCGGTTAGTTGGAACTCATCATTCACAACCAATACTTTCTCTACGCGAGCTTCGTGCATTTTCTCTTGCACTTCTTCTCGTGTTGCACCTTCTTTAACTGCTGCCAACTTCTCTTTTGGCGTCATTACTGAAGATACTTTCTTAGAAAGGTCCGTCACAAAACGAACGTCACGACCAGTGATAATACCAACAAGCTCATTGCTCTCAGTGACAACAGGGAAACCTGCAAAACCATGCTTTTCAGTGAGTGCAACAACATCAGCGATGGTCGCGTCAGGGTTTACTGTAACCGCGTCAGTTACCATACCAGCTTCGAACTTCTTAACTTTACGAACTTCGGCTGCCTGCTGCTCAATAGACATGTTCTTGTGGATAAAGCCAATGCCACCCTCTTGCGCTAGCGCGATCGCTAGACGAGCTTCAGTAACAGTGTCCATAGACGCTGAAATCATTGGGATGTTTAGGGTGATGTTCTTAGTTAGCTGAGTGCGAAGATCAGCTGTGTTTGGGAGAACGGTGGAGTGTGCTGGCACAAGTAGTACGTCATCGAATGTCAGCGCTTCTTTGGCAATTCTTAGCATTTGCAATATCTCACAATTAGAGGAGTAAAAAGAACAATCCAATCTCATCGTTTCGCATAATGAGGGTAACCTGCGTTAGCAACTAGCTACATTTGGATTAGATATTGCGGAGGGATTATACGGTTAACGCAATCGCTTGACCACAAATTTTTTAATTTTTTTCTTGCAATTACCCCCTTGCTATGTATTATATTGCCGCTAATTTCCATACTCACGTCTAAGAGATTAGCTGTGCTCTCCAAGACCAATCAAAACATCTTTACTGTTTCTCGTCTCAACGCAGAAGTTCGTTTACTCCTTGAAAACGAAATGGGGATCGTTTGGCTCGTCGGAGAGATATCCAACTTTTCAGCTCCAGTCTCTGGTCACTGGTACCTCACTCTTAAAGACTCTCGCGCTCAAGTTAAATGTGCCATGTTTCGTGGTAACAATCGCCGCGTTACTTTCAAGCCCGCTAACGGTAATCAAGTCCTAGTAAAAGCTCGTCTTTCTCTTTATGAGCCTCGCGGTGACTACCAATTGATCATCGAAAGCATGCAACCGGAAGGTGACGGCCGTCTTCAGCAAGAGTTTGAAGAGCTGAAAATGAAGCTTGCCGCAGAAGGGTTGTTCGCTCAAACCAATAAGCAACCTTTGCCTGAACACCCAAAACGTGTTGGCGTCATCACATCGAAAACTGGTGCCGCGCTTTACGATATCTTAGACGTATTGAAACGTCGTGATCCTTCCCTACCCGTTGTGATTTATCCGACAGTAGTACAAGGTGAGGACGCAGCCATTCAAATTGCACAAGCCATTGGTCGAGCTAACAGCCGTGATGAATGTGATGTGCTAATTGTGGGCCGAGGTGGTGGTTCATTAGAAGACTTATGGTGCTTTAACAACGAGATATTAGCTCGCACGATTGCAGCAAGCCAAATTCCTATTATTAGCGCCGTTGGACATGAAGTCGACGTGACAATAGCTGATTTTGTCGCCGACGTACGCGCGCCTACTCCATCAGCAGCCGCTGAGCTAGTAAGCCGTGATAACAGCCACAAAGATCAAGCTTTAGTTACCCGCCAGCATAAGTTAGCGAGCGCGATGCGTTACTACCTAGCACAACAAAAGCAGCAATCTGCGCAATTAATGCACCGTCTAGAGAGACAGCACCCAAGCTATCGCTTGCAACGTCAGACGCAACAGTTAGATGAGTTGGACATGCGCTTACAGCGAGCGATGAGTCGTTTTATTGCCTTGCGTCAACAGCGAATCGAGCGTCAACATTATCGGCTGCAATTGAACTCTCCTGTAACACGCCTTAGCGAGCAGAAGTCGAAGCTAGAACGTGTTGAGCAAAAGCTCATGGATGCAATGGATCGCAAGTTACTGACTATGCGCCATCAACTCGCGATTGCTGCAGAGAAGTTAGACACTGTCAGCCCGCTAGCGACATTGAAACGAGGTTACTCAATTACTCAAACTGAGCAAGGTAAAGTGATTACTCAATCTTCAGATGTAAAATCGGGAGATGTATTGATTACTCGATTAGCCGAAGGCGACGTTCGCTCTACCGTTAACTGAATACAAACTCTGGTTAACTGATTTTCTGGAACTCAAATCGGACACGTGATTTTGATTTGAGTTCATTACACACATTACAAAAGTAACTCGCAGCACCGCATGCTTGCAGCTTCTCCAGCTCCGCCTCACAATCAGGGCAAAAACCTACTTTTTTAAAATCCGATTCACACTGTGCGCAATGATATTGTCCTGTCCATTCCAGTTCGACATTGCAAGTCGGGCAAATGTTCTGCTGCATATCCCGTTCCTCTCTCTAAACTAAGCAATTTCGAGTAACGCATGCTACTCAAAATAACGAACAAGTATGTTGATCTTCATCACCGCCCCAACAAGTTTCACGAGGCGCTAACCATACTTGATACGTAGGATCTTATACTGATCGTCTGATATTTACTCCTTGATCAGCGATCACCCCTTAAAAGAATATTTATATAACCACACACCGAAAGCATAAGTTACATATTCTGCATTCCGATTTAGTGCAGAATAAAAATCCTTAAGTTGATTTAATTAAACACAAAATCAGAATTTAATAAAAAGATCTTATTCAGAAAGCAGCATTTACATTGGTGTGCATTTCGATAGTTTGAGCGTCGAGCTCAACGAGTTTAACTTGGATAAAAGCAAACTCATTTAAATGGCTCGCATGCGTTCCACCACAAGGGATTACCGCTAATTGACCTTCTCCTAAATCGCACTTCCAATAGCGAGAATCCGTTAATCTGTCGCCGTGGCATTCCATGGTGATCATCGTATCTCTTTGAAGCCATTCAACCAGTTGGCCATTCACTTTTTCTGCAATCGCCTGGAGGTCATTCAGCATATCTGCACTGTTTAATCCTCTTTTACGGAGTGTTTTGCCTAAACGGTACGTATCGAGGCACTTGTCTGGAGTGACATAACTCGTAACTTGCGCATAGCTATTAAAGTCATAATAACCATGTGGGTCTTTGCGGTCTGCGTCTTTTCGCCAATAGTCTTCCGCTAGTACTTTATTCAACGCCAAATACGCTAAGTGTCCTGCAGTGTGGCCTCGGCTCAAAGCATTTTGATAGTCTTTATCTACCGCTAATGTCACCAAGTCATTAATTGCAAGTGATTCCGTACGTGATAAAACATGGACGACGACAAACACCCAACCTTCAGCATCACGCTTTACAGGAATGTCACTACCCACATACAGAGCACCACTTTCCTGCTCCACTGCTCCAACTTGGCAATCTACCACGTCATGCTCAGCCCCATTCACCTTCAACGTTCCTTTGTCTGCAGGGTGATCCGGCCATATGTGACTAACGGGATGGAACGGCGTGACATCTGTAATAACGTAAGTCACTTCTTCCGTAGATTGAACGAGCTGTATTTGTGCTTCTAATTGCCATATTTGATGACAAAAACGAGTCTTTGTTGCTGTGATAGTCATTTTTACGATTACTTTTGATAAAAAAATACCCAAGTAGAAACTTGGGTATTCGAATTTCATTATTTATTGCGGTTTTTCACCATCGACATCATACGCTTACGTTTACGCTCTTGTGATAGCGTAAGCTTATTCGTACGATTCTCGTATGGGTTATCACTGTTGTGGAAGTTAATGCGAATCGGTGTTCCCATAATTTCCAGAGACTTACGGAAGTAGTTCATCAGATAACGTTTATACGAATCTGGCAATTCACGAACCATGTTACCGTGGATAACAACGATCGGTGGGTTGTAACCACCTGCGTGTGCGTATTTGAGTTTGATACGACGACCACGAACCATTGGCGGTTGGTGATCATCCACTGCCATCTTCATGATACGCGTCAGTACTGACGTACCCACACGCGTTGTCGCCGAGTTATATGCTTCTTGGATAGATTCAAACAAGTGACCAACGCCAGTACCGTGCAGCGCAGAGATAAAGTGGATACGCGCGAAATCGACGAATCCTAGACGGCGGTCCAGTTCTTTCTTCACGCTTTCTTTCACGTCACTGTCTAGACCATCCCACTTGTTAACGGCGATGACAATTGAGCGGCCAGCATTCAGTGCAAAACCAAGCAAGCTTAGGTCTTGGTCTGAAATATTTTCACGTGCATCAATCACCAGTAGAACGACGTTTGCATCTTCTACCGCTTTCAGCGTTTTAACAACAGAGAACTTTTCAACCGTTTCATTGATACGACCACGACGACGAACACCTGCGGTATCAATTAGTACGTATTCGCGTCCATCACGTTCCATCGGGATGTAGATAGAATCACGCGTTGTACCAGGCATATCGTATACAACTACACGTTCTTCACCCAGAATACGGTTAGTCAGTGTCGATTTACCTACGTTCGGACGACCGATGATCGCCAACTTAATCGGCTGCTCTTGAAGGCGCTTGAATTCAGCTTCTGCGTCTTCTTCAGTGTAATCTTCAACAAGAGGCTCTTCGTCTTCGAATCCAGTCAGGTCTTCAATTTCACCTTCTTCAGATTCACTTGTTAATAGATCATCAAAGAATGGAGATAAAGCACGCTCAAGCAAAGCGGTCACACCACGGCCATGAGCGGCCGCAATCTGATACATATCATCCACACCGAGCTGCCAAAAATCAGCACACGCTGCATCGGCATCAATACCATCTATTTTGTTTACCACCAGCATCGCTGGCTTTTCAATTTTACGCAGATGCGCAGCAATTGCTGCATCTGAAGGTGTCAGACCAGCACGACCGTCAACAAGGAACAATACAACATCAGCCTCATCAATCGCGGCTAATGACTGTTCTGCCATCTTTGTTTCCACGCCTTCTTCTGTGCCATCAATACCGCCGGTATCAATCACAATGAATTCGTGCTCTTCACCAAGTCTCGCCTGGCCATACTTACGGTCTCGCGTTAGGCCTGGAAAGTCCGCAACCAACGCGTCACGAGTGCGAGTCAATCGGTTAAATAGTGTAGATTTACCTACGTTCGGACGCCCTACTAGAGCTACAACAGGTACCATAACAACCTCTACAATAATCTTTCTTCTGTAGTTATAGGTAACGACTTGCTCGATGCCAAATCAAACCAGCTTTTTACCTATAACCACGTCAGGGTTAATAAATTCAAACAACAAAACGGCTCCTAGCTGTCACCAGCCAGGAGCCGAATGTGAATTATATCACGATATTATTCGTTAATGGTTAGTTTCTTTACATCGCCGTTGCGAGTTGTAATCACATAACCATCCGATAATAACGTCGGGCCAACGGCCAAGCCGCTATCATCGATAAACTGCTGCGCAACAAATTCGCCTGTTGAACGATCCATCCAGTGAAGGTAACCAAGCGTGTCACCGACAACGAGATAATTGCCGACAATAACTGGCGCTGTAAGTTGTCGGTGCTCAAGCAAGCTGTTTTCCCACAACTCAGTCCCACTTCGTGAATCAACGGCAACAACATGATCTTTTTCCGTTATCACAAAGATGCGGCTACCATCTGTAGAAATGTCTGTTGCAGATGAGTAATTACGCTTCCAAATCGGGTTCGCTGAACGCAAATCAATGGCGATAAGTTGACCATTGTATCCAATGGTGAAAAGAGTACCGCCTAACACAATTGGCGATGAATCAACATCAACCAAACGATCAATTTCTGTCGCGCCTTTTGGCGTACCAACAGGCTGTTGCCAAATCAGCTGACCACGCTCAACGATAGCAGCTGCGAGTCGGCCATTTGCCGTTCCCCAAAATACACCGCCGCCAATTGCAGTCGGAGTACTGTCGCCACGTAAAGTTAGGTTAGGCACTTCTGTACTCAATGCCCAGCGTTGCTCACCAGTACTCTCATTAAGGGCAATCAACATGCCTCGGCTAGTATTGATGATAATAAGGCCTGAGTCTGCAACTGGCTTCGCCAGTACCTCACCACCAACTTTTACACGCCAAACAATTTCACCTGTTTCTTGGTCAAGAGAGATGACTTCACCATTCTCAGAGCCAATGTAAAGGTTTCCGTATGCTGCTGTGATACCACCAGAGAGACGAGCAATTACATCTTCTTCTAGGTCCGTTTGCCAACGTTGTTTACCGTTTTCAGGATCCAGCGCTTTTACTAAGCCATCGCGACTTGCCACGAACAATGTATCATTCGCAAATACAGGGGATAGCTTTGAAAAGTAATGACCAACACCATCGCCAACCGATGTACTCCACTCACTACTGGTTGTAAACTCACTGTCTACCTGAGGTAGCGGCGCCATTACAATGGTATCTTTCTCACCAGCACAACCGGCAAGAATTCCCATTGTTAACGCCCCTAACAAGGCTTTGTTAAAGACTCTTTTCATCCAATGCGGTCCTTATTTCGCCAGATCGTCCAATTTCATTTGTAGCGTCGGGCTTGCGTCTGCCGCTTGCTGAGCTTCAGTATAAGCAGCATATGCGGCATCTTTGTCACCTTGGCGAATCGCAATATCGCCACGAAGTTCAGCAATACGACCTGTCCATGCAGCATCAGTGACGTTACTTAGTTCAGCCGTTGCAGCGTCAAAGTTACCCATTTCCGTTTCAATGCGCGCAATGCGGTAACTAATCAATGGTAACAGCGCAGCATCTTGAGTGTTGCTTTGCGCCCACTTCAATTGCTCTAATGCAGCAGAAAGATCTTGAGCTTCAACTTGTGCTTTAGCAAGTTGTAGCGCAGCCAATACTGAATATTCTTTTACTTCATTTGACTCAATGAAAGCTTTCACGTCAGCTTGAGCATCAGTACCTTTATCTTGCAAAGCATTCATTGCTGTCGTGTAGCTTTGAGAAGCTGCTTCACTCGCCTGAATCACAGAATCCTGGTAGTAACGCCAGCCAAATAGACCACCTAAGCCAACAACCGCACCGATGATGACGGCTTTGCCGTTTTCCTTCCACCAGTCTTTAATGGCTTCAACTTGTTGTTCTTCAGTATCGTAAAGTTCCACTTCCTGTCCTCTTAAAACATGTAAATGGCAGCTTAGATGCCATTGTTCCTATTTCGTTTAAAGGCTCCACATTTGGGAGCCTTAGCTTACGAACTAGGATGTAATTTTGTTAGATTACTAAAAGACTTAAATCAGTGCTGCGATCTTTTCTGCAACTTCTGCTTGGTTGTAAGTCTCTTGCTCACCACCGGCCAAATCTTTCAGTACTACGGTATTATCCGCAACTTCGTTTTCACCCAGAACTAATGCTACAACAGCACCAACTTTGTCTGCGCGTTTAAACTGTTTCTTGAAGTTACCACCACCGAAGTGATTCATCACACGAACGCCAGGAATAGACTCACGAAGCTGCTCTGCTAGCTTCATTCCTGCCATCATGGTGCCTTCGCCTGCTGTTACTACGTAAACATCCACACTGCGACGAACGTCTGTTAGTTCTAGTGTTTCTAGCATCAGAACAAGACGCTCTAGGCCCATTGCAAAGCCAACTGCTGGTGTTGGTTTACCACCTAATTGCTCTACAAGACCATCGTAACGTCCACCGCCACAAACGGTGCCTTGAGCACCTAGGCTTTCAGTGATCCATTCAAATACCGTGCGGTTGTAGTAATCCAGACCACGAACTAGACGTTCGTTAACTGTGTATTCGATACCTGCGGCGTCTAAAAGTTCACATAGACCTGCGAAGTGTGCTTTAGATTCTTCACCTAAGTAATCTGAAAGGCGAGGTGCATCACCTAAAATAGCTTGAACGTCAGGGTTCTTCGTATCCAGAACACGCAGTGGGTTCGTGTGCATGCGACGCTTACAATCTTCGTCTAGCACATCAATATGTTGCTCAAGGAACGCAACCAGTGCAGTACGGTAGTCTGCGCGGTCTTCTTGAGAACCGATAGAGTTCAGCTCAAGACGAACATGTTCATTGATACCTAGCTCACGCCATAGACGCGCCGTCATCATGATAAGCTCTGCATCAACATCTGGACCATTTAGACCAAACACCTCAACACCACACTGGTGGAATTGACGGTAACGACCTTTCTGCGGACGTTCATGGCGGAACATAGGCCCCATGTACCACAGACGCTGTTCATCACGGTTGATAAGGCTATTTTGAATACATGAACGTACACAACCCGCCGTACCTTCAGGGCGAAGTGTTAGGCTGTCGCCGTTACGGTCATCAAAGGTGTACATTTCTTTTGAAACGACGTCTGTTTCTTCACCAACAGCGCGGCTGAATAGGTTTGTTTCTTCAACGATTGGCATGCGCACTTCGTTATAACCGTATGCGCTAATTACATTTTTCACTGTGTTTTCTAGTTTTTGCCACAGTGGCGACTGAGTTGGGAGGCAATCGTTCATGCCTCGAATTGCTTGAATTGTTTTTGCCACAATACTTACCGTAATTCTCGTTGAGATTAATCTTGTACTTTAACTTCGATGCGGTTTTCGCCATTCATCATGGCTGCTTTCGCACGGATCTTAGCTTCTAGCTGATTCACAAGGTCATCGTTATCAAAGCGTTCTTTCTGGCGTTTACCATCTTCGTAGAATGCGCTCTTCTTGTTACTACCAGCTAGACCTAAGTGAGAAACTTCTGCTTCACCAGGGCCGTTTACCACACAACCGATGATAGACACATCCATTGGCGTGATGATGTCTTCTAAACGCTGCTCAAGTGCGTTCACCGTGCCAATTACATCAAATTCTTGGCGCGAGCAACTTGGGCAAGCAATAAAGTTGATGCCTCGAGAGCGAATGCGCAGAGATTTAAGAATGTCGAAACCGACTTTGATTTCTTCAACTGGATCGGCAGCCAAAGAGATACGCAGCGTATCGCCGATCCCTTCAGACAACAGCATACCTAAGCCAACAGATGACTTAACAGCGCCAGCGCGAGCACCGCCCGCTTCTGTAATACCCAAGTGAAGCGGCTGATCGATTTTCTTTGCTAGTAGACGGTATGAATCCACCGCAAGAAAAACGTCTGAAGCTTTCACGCTAACTTTAAATTGGTCAAAGTTAAGACGATCGAGATGATCTACGTGACGCATCGCCGATTCAACCAAAGCTTCCGGCGTTGGTTCACCGTATTTCATCTGTAAATCTTTTTCCAAAGATCCACCGTTGACACCAATACGGATTGGGATGTTTTTATCGCGAGCACAGTCAACAACAGCGCGAATGCGCTCTTCATTGCCGATGTTACCTGGGTTGATACGTAAACAGTCAACACCGTACTCCGCCACTTTCAGCGCGATACGATAGTCGAAATGAATATCAGCCACTAATGGTACAGAAACTTGCTGTTTAATCAGTTTGAAAGCTTCTGCTGCGTCCATAGTAGGTACAGAAACTCGAACGATATCTGCACCGACTTTTTCTAGTGCTCGGATTTGAGCGACTGTCGCTTCTACGTCAGTCGTGCGAGTGTTAGTCATTGACTGTACGGCAATTGGCGCACCATCACCAATTGGCACATCACCCACATAAATACGCGTCGATTTACGACGAATAATTGGAGATTCGTGTTGCATAATTTTTTATAACGGTAGAGTGAATCTAGCTACTTTGCCTGAAGTATACCCAGAAAGGTCGACAGGTTCACTTGCAAATGTCATTGTAACCCCTTCCGGTGCGCCTAATATCACTTTAAACGGCGCTTTTCCGGTAAGTTCTACATCTTGTCCTGGTTTATGAGTACCACTTACCAGCGTTTTACCATTGGTGTCTTTTACTTGAATCCAACAGTCCGCTTTAAACTTCATAGTAAGAAGTGTCATGCCTTCAGGTACGACTGGCGCAGGCTGTTCCTCTTCCGCAGTTTCAATCACGGCAACAGGTTCTTCAGAATCTACGCTTGTTGTATTTTCAGTTTCAGCAAGCAGAGGATCGCTACCCTGCTCGACTGGTACTTCACTCGTTTCAACAACATCATTACTTGTTGAAACAACTTCTTCAGGAGTACTTGCGATTAACTCCTCAGCCGTCATTAAATCGATATCAGCTAACTCTTGCGCTGTGGGCTTCGGCGCTTCAACACTTGAATCCGTAACTTCCTTCGTTAGGCTATTCTCTTGCTGGTTTTGCCACCACCAAGCTGCAGAAATACCAATAATGACCAACCCGATAACCCAAGTCAGGAGCATGATACGGCTATTGTGCTTCTCATCTTTTGTTTTGCGAGAGAAGCTCTGCATTTCAATTTCTTGCTCTTGCGGCTGTACATCTGCTGTCTGCTCTAACGCAGTCAAAACCATCTTCTCATCAAGGCCCACGAACTTCGCGTAAGAACGCAAGTAACCACGCGTAAATGTCGCAACTTGTTGAGACTCAAATCGGTTATTTTCAATATCTTCAATAACAGAAACGCGAAGCCTCAGGCGATCAGCAACTTGCTTTTGACTCATCCCAAGAGATTCGCGTTTGTTTTTCAGTAATGTGCCAGCTTCAATAGAAAGTGGCACTTCATTCGTATTTTCGTGTTCTGTCATAATGGTGGTATTTAATCTGTTTTAGTGGCTAACGTGGTTATGTATTTTCGTTATTGTTCTTAAGCCTCTTTAAAAGATAGCTAGCCTAAACGCGTTAACCAAAATAATAATTTTAAGAAACTCTCAGCGATTTGAGTGTGAATACCCGTTTTGCAAAAATCAGCAAAGCGTATGTGAGAAAATGCTGAGAATTATCGGTGTCATCGTTAATGTCACATATCATGATAAGCGAATGTGTAACGAAGACAAAAACTCTTTACACTCAAACTAACAGATAGCTCAAGCTTTTGTCCAAACTTTGACAAAGGAATTCGAAATTATACCCAAATAACCTCGAGTTGGAGAGTTGTCGTCATAAATCTTGGCAGAAATGCTCTTATCGATAAACAAAATAGCCAGAGCAAATGGCTCTGGCTATTTTTGAATTCCGGTCGTTTATACCGCTTTTACTTCAATGGTATCAGCACCGCGCGACGCTTTTAACATTGCAGTACGTTTAGTTCGGTCAATCACATCACCGACTAACTGACCACACGCTGCATCAATGTCATCGCCACGAGTCTTACGAACCGTTACTGTATGCTCATATTGCATCAATGTTTTTTGGAAGCGATCAATACGTGAGTTACTTGGTTTCTTGTAAGGTGAACCTGGATACGGGTTAAACGGAATCAAGTTAATCTTACATGGTGTGTCTTTCATCAGCTCAGCCAGTTCACGAGCATGGTCCATGTCATCATTCACATGATCAAGAAGTACGTACTCAACCGTTACCTTACCGCGGTTTGCATTCGATGAAGCGATGTAACGACGAACTGATGCTAGGAAATCTTGAATATCCCAACGATCGTTAATTGGCATGATTTCACTACGCAACTTATCGTTTGGCGCATGAAGGGAAATTGCCAACGCGACATCGATTTTGCCTGTCATCTGATCAAGACCAGAAACCACACCTGATGTAGATACAGTCACACGACGTTTTGACAAACCAAAGCCAAGGTCGTCCAGCATTAGCTCTAATGCCGGGATCAAGTTCTTCATGTTTAGAAGCGGTTCACCCATCCCCATCATCACGACGTTAGTAATTGGGCGGCGACCTGTTTCTTTCTCAAGACCAATTTCACGTGCAGCGCGCCACACCTGACCGATGATCTCTGAAACTTTCAAGTTACGGTTAAAGCCTTGCTGTGCGGTTGAGCAGAACTTACATTCCAACGCACAACCTACTTGAGAAGACACACAAAGCGTTGCACGGTCATCTTCTGGAATGTAAACCGTCTCCACATCCTGATCACCAACGTTCATCGCCCACTTGATTGTACCATCAGAAGAGTGCTGAGCTTCTGCGACTGTTGGTGCCTTGATTTCGCACTTGTGTAAAAGCTTTTCGCGCAGCTTCTTGTTAATGTTTGTCATTTTTTCGAAGTCATCTACACCGAAATGGTAGATCCACTTCATAACCTGATCGGCACGAAACGCTTTCTCGCCGAGTTCTTCTGCGAAAAACTGACGCATGCCTTTGCGATCAAAGTCGAGTAGATTGATTTTTTCAGTGGTCATGTTGCCTCTCAATGACTGAAACAAGAATAAGGGCGCGAATTGTACAGCCTTTATGCAGCTACAACAAGGGGTGTAAAACCCTGAGTTTGCTAAGGCATTAAAATCAAAATGATTAAATTTTAAGCACCCCTTGTGCTATAAGTGGCTATTACACTATCAAAAGTAAAAGCGTAGAAATCGTAAAGGGAAAAGACTAAAAATAACTCACGTTACTGGGCTTTAAAGCCCATTATATAGTCAGACTAGTTAGCGTGTAAGAGATCACTTATGCAGTCAACATTGCCCTCAACTTAGGTATATGAAATGAAAAAGCCTCGGAAAGTTCCGAGGCTTTTCTGTATCAGAGCATCACTAACAAGTGAAGTATCACGCCTAATTAGCGAGAGAAAACCTCTGACTCAGGGAAGAAAAACTCAATTTCACGCGCTGCAGATTCAGGGCTATCGGAACCATGAACTGAATTGTGACGCATGCTAAGTGCGTAATCAGCACGCAAAGTGCCGCATGCCGCTTCCTCTGGGTTAGTTTTACCCATCAGCTCACGGTAACGTGCAATCGCATTTTCACCTTCCAGTACCTGAACCATAATAGGACCAGATGTCATGAACTCTTTTAGTGGAGGGAAAAACTCTTTGCCTTCATGCTCTGCATAAAAACCGCTTGCCTGATCTTCAGTCAGGTGAACCATTTTAGCAGCGACAATACGTAGGCCAGCCTTTTCAATACGGTTATAGATTTCACCAATCAGGTTTCGCTCTACCGCATCCGGCTTAATGATTGAAAATGTTCTTTCTAGAGCCATAAAATTTCCTTTCTGTACTTGTAATAATAGTTGTGTTTTTAAAGTGACTTACTGGGTAAGAGCAGCACTCAAACAAGGAGTGCTGAAATCAATCTTATTTACCAGCTTGCTCATTGAGGAAACGAGCAAGTGTACGAACGCCCATACCCGTAGCTCCCGCAGCCCATTTATCAGACGCGGCTTTACGGTATGTACCCGCACAGTCGAAGTGCAACCAGCCTTTTTTGTAGTCTTCTACGAAGTAAGACAAGAATGCTGCTGCTGTGCTTGCACCCGGAGAGTAATCGCCAGAACTGATATTCGATAGGTCAGCAAAGTTTGACGGCAGCATTCCACGGTGGAAGTCAGCAAGTGGTAGCGGCCATAAACCTTCTTTTTCTTGGTTTGCCGCAGTGAGCGCTTGATGCGATAACTCGTCATCGAAACTCATTAGTGCGTGGTAATCATTACCCAACGCATTCTTCGCCGCACCTGTTAGTGTTGCACAATCAATGATTAACTCAGGTTTTTGCTCACTAGCGTAGATAAGGCCATCAGCAAGCACTAAACGACCTTCTGCATCGGTGTTCATGATTTCAACGGTTTTACCGTTTTTGTAGGTGATGATGTCGCCAAGCTTGAGTGCGCGACCAGAAACCATGTTCTCTGCACAACAAAGGATCAGTTTTACACGCTTGTTCAAACCACGAAGAATCGCCAGTGCAAGACCACCGGTGATGGTGCCTGAGCCACCCATGTCTGCTTTCATTGCGCTCATGAAGTTAGAAGGCTTCAAGCTGTAACCACCCGAATCAAAGGTGATACCTTTACCGACAAGACACGCGAATATTGGTGCGTTCTCGTCACCTGTCGGGTTGTAGTCTAGCTGGAGCATCGCAGAAGTGCGCTCAGAACCACGGCCTACGGCGTAAATGCCTTCCCAACCTTCTGCCAACAAGTCTTTGTCTTTGACGATACGAGCTGTCACTGTGCCTTTAGGCGCAACAGATTTGATGAATTCAGCGGCCATTGTCGCTAGCTGACGAGGGGCAACTTCTTCTGCGGTTTTATTGATGATATCGCGGGTAAAATCAGTCGCAGTAATACGCGCTTGAAGCTCTGCTTGATCTTCTTCAGACAATGCAGACCACTCAACTGAGCCATGTTTTTTTGGGTTACGGTAACCTTGGTGGAAAGCCCAAACGCTCTCTAAATCCCAGTTATCACCGGAAAGAAAAATAGAACGAATTCCTTGGCCATCTAGCTGACGAGCTGCACGTTGAATTGCACCAAGATCGTGACCTTCACCTAAATGAATGGTTGCGCCGTTTTCAGCGAATGAAAGCAGTGCTTTTTCGCCCCAATGTGGTGCTGCCGACTCTTGACTTAAAAATACAGACATCTGTGTAGACATGGTTTCTCCTTGTCTTATAGCAGCGTTGCCTACGCTGCTTCTTTTTAATAACTCACGGATGTTAGCATTATGTAGGGCAAAAATGTCAATTGGATAAAAAAACGGACCTAAAGGTCCGCTTTTTTTAGTAAGAATTGTTAACTAGGCTGTGTTTTACAGACTTAGTCTGCTTCATCCATCCAGCACATGATAACAGCTTCCAGAATCTTTTCGTTACAATGGTTTGGGTCATCTTCAAACTCATCTAACTCCATGATCCATTGATGAAGATCGGTAAAACGCACCGTTTGCGGATCAACATCTGGAAACTTGTCACAAAGTTCAATCGCGATATCGCGAGAATCTGTCCATTTCATTGCTCATCTTCCTTTTGCTTCTTCCCTATATTGGGAAGATAGTTTTAGTGATCTTCTGAAGCGTGGTTTAGCGTGTACTTAGGAATTTCTACTACTAAGTCTTCATCCGCAATTTTCGCCTGACACCCTAGACGTGATTCAGGCTCTAGACCCCACGCTTTATCCAGCATGTCGTCTTCCAGCTCTTCACTTTCTTCTAGCGAATCAAAACCTTCACGGATGATCACGTGGCAGGTGGTACAAGCACATGATTTTTCACACGCATGTTCAATACCGATACCATTTTTTAGCGCTACGTCCAGAACGGTTTCACCAGTGTTTGCTTCCAACACTGCGCCTTCTGGGCACAAATCGTCGTGTGGTAATACAATAATCTTAGGCATAACTACTTATCTCTTATATATCGTCTACTGATTGACCTGACAGCGCAGCTCGAATCGATTTATCCATACGGCGCGATGCGAAATCTTGGCTCGCTTTATCGGTATCTTTAATGCCTTGCTCAATCGCATCTGCATCATCACCATTACGCAGCTCAATCAAGGCTTCGATGGCTTTTATCAGGTCTTGTTTCTCTTGTTCTGATAGTAGTTCGTCACCATCAGCTTGCATGGCTGCAATCAAGCCTTCTATCACACGGTCGGCCTCAACACGCTGCTCAGCTAGCGCACGAGCTTGCATGTCTTCTTTAGCGTGAGTCATTGAATCACGCAGCATATCCGCCACTTCATTATCGCTTAACCCGTAAGAAGGTTTTACTTGAATCTCTGACTGAACACCGGTGCTCTTTTCCATTGCCGTAACAGAAAGAAGACCGTCAGCGTCAACTTGGTAAGTCACACGAATATGTGCCGCACCCGCCGCCATCGGTGGAATGCCTTTCAATGAGAAACGAGCCAGTGAACGACAATCATCAACCATTTCACGTTCACCTTGTACCACATGAACACTCATGGCCGTTTGGCCATCTTTGAATGTGGTAAATTCTTGCGCACGCGCAACAGGAATCGTGGTATTGCGAGGGATGATCTTCTCAACCAAACCACCCATGGTTTCAATACCAAGCGACAGTGGGATCACGTCAAGAAGTAACATTTCTGAATCAGGCTTGTTACCCGCTAGAATGTCGGCTTGGATACCCGCGCCGATTGCGACAACTTCATCAGGATTAATGCTTGTTAGCGGTGTGCGGCCAAAAAACTCGCCTACCATTTCACGAACCAGCAATGTGCGTGTTGAACCACCAACCATGACAACTTCGAGTACTTCGTCTGCATTAACATCAGCATCTTTTAATGCACGACGACAAGACATTAGTGTTTTCTTCACTAATGGGCGAATCAGATCTTCGAACTGCTCACGAGTAACGGTGTCCTTCCAGCCAAACACGTCAACATCAACGCTGTCTTGCTCAGAGAAAGCAATCTTAGTCGCAGTAGCAATGTTCAGTAGCGTACGGTTTTTTTCAGCAGAAAGTGGGGCTTCGAGACCCGCTTGCTCCATTAGGTAATCCGCTAACAGATGGTCAAAGTCATCACCGCCTAAGGCAGAATCGCCACCTGTTGCTAATACTTCAAATACGCCTTTCGATAAACGTAGGATAGAGATATCAAAAGTACCGCCACCTAGATCGTAAACCGCAATCACACCTTCTTGGCCTGAGTCTAGGCCATAAGCAATTGCCGCGGCGGTTGGTTCGTTAAGCAGACGGAGAACATGAAGACCAGCTAATTTCGCGGCGTCTTTCGTACCTGCACGCTGAGCATCATCAAAGTAAGCAGGAACAGTGATCACAACACCCGCTAACTCACCACCTAACGTTTCTTCTGCTCGCTTACCTAGCGCTTTTAGAATGTCCGCAGATACTTCAATCGGGTTTTTGTCACCTTGAGGCGTTTGCAGGATCGGAAGACCATTTTCACTCTCTCGAAAACGATAAGGAAGTGAAGAGTAACGGGACTGGATGTCCTTTAATGAACGACCGATCAAACGTTTTACAGAGATAATAGTGTTCTCGGGTTCAAGCTCTGCTTTGGCTTTGGCTTCGTGGCCAACCGTTAACGTTTCCTCAGTGTAATTAACGACTGAAGGTAAAATAGTACGGCCCTGCTCGTCCGCAAGTGGAGTTGCATCGCCGCTACGTACAGAAGCAACCAAAGAGTTGGTAGTACCTAAGTCGATACCCGCTGCTAACTTATGCTCATGAGGTGCCGAGCTTTGGCCCGGTTCTGCGATTTGAAGTAGTGCCATGATAGGTCCTTGTCACGCTAACTAGCCGAGGAGTTTATCTTCGACTAGTTCAATTTCGTTCTTTAGTTTGGCAATGAATTTTAGCTTACGAACTCGGTCTGCGGCTTCAGCCCAAAGACCATCATCAAGCTCCTGTTCGACGCTTGCCAGATGCTGTTTGTACATTTTGCTGACCTTAGAATCGAAGTCAAAAAGCGCCGATTCAGGATCGGTGCTGTCAGCAATTTCTTCCAGTTCTTCGCGCAGCTCCATTTGCTCCATTAAGAACATTGGATCTTGCATTGTCTGCTGTTCACCTCGGATCTCAACTCCCTGCTCTGCGAGGATGTACTCGGCACGGGAGATAGGATTTTTCAGAACTTGATAGGCATCGTTGATTTGCGCTGCCTTTTGCACCGCCATCAAACGGTCACGTTCAGATCCCGTTGCAAAGTTATCCGGGTGGAAGCGTTTTTGTAGTTCTCGGAACTGAGAAGAAAGAAGGCTACCATCCAGCTTAAACTGACTTGGTAGCCCAAATAATTCAAAGTGATTCATTAAGTTCGGGTCCTAGTAAAGCCTTCCGGACTCGCTTGCCCAGAAGGACAATCAATTAGACGTTGAAGCTTTCACCACAACCACATTCACTTTTCGCGTTAGGGTTGTTGAATTCAAAACCTTCATTCAACCCTTCTTTCACGTAATCCAATTCGGTACCGTCTAGGTACACTAAGCTTTTTTTGTCGATGATAATTTTCACTCCAGAGAGTTCAAAAACTTCATCTTCTTCGTTAAGCTCATCAACAAACTCAAGTACATATGCCATGCCTGAACAACCAGTCGTCTTCACTCCAAGACGTAAACCGATACCTTTGCCTCGGTTATCTAGGAATGCTCTTACGCGACTTGCCGCTGATTCTGTCATTGTGATGGCCATACTGCACCTTAGTCTGTCTAAATTTCGATTGGAATGGGAGCGTCAAAGCTCCCATTATATTACGGAATAATTATTCTTGGTGTTTTTTCTTGTAGTCTGCAACCGCTGCTTTGATTGCATCTTCAGCAAGAATTGAACAGTGAACTTTCACTGGTGGAAGCTCTAGCTCTTCAGCAATTTCAGAGTTTTTAATTGCTGCTGCTTCATCAACTGACTTGCCTTTTACCCACTCAGTTACTAGTGAGCTTGATGCGATTGCACTACCACAACCGTATGTTTTGAACTTCGCATCTTCGATGATACCTTCAGGTGTCACTTTGATTTGAAGCTTCATTACGTCACCACAAGCTGGAGCGCCAACCATGCCGCTACCTACTGATGGGTCTTCTTTATCGAATGAACCAACGTTACGTGGGTTCTCGTAGTGATCAATTACTTTTTCGCTGTATGCCATGATAAATTACCTCGAATCCTCTATTTCAATCCCTGAGATTAATGGTGAGCCCATTCAACAGTGCTCAAATCAATCCCTTCTTTGTACATATCCCATAGAGGAGACATGTCGCGTAGCTTAGTCACTGCAACGCGGATTTGTTCAATTGCGTAATCAATTTCTTCTTCAGTCGTGAAACGACCAAACGAGAAACGAACCGAGCTGTGAGCCAATTCATCATCCATGCCTAGGGCACGAAGAACGTAAGAAGGCTCAAGACTTGCAGACGTACAAGCACTACCAGAAGATACCGCTAGATCTTTAAGCGACATTAGTAGTGATTCACCTTCTACGAATGCGAAGCTGATGTTTAGGTTGTGTGGTACACGTTGCTCAAGGTCACCGTTTACCGTCACTGCTTCTAAGTCTTTCACGCCATCAAAAAGACGGTTACGAAGCGCTAAAGCGTGATCGTAATCTTTTTGCATGTCTTCTTTTGCAATGCGGAATGCTTCACCCATACCAACGATTTGGTGGGTAGGAAGTGTACCAGAGCGGAAACCACGCTCATGGCCGCCACCGTGCATTTGCGCTTCAAGACGAATACGAGGCTTACGACGAACGTAAAGTGCACCGATGCCTTTAGGGCCATAAACTTTGTGAGCAGAAAGCGAAATTAGGTCAACTTTCATCTCTTGAACGTCGATTGGTAATTTACCTGCAGATTGCGCTGCATCCACGTGGAAAACAATTTTACGCTCACGACACAATTCGCCGATCGCAGTAATGTCTTGAACCACACCAATCTCGTTGTTTACGTGCATAATAGACACAAGCACAGTGTCATCACGCATTGCCGCTTTAAGCTTCTCTAGATCGATCAAGCCATTTGATTCTGGCTCAAGGTAAGTCACTTCAAAGCCTTCACGCTCAAGTTGACGACATGGGTCAAGAACGGCTTTGTGCTCTGTTTTACAAGTGATTACGTGCTTGCCTTTCTTCGAGTAAAAGTGCGCTGCACCTTTAATAGCAAGGTTGTCTGATTCTGTCGCACCAGATGTAAATACGATTTCGCGAGGATCTGCATTTAGAAGGTCAGCAATTTGCTCACGAGCAGTATCGACCGCTTCTTCTGCCTGCCAGCCGTAACGGTGCGAACGCGACGCTGGGTTGCCAAATGTGCCATCCATTGTCATGTACTGAACCATTTTTTCAGCAACACGTGGATCAACTGGACATGTAGCGGAATAATCAAGATAAATCGGCAGTTTCATTCTCTACTCCAATGTAAAAAGCTGACCGCTAAGAGCGGACGTTTACACCGATGGGCGCGGCGGTTGTATTTTTGTTTGATAGCCCATGGGTTACCGCCAGATCAATGTCCTGACGATCAGAAATTTCGAGGACTTCATTGTCTGTCATCAACTCACCAAGAGTGATGTTATTCAAGAAGTCACTAATGCGAGAGCTTAAGTCGCGCCATAGCGTGTGAGTAAGGCAACGTGTTCCGCCTTGGCAATCTCCTTTGCCCTGGCATTTGGTTGCATCGACTGACTCATCAACGGCTGCAATCACGGTACCAATAGCGATACTGTGTGCGTCGGCACCAAGTCGGTAACCACCACCAGGACCACGAACGCTGGCAACGAGACCTGCTTTACGCAATTTTGAAAATAGCTGCTCTAAGTAAGAGAGCGAGATCCCCTGACGCTCTGAGATGTCAGCAAGAGGTACAGGGTTTTGTTGCGAATGCAGTGCCACATCCAGCATGGCTGTCACCGCATATCTTCCTTTAGATGTAAGTTTCATACCACACCGTATCCACATGGTTTGTAATGGTTAAGATTTTTCCATACCTGAGTAATTTGGTCAAGTATTTATTTGACCATTTTACTCAGGTATTCATCCTTACACCTAAAGTGGTTATTCTTTACTCAGAGCTTTTTTTCTATCGAGGTCAAAATGCCGCGTAGAATATTGAGCTCCTGGGTTTCTGGCCGAGCACGAGAGAACAAGCGACGCAATTTATTCATCACCTGCCCTGGTTGCTCTTTATTGATAAACTGGGTCTCAACCATCACCTTTTCAAGATGCTCGAAGAACATTTCGAGCTCTCTATGACGTGGGTACTCTTCCGGCTCATTTGGGGCAAACTGGCTTTGCTCTAAGTCCAAATGCGCAACTCGTACTTCGTAACTCAGAGTTTGTACAGCCATCGCTAGGTTAAGCGAGCTATATTCAGGGTTAGCAGGAATGCAAACATGGTAGTGACACCTTTGCAGCTCTTCGTTTGTTAGACCAGTTCTTTCACGACCAAACACGAGCGCGACAGGATGTTTTCTACCCTCAACCGCAAATTTCTCACCACATTCACGTGGCTCAAGCATTGGCCATTCTAATGTACGAGAGCGAGCACTGGAGCCCACCACAAGGCTGCAATCTTCAACCGCTTCTTCTAGTGTACTGACAACCTTTGCATTTTGAGCAATATCACCAGCCCCCGCAGCCAAAGCAAGAGTTTGTTCATCCACTTCACATTGTGGATCGACTAATACTAGTTGGCTTAAACCCATCACTTTCATAGCTCGAGCTGCTGAGCCAATATTGCCTGAATGAGAGGTACCTACGAGTACAATTTTTACTTGATCCAACATCTGTGTTTGCTACCTAAATTAAAACCGCAGAATGTTACCATAGTTTTTTAACACACCCTAGGACGAAGCAGGCCTCTCTTCTCATTCTTGGTCATTGTTCTCGTTCGCCTCAAGCTAAATACAATAAAACCACTGACTTTAGAACAAAAAATAACCACTTCCCTTTTTACTGATCTCTGGTATACTCGCCGCCGCTTTCATTTGTTCTTTAACATCCGTTGGGAAATTCGTATGCATCCAATGCTAAACATTGCTATTCGCGCTGCGCGAAAGGCAGGCAATCATATTGCTAAATCATTAGAAAACACTGATAAAGTAGAATCTACTCTTAAAGGCACTAATGACTTTGTCACTAATGTAGATAAAGAAGCAGAATACATCATCATCGATACTATCAAGCAGTCTTACCCTGAGCACTGTATCGTTGCTGAAGAACAAGGTCTTATCGAAGGTAAAGATAAAGACGTACAATGGATCATCGACCCACTGGATGGCACCACTAACTTTGTAAAAGGTTACCCACACTTCGCGGTTTCTATCGCTGTTCGTATCAAAGGCAAAACTGAAGTTGCTTGTGTTTACGATCCAATGCAAAACGAGCTATTCACTGCACAACGTGGTGCAGGCGCTCAACTAAACAGTGCGCGTATCCGTGTTGCTCAACTAAAAGACCTTCAAGGTACTGTTCTAGCTACTGGTTTCCCATTCAAACAGAAACAACACGCTGAGTCTTACATCAAGATCGTTGGTGCGCTATTCACTGAATGTGCTGATTTCCGTCGTAGCGGCTCTGCTGCTCTTGACCTATGTTACGTGGCTGCTGGCCGTGTTGATGGTTACTTCGAGCTAGGTCTAAAACCTTGGGATATGGCAGCAGGTGAGCTTATTGCTCGTGAAGCTGGCTCAATCCTAACTGACTTTGCTGGCGGCACTGAGTACATGAAGTCTGGTAACATTGTTGCTTCAAGCGCTCGTGGCGTAAAATCTATCCTTAAGCACATCCGCGAAAACGGTAACAGCGCGATCCTTAAGTAAGATTTGAAAGTCATATTTAGCCCGTCACGCTGATGACTTTAGAAAGCCCCACTCAATGAGCGGGGCTTTTTTGTATCTACTGAACCGTATCTACTTAGCTGTAATGTAAGGCTCTCCATACTGTGAGGTTCTGCAAGCATACGGCTCGATTCAGATACAAAAAAAACCGCTGATTGCTCAGCGGTTTTTGTTTTCGATTCTCAACCTGCCTTATGGCATTTCGTCGAACTCTGCGCCTTCTTTTTCTACTTGAGGTGGCATCAAGTGCTCTTTCTGGATGCCCAGTTTTAGCGCTAGTGCTGATGCTACGTAGATAGAAGAGTAAGTACCTACAGTGATACCAAGTAGAAGTGCGGTTGCGAAGCCGTGAATCATCGCACCACCCTGCATGAACAGTGCAATTACCACGAACAATGTTGTACCCGAGGTAATCAACGTACGGCTCAACGTTTGGGTGATTGAAGCGTCCATGATATCGGCTGGCTCACCTTTACGCATCTTGCGGAAGTTTTCACGGATACGGTCAAACACAACGATGGTATCGTTGAGCGAGTAACCGACTACCGTTAATAGTGCTGCGACGATGGTTAGGTCAACTTCTATTTGTAGGAATGAGAAAACACCTAACGTGATAATGATATCGTGAGCCAATGCCATAACCGCACCAGCCGCTAGACGCCATTCAAATCGCATCGAGACATAAAGCAGGATACAGATCAGCGACACGAGGATCGCTAGACCGCCAGCTTCTGTTAGCTCATCACCAACGTTAGGACCTACGAATTCAATACGACGCATTTCTACGCTTTCGCCAGTACCATCTTTGATAGCACCAATGATTTGGTTGCCCAGCGTTTCACCAGAAACGTCGTCACGTGGACGAAGACGAACCATTACTTCACGAGCACTACCGAAGTTTTGTACTGTCGCATCACCAAAACCTTTCGCATCTAAAGCGGTTCGGATTTTTTCAAGGTTCGCAGGTTTTTCAAAGCCAACTTCAATTAGCGTACCGCCAGTGAAGTCTAGGCCCCAATTTAGCCACTTAGTTGACAAAGTGAAGATAGAAGCAGCAATCATAAAGATTGAAAAAACGAATGCTACTTTCGACCAACGCATAAAGCCGATCGTCTTCTCTGCTTTTAGAATTTGAAACATATTAATTCCCAGCCTTAGATCGACAATTTATCAACGCGTTTGCCACCGTAAATCAGGTTCACGATACAACGTGTACCAATAATGGCGGTGAACATTGAAGTTAAGATACCGATAGATAGAGTAACCGCGAAACCTTTCACTGCACCAGTACCGACTGCAAATAGGATAATTGCAGTAATCAGTGTCGTGATGTTCGCATCGGCAATCGTACTGAATGCATTCGCGTAACCTTGGTGAATCGCTTGTTGTGGACTACGCCCATCACGAAGCTCTTCACGGATACGCTCGAAGATCAGTACGTTCGCATCAACCGCCATACCGACCGTTAACACGATACCGGCAATCCCCGGAAGCGTCATGGTAGCGCCTGGAATCATCGACATAACACCAATGATCAACACTAAGTTAGCCATTAGAGCGATGTTGGCAATCAAGCCAAAGCCACGGTAGTAAAGCAGTGTAAACAGCATTACCGCAACCATACCCCAGATACACGCTTGGATACCCATATCGATGTTTTGCTGGCCCATTGATGGACCAATAGTACGCTCTTCAACGATAGAGATAGGTGCGATCAGTGCACCAGCACGTAATAGAAGTGCAAGGTTGTGCGCTTCAGCTGCAGAGTCTATACCCGTGATACGGAAGTTACGTCCAAGAGCCGATTGAATCGTCGCTTGGTTGATGACTTCTTCATGCTTATCTAGGATGACTTTGCCTTCTGGCGTACGACGACCACTGTCTTTGTACTCAGCAAACACGGTAGCCATTAGCTTACCGATGTTCTTCTTAGAGAACGCTGACATCTTGTTACCACCTTCGCTGTCTAGCGAGATGTTAACTTGTGGACGACCGTATTCATCGACACTTGAGCTTGCATCCGTAATGCTTTGACCACCAAGAATAACACGCTTCTTAAGCACAACCGGACGACCGTCTCGGTCCATTTTGATTTCACTGCCTGCTGGCGCACGACCATTTGCCGCCGCTGATAGGTCAGCTTTATCGTCAACTTCACGGAATTCTAGCGTTGCAGTCGCACCTAGAATCTCTTTTGCACGAGCAGTATCTTGAACACCAGGAAGCTCAACAACAATTCGACTTGCACCTTGACGTTGAACGAGAGGCTCTGCAACACCTAGCTCGTTTACACGGTTACGTAAAATCGTAATGTTTTGCTCAACAGCGTAGTTACGGATCTCTTGTAAACGTTGCTCGGTAAAGGTCGCAGTAAGAGCGTAACGGCCATTTGAATCAGATTCGACAAAGAGCATGTCCGGGTGATTCTTTTCTAGCATTGCTTTCGCTTCTGCTAATTGCTCTTCGTTACGTAGCAGAACCTCTACCGCTTCTTTGCCAGAAGGGCGGATAGCACGATAACGAATTTTTGCCTCACGAAGTTCGCTACGGAAAGCTTCTTCTTGCTGACCAACGAGCTTTTCCATCGCAGCGTCCATGTCTACTTCCATTAAGAAGTGGACACCACCACGAAGGTCAAGACCCAGCTTTAATGGTGACGCGCCAATCGCTTCTAGCCAATCGGGTGTAGAAGGAGCAAGGTTAAGTGCAACAATTGTGTCTTTGCCAAGCGCTTCGCTGATGACATCACGAGCACTGATTTGCGTGTCAGTGTCGTTAAAACGAACAAGAATTGATCCATTCTCGAGAGCAATGGATTTATGAGAGAGTTGCTCTTTATCAAGAGCAGTAGTGACAGCATCCAGCGTTGACATATCTACAGAGGCGCCACGCGCCCCTGTAACTTGAATAGCCGGATCTTCACCGTAGATATTTGGAAGTGCGTATAACGCAGCGGTGATGATGGCAAAAAATACCATCAAGTACTTCCATAATGGATAACGGTTTAGCACAGCGAGGATCCTTTAGCTGTTTTATAGAGACTTAAGCGTACCTTTTGGCAACACTGCAGTGATGAAGTCTTTCTTGATTACCACTTCATTGTTCGCGTTAAGCTCGATTGAAATGTAGTCATTGTCTTCAGCAATCTTAGTGATTTTACCCACTAGGCCACCGCTAGTTAGAACTTCGTCGCCTTTGCCCATAGAAGCCATTAGGTTCTTGTGCTCTTTTACACGTTTCGCTTGTGGGCGGTAAATCATGAAGTAAAAGATCACTGCGAACATGCCAAGCATGATTAGCATTTCAAAACCACCGCCTGCTGGCGCGCCTTCTGCTGCTGCGTGAGCCTGAGAAATAAACATTAAAACATCCTCATTATATTTTATTGATAATCCAACAAGTTGGGCTTTCGCATTTTAGATTCAAGTCTGAGAGTAACTAATAGCGATCACTCTCTCAAAAATAACGTGCGTTAGCCTACTTTATTAGCAAAAGCCTCTGGCGACATGCCAAAGGCTTTAATTCTTTTTAGTCCGTCAATGACTGTTCTTTTGCTAGTGGTGGCACTTCACGGCCACGACGCTCATAGAACTCGGTAACAAACTCATCAAAACGATCTTCATCAATCGCTTTACGAATACTTTCCATCAGACGCTGGTAGTAGCGTAGGTTGTGGATCGTATTTAGACGAGCACCTAGAATTTCATTACAACGCTCTAAGTGATGAAGGTACGATTTACTGTAGTTTTGACAAGTGTAACAGTCACAGTGCGGATCCAACGGGGTTGTATCCGTTTTATGTTTCGCATTACGGATCTTGATCACACCACCAGTCACAAACAGGTGACCATTACGCGCGTTACGCGTTGGCATTACACAGTCAAACATGTCGATACCGCGGCGAACACCTTCAACCAAGTCCTCTGGTTTACCCACGCCCATTAGGTAGCGAGGTTTGTCTTCTGGAAGCTGCGGACAAGTGTGCTCAAGAATACGGTGCATATCTTCTTTAGGCTCGCCTACTGCCAAGCCACCAACCGCGTAACCGTCAAAACCGATTTCAGTTAGACCCTTTACCGACACATCACGTAGATCTTCGTAAACACCACCTTGAACAATACCAAACAGGTTGTTCGGGTTTTCTAGCTTCTCGAAGTGATCACGTGAGCGCTGTGCCCAACGTAGTGACATTTCCATCGATTTCTTCGCTTCATCGTGTGTCGCTGGGTATGGCGTACACTCGTCAAAAATCATGACGATGTCAGAACCTAGGTCTTTTTGAATTTCCATCGACTTTTCTGCGTCCATGAAAATCTTGTCACCATTAACTGGGTTACGGAAGTGCACACCCTCTTCGGTAATAGTACGCATCTTGCCAAGGCTGAATACTTGGAAGCCGCCTGAATCAGTAAGAATAGGACCGTGCCAGTTCATAAAATCATGCAAGTCGCCGTGCATTTTCATGACTTCTTGACCTGGACGCAGCCAAAGGTGGAAGGTGTTACCTAGTAGGATTTCTGCGCCCGTACCTTTCACTTCTTCTGGCGTCATGCCTTTAACCGTACCGTAAGTACCAACTGGCATAAACGCTGGGGTTTGAACAGTGCCACGTTCGAAAGTCAGTTGACCACGACGCGCATTGCCGTTTTTCTTCTTAAGATCGAATTTTAATTTCACGATGCCTCCGGGAGTCAGAGAAACAGTCTGACTGAGTGTTTAGGGCTCTACCCTACTTTAAGGAGCGGTCGCTTTTCCTTGCGAGAGATAAAGCAGAGGTTCTGCTCTATTTCCTAGCTTACTGCTAGCACTCGTAAATCTTATTTTTTACTAAATCGTTTTCTTCTTGATGAACATTGAATCACCATATGAGAAAAAGCGATATTTGTTTTCTACCGCATGCTTGTAAGCATTCATGGTGTTCTCATAACCTGCAAATGCACTCACCAACATGATCAGTGTTGATTCTGGCAAGTGGAAATTGGTAATCAAGCAATCCACAAGCTGATATTCGTAGCCAGGGAAAATAAAGATTTCTGTATCACCAAAGAATGGGACCAACTCAGTCCCTTTTTTCAATGCGTCTTGCGCAGCGCTTTCAAGTGAGCGCACCGATGTTGTACCAACAGCAATAATTCGTCCACCTCGCGCTTTCGTCGCTTTAATTGCTTCGACGACTTCTTGCGGTACTTCTACGTACTCAGCGTGCATATGGTGATCGTTGATGTTTTCTACTTTTACTGGCTGGAATGTACCCGCACCAACGTGCAAAGTGACGTAAGCAAACTCTGCGCCTTTCGCTTTGATTTGCTCTAGTAGAACATCATCAAAATGAAGACCCGCGGTCGGCGCCGCTACTGCGCCTGGCTTCTGATTATATACGGTTTGGTAACGCTCTTTATCTGCATCTTCATCAGGACGGTCAATGTAAGGAGGAAGCGGCATGTGGCCGATTTCTTCCAAAATTTCTAGTACCGTCTTATCAGCGTTAAATTTCAGTTCAAATAGAGCGTCATGACGCGCCACCATTTCTGCTGAGTATTCATCATTCTCGCCAACAATGATGGTTGTACCTGGTTTTGGAGATTTAGAGCAACGAACGTGCGCGAGGATGCTTTTCTCGTCAAGCATGCGCTCCACCAGCACCTCTAGCTTACCGCCCGACTCTTTACGACCAAAAAGACGAGCAGGTATAACACGAGTATTATTAAACACCACTAGATCACCGGGTTGAACTTGGCCCAATACATCAGTAAATGTGCCATCAATTAGCTCTCCGGTATTGCCGTCCATTTGTAATAGTCGGCTAGCGGTACGCTCTGGCTGAGGGTAACGAGCGATAAGTTCATCTGGAAGGTCGAAATGGAAATCTGATACTTGCATGTTACTTGTCTTATATATTGGTCAAATCACGTCTAGGACGACGATAAAATTGCGACGAGTTTTTCGCAGCAGACTAGTATATGTTTACATGCTGCAATAGCAAGCAAATCCCCAGAATATCACTGTAAAAGCCATGATGAAGAGTGTAATAAAACGTGAAAAACCGCGATCACTTGGCATTATTTTTCAGTTTAAGTCGAAAGAAATGGAACATTAAAAAGCAAAGCAGCGCATAACGCTGCTTACTTGTTTAGTATTCAAATCGCCCTATCAAACCTCACGCCTTCGCCACCACGCCAAGGGCACGAATAGACCCAATAGCCACAGACCGAGACTGCCACCATCATCATCTGCCCCTTTGAAATCACAGTTATTAGTTGCGATACCGTCGTGACACTCTTTATCTCCGCCGACTTCGTTATTAGCCTCTTTAATAAAGTTCGGTGCAATGATGTAGCTACTTGGTGGCGCATCGGCAGTAATGTAAGACTGTACCCAGTCGTAATATTGGCTCACCTTGGTGTAGAAACTTGGAATCGTCAAAGAGCCACAAGTCGGAAGAATGAGAGGTCCACCGCTAACAATACCAATCTGTTTGCCCGTCGCCACATCGACCAGCGGCCCCCCACTGTCACCTTTACATGCAGAGTTGCCATATTGGGTGTGGCTATCCGGCTCTAATACTCGGTTTTTCGTTGGTAGCGTACAAATTTTGGTTTGGTTTTCTCTTGAGTCGATGATCCCCGGAAAACTGCTGCCAATTTCTAAACGCTCATAACATTTGTCGATGGGTAAAAATGTACTAATGGTGGTTTTGAGCGTATTGGAAGGTTCAGAAGCATCCGGCTGAGTGGTCCCCCACCCAAACACTTGCACATTTTCGACACGTTGATTGGTCAGGTAATTATCGTTCCAATCCGCTGCCAACCGCGCTTCGATACTCTCCATGTCGGCTTTGTTTGCTAAGTCAGCAAAGCTTGCGTTTGCCACTGGGCGCGTGAGATACAGCAACGCGATGTCTGAGTCTAAACCGGTTTGGATAGGTTTCACGTTGCCATTACTGTCGGTCTCAGCTTTTGAAATCCGCGTGTAATCAGGGTGAACCACAACGTGAGACACCGGATAGAAGTTATCAAGCCCTGCTGAATTAAGTTCATGCACATTCGCATTCACCGACAACTCGCCCGGAGGGGTCACATAGTAGCTTGCTTCGTTCGTTCCCTGCCCCATTACCACGCAGTGTGCCGCAGTCAACACCCACTGCTCCGTCAGCATGGTGCCGCCACACAGTGGGAACTCTGCCATATTACTTGCTCGTAAAGTAACACGATCAACAGAGTCGGTTAGTTCATCTCCTAACACAATCGCCTGTGCTGATTGCACACTGAATGCCGCCACTGCCAGCGCAATGAGTTTGTTACACGTTGTTCTTTTCATTTAGGTTGCTGTCTTCAATTTGGTAAGCCTGAACGTATCTTCTTCGAGAGACGAATCTTGGAAAATCCAGCGAATAAAAATGTGCGATTCAATTCATTGGATTACCTTGGCGGTCCATTCAATATCAACCCAAAATGCCAACTGACTCGCACACAAACCGACTTATTCAAATTAATAAAAACGTCGATAAGACACAGATTACGCAGACAAAAAGAAGCGCAAGTGTATTGTGCTATTTAATTGATGAAAAACGAGTTAGCTCCCAGATATACAGAAAAATATTCTCTATATTTAAGAGAAGGACAATGCCGCTGGAGGTCTCTATGATCAAGGTTGAAGACATGATGACTCGTAATCCTCATACCTTACTGCGCACGCACACCTTGCGTGATGCAAAAAGCATGATGGATGCGCTTGATATTCGACATATTCCGGTTGTTGATGCCAATAACCACTTACAAGGCTTGGTGACTCAACGCGACATTCTTGCTGCTCAAGAATCGAGCTTGCACCCAGATGAGGCTGAACAATCTTTTACTCTAGATACACCGCTCTACGAAATGATGCACACCAACATCATGACGGCCGAACCCATCGCGGGGCTTAAAGAGAGCGCTATCTACATGCAAAAGCACAAAGTTGGCTGTTTACCTGTTGTCACCAAGGGTCGATTGGTAGGCATCATTACTGACAGTGACTTTGTGACCATTGCGATTAACTTATTGGAACTGCAAGAAGAAGTGGAACCCGAAGAAATCGAGCCAGAAGAATAATACGCAAACGCGTTATCTTGGGTGTAAATTTCGTTTCTTAAACGTTTTAAACGAAAAAAGAGCGGCAAGGTTGCCGCTCAAAATGCCATTACTGACGCTGATTAAGGAAGTGTTTCTCTGCCAATTAGAATTGGTCTTCTTCGGTCGAACCTGTCAATGCGGTCACTGAAGAGTTACCACCTTGGATAGTATTGGTCATTCTATCGAAGTAACCTGTACCTACTTCTTGTTGGTGTGCAACAAATGTATAGCCTTTTTCTGCCGCCTGGAATTCAGGACGCTGAACTTTCTCAACATAATGACGCATACCTTCACCTTGAGCATAAGCGTGTGCCAGTTCGAACATGTTGAACCACATGTTGTGAATACCTGCTAGCGTGATGAATTGGTACTTGTAGCCCATGTCTGCCAACTCTTGTTGGAACTTAGCAATGGTTTCTGCATCTAGGTTTTTCTCCCAGTTGAATGAAGGCGAGCAGTTGTACGCCAACAATTGATCTGGGTATTCAGCGTGAATCGCTTCTGCAAACTTACGTGCTTCTTCCAAACATGGCGTAGCCGTTTCACACCAAATCAAATCTGCATATGGTGCGTAAGCCAGGCCACGAGAGATGGCTTGGTCGATACCAGCGCGAACGCGGTAGAAACCTTCTTGAGTACGCTCACCTTCAATAAAGTCTTTATCGTATGGGTCGCAATCTGACGTAATGAGATCCGCCGCATTCGCATCAGTACGAGCAATAACTAATGTTGTTGTACCCGCCACATCAGCAGCCAAACGAGCAGCAACCAGTTTTTGCACCGCTTCTTGCGTAGGAACTAATACCTTACCACCCATATGGCCACACTTTTTCACCGATGCTAACTGGTCTTCAAAGTGAACGCCCGCTGCGCCTGCCTCGATCATCGATTTCATGAGCTCGTAAGCGTTAAGCACACCACCAAAGCCTGCTTCAGCATCCGCTACGATAGGTAGGAAGTAATCAATACCACCTTCATCTTCAGGCGATTTACCTGCTGACCATTGGATTTGGTCTGCACGACGGAACGAGTTATTGATGCGTTTTACTACTGACGGTACAGAATCGACTGGGTATAGAGACTGGTCAGGATACATCGTCGAAGCGGTGTTGTTGTCCGCCGCTACCTGCCAACCAGATAGGTAAATCGCTTCAATACCAGCTTTAGCTTGTTGAACAGCTTGGCCGCCAGTTAACGCACCAAGACAGTTTACGTAACCTTTTTTCGCGCTACCGTTGACCAGTGACCAAAGTTTGTCTGCACCACGTTGTGCAATTGTGTTAGCTGGTACCATAGAGCCACGCAGTTCCACCACTTCCTCAGCAGTGTATGTACGCTTTACATTTTTCCAGCGCGGGTTAGTTGCCCAGTCTTTTTCCAGAGCTTCAATTTGTTGGCGGCGAGTTAAGTTAGTCATTGGTCTATCCCTCTTTATAATTTGCACTTTATGCGTGTGCGTTGAGTTTCCGTTCTCAGGCAGTACTTCCCTATCTGCCTTGAAAATCCTTCACGTTATTGGTGTTACAGTTATTCTTTATTAATCCAGGTAGTCATAACCAGGAACTGTTAAAAAGTTGGTCAGCTCATCGCTCGTAGTGAGCCTTGCCATCAAGTCTGCCGCTTCTTCAAATCGACCCGCTTGGTAGCGCTGCTCGCCAATTTCTTGTTTCACTACTTCAATCTCTTCTTTTAGATAGAGCTCGAACAGATCCTTAGTGACCTTCAATCCGTTATCTAGCGACTTGCCGTGTTGAATCCATTGCCAAATAGAAGCGCGAGAGATTTCAGCTGTCGCCGCATCTTCCATCAAGCCATAAATCGGTACACAACCATTACCAGAAATCCAAGCTTCGATGTATTGCAGCGCAACACGAATATTGTGGCGCATTCCGGCTTCTGTACGCTCGCCTTCACAAGGCTCGAGTAGTTCAGCCGCTGTAATAGGTGCATCCTCTGAACGACTCACATCCAATTGATCGGTGCGCTCGCCCAGTACAGCACTAAAAACTTCCATCGCGGTGTCAGCCAAACCTGGATGAGCTACCCAAGTACCGTCGTGACCGTTGTTTGCTTCTAGCGATTTGTCAGTCTGGATCTTGTCTAATACTTTTTGATTCTCTTGCGGGTCTTTCGCTGGGATAAAGGCGGCCATTCCTCCCATCGCGAAAGCACCTCGTTTATGACAAGTACGCACCAATAATCGCGAGTAAGCGTTCAAGAATGGCTTATCCATCGTAACCACTTGGCGATCTGGCAGTACGCGTTCTGAGTGCTTCTTCAAGGTTTTGATGTAGCTAAAGATGTAATCCCAGCGACCACAGTTCAAACCAACAATGTGTTCTTTAAGCGAGAACAGAATCTCATCCATTTCGAATACGGCTGGTAAAGTTTCAATCAGCACAGTCGCTTTGATGGTGCCTGTATCAAGACCGAAATAGTCTTCCGTGAAATGGAACACTTCGCTCCACCACTTCGCTTCGTGATGCGATTGCAGTTTTGGAATGTAGAAATAAGGGCCGCTGCCTTTTTGAAGTAAGGCTTTGTAGTTGTTATAGAAGTACAGAGCGAAATCGAATAGTGCACCTGGAATGATCTGACCGTGCCACGTAACGTGTTTTTCTTTTAAATGAAGGCCGCGAACACGGCAGATCAACACCGCTGGGTCATCTTCCAGCTGATAATGCTTGCCATTGCCAGGGTTGGTGTAACTGATGGTGCCATTCACGGCATCGCGTAAATTCACTTGCCCATCCAGCACTTTACTCCATGCTGGAGACATTGAATCTTCGAAGTCTGCCATAAACACTTTTACATTCGCATTCAGTGCGTTAATCACCATCTTGCGATCAGTTGGTCCGGTAATCTCCACACGGCGATCTTGCAGATCTTGTGGAATTCCCAGGATCTTCCAGCTTCCTTCACGGATGTCTTGTGTCTCTGGTAAAAAGTCTGGCAGTTCACCTGCATCGATACGCGCTTGCTTCTCTTCTCGTGCTTCCAGCAACTGCTCAACACGTCCGGCAAATTTTTCACACAGTAGAGATAAAAAGGTTTGGGCTTCAACAGGGAAAATTGCTTGATGTTCTGGAGCAACGACTCCATTCACCTCAAGCATGCCTTGGGTTTGCTTTAGTTGTTGTGTTTTTTGTTCTGTCTGAGCAAGCATAATCATTCATCCTTAACGTGCTTTATCCATCTTGGGCAGTCAGCGTAAAGCTACATTTGTAAGTTATGAACAACAAATTACATCCTTTAACTTTGTGTTCAACTCGTCTAGCCATGTCGATAGATTGCGTAATGTTATGTGTATTTTCAATCTAGACATAAGTCTTATCGGCCTTTAAATAAGCTATCTCAACAAAGGGTTTAACGAAACCCCCAAGATAAACAAAACAGAAAATTCGAAGTTTTATTCGGCAGGGTAAAAACCGCCTATCGAACACCTATTTTTGTAAGTTATTACGTAATTAAATTACATTAATTTTAAGGTCGATTTATCATTTCAAACGAGTGTATGAATATAGACTGGCAAACAAACACCTTGTATTCACAAGGGCTGGCAAGATGGATTCAAACAAGGGTCAAACAAGACATACTAGGTTTTGTGTAAAATTAACATTGTGAAATTTCACTATTTTATGAAAGCTTCATCAAAGAAGAGCTGTAAAATTTTACAAGTCAAAGTTCACCAACAGAATAAAATACTAGAAAGCGCACTGTTTTCAGTGCGCTTTTAGATAAATAATGGAGATGTAGAGGCTAATACTAATAGCTAAAGCAGTTCGGAAACGACTTCTGCAAGCTGATTAAATGTTTTCGTTCTTGATGAACTCGGACGCCAAACTAAGCCAATTTCACGATAGGCTTGCTTTCCTGGGGGATCGATCACGACTAAATTCTGGTTATGTAACAGGCCGTGGTCGATAGCCATTTGAGGAATGAACGTCGTTCCCAAACCATTCGCAACCATTTGCACCAAAGTATGAAGGCTGGTTGCTGTAAACGGATTAATTTTTTCTTTATCTGTTAATTTACACGCTGATACCGCGTGTTCCGTTAAGCAATGCTCTTTCTCTAATAAAAAGACGGATTCGTCAGGTAAATCTGCGTAACGAATCGGCACAGGCACCGATTGGGCTTGATTCGCACTAATAACCATTCGAAACGGATCCTTACCCACCACTCGACTTTCCATACCGTCAATTTCAACTGGCAACGCTAAAATGAGTACATCCAACTCACCGTGTCTAAGCGCTTGAAGTAAGTTTGTTGTCGTGTCTTCTCTTAATAAAAGATTCAGTTGTGGGAAACGGTAGTTAACCTCTTGCACCAAATCACACAGTAAAAACGGAGCAATTGTTGGTATGCATCCCACTTTTAGCTGGCCTTGCATATCGTCGCCTTGGCACATACGTCCAAGCTCGACCAAATCTTGCCCTTTTGCTAACAGCTCTCGCCCCTGCTTTACTACCATTTCTCCTGTTTGGGTAAAAACCAGTGGACTTTTCTTGTCTTTCTTTTCATACAATGGACAACCAATCAATTCCTCTAAGTTTTGAATACCTTTACTTAAAGTCGACTGACTAACAAAACAACGCTCTGCAGCGTCACTAAAATGTCTTGTTTCATGCAGTGTGACTAAGTAGTGCAACTGCTTCAAACTGGGCCATTTATTCATAATTGTATTTGTATCTACCGCCGTTCCAGTGATCGAGTTAAGAGTTTTGCTATTATCGTTTTTTTCGATTAACTCAATCTATTTATTTCGCTTTTTTCAATACTACAATCTGTACTATAGTTTGTCTCGTACAAACACGGACCAAACCGACACAACTGAATTCGGTTTGGAACTAACCATACTTTTTAGGAGCAAAAAAATGGTACTAGTAGGTCGTCAAGCCCCTGATTTTACTGCAGCAGCTGTTCTAGGTAACGGTGAAATCGTTGAAAACTTCAACTTTGCAGAGTTCACTAAAGGTAAGAAAGCAGTAGTATTCTTCTACCCACTAGATTTCACTTTCGTTTGCCCATCTGAGCTAATCGCATTCGACAACCGTCTAGCTGATTTCCAAGCTAAAGGTGTTGAAGTAATCGGTGTTTCTATCGATTCTCAGTTCTCTCACAACGCATGGCGTAACACTGCTATCGAAGATGGCGGTATCGGTCAAGTTAAGTACCCACTAGTTGCTGACGTTAAGCACGAAATCTGTAAAGCTTACGACGTTGAGCACCCAGAAGCAGGCGTTGCTTTCCGTGGTTCTTTCCTAATCGACGAAGAAGGCGTTGTACGTCACCAAGTAGTTAACGACCTACCACTAGGCCGTAACATCGACGAAATGCTACGCATGGTTGACGCTCTTAACTTCCACCAGAAGCACGGCGAAGTATGTCCTGCACAATGGGAAGAAGGTAAAGCAGGTATGGACGCATCTCCAAAAGGTGTTGCAGCGTTCCTATCTGAGCACGCAGCTGACCTAGGCAAAAAATAATAGACCTTCCCCCTAGCTCAACGGGTGTGATGGTTGGATGTATATAAAGCAAAAAGCTAATGCGGAAAACCGCAAACGCCAATCAGTCTAAGTAAAGTCCTATCAAAGCCCAGAGCAAATGCTCTGGGCTTTCTTTTACCTTCAGATAAACCGCCAAAATGAGGTAACGCTGCAGCGTAAACTTTACCTCTATTTCTCATGCCCTCCATACAGATTCTGCTTACTGGCCCTGTTAATATCTTAGCCACAACACTTATTTGTAACGTTAGCAGGATGAATGAACGTGGTTACTCACCTAGAAGTCTGTATCGATAATATTGAATCTCTGCACTACGCCATTGCTGGCGGCGCCACTCGGATTGAGCTTTGCTCCTCTTTGGCTTTAGGCGGGCTAACACCCAGCTATGGCTTTATGCAGCAAGCCGCTAAGCTTTCGACTATTCCGGTTTATGCCATGATTCGCCCACGCCAAGGTGACTTCTTCTACTGTGAAGAAGAGATCGAAATGATGCGTTGGGATATTGAAGCTGCTCACCAATCGGGCTTGGATGGTGTGGTTTTAGGTGTACTCACCCAAGAGGGGGATATCCACATGCCCTTTGCAACAGCACTGTGCGAATTCGCACAGGAATTAGGGCTGGGCATAACGTTCCATCGTGCTTTTGATCAATGTAGAAACGCTCAATCAGCATTGGAAGAGGTCATCAGTTTGGGCTGCGAACGCATTCTCACTTCAGGGCTCGCACCTTCTGCGCCAGCAGGCCAGAAAGTACTTAAATCTCTTGTTGAACAAGCCCAAGGACGCATTGCAATCATGGCGGGTGCTGGCGTTAATGCGAGTAACGTACGTGCATTAGTAGAAGACACTCAAGTTCCTGAAATCCATCTGTCAGGCAAAACGACTCGACCTAGTAAAATGAGCTTTGTTGCTGAACAAAGCAAAATGGGCGCAACTGATGTCGATGATTTCTTAATCCCCATCACAAGTACACAAGCCATTACCGATGTCGTAGCAGCTCTCAAATAGACCACCGTAACCTCACACGCATAGCTTTTGAGTGCTAACATATTGTTTATCAAGGAGTGAGGAAAGGTGTATGTCTAAATTGAAGAAAAAGGAATACGAAAAGGAGCTCAAAAACCTTCAAGTTGAGCTCGTAAAACTTCAAGAGTGGGTCAAACACAAAGGGTTAAAAGTGGTGGTTCTGTTTGAAGGCCGTGATGCTGCGGGCAAAGGCGGGGTGATTAAACGCATCACAGAAAAGCTAAACCCGCGTGTTTGTCGCGTGGTCGCTCTGCCTGCACCGACAGAAAAAGAAAAAACGCAATGGTACTTCCAACGTTACGTCGCTCATTTACCATCTGCTGGTGAAATCGTTTTATTTGACCGAAGTTGGTATAACCGAGCAGGTGTCGAAAAAGTCATGGAGTTCTGTACTCCAAACGAATACGAAGAGTTTTTACGCTCTTGCCCTGAATTCGAAAGAATGTTGCAACGCTCTGGGATTATTCTGATTAAGTATTGGTTTTCGGTTTCAGACGAAGAGCAGGAAAAACGTTTTCTAGGCCGAATTAATACGCCGATCAAACGTTGGAAATTCAGCCCAATGGATTTGGAGTCACGTCATCGCTGGGCGGAGTATTCGGAAGCAAAAGATAAGATGTTTGCCTATACAGACACGAAAAACTGCCCTTGGTGGGTCGTCCCTTCTGATGATAAAAAGAAAGCGCGCTTGAACTGTATCAGTCATTTACTAAGCCAGATTGATTACAAAGCACTTGAGTACTCACCCATCGAATTACCTGAACTCAATAAAGAAGGTTACGTCAGAGCGCCCATTGATGATCAGACCTTCGTGCCCGATAAATATTGACGTGCTTTCCCTCTCCCTAATAAATAAACCAGACTAAAAGCTGGTCTATTTATTGAAATCAGTTACTTCAGTACGTCATCAATGCTTTGATCACCTAGATGGCGTACATCTTTCCCTTTCACGAAGTAAATAATGTATTCACAGATGTTCTGGCAACGGTCCCCCACGCGTTCAATCGCGCGTGCAGACCACATCACTTGCAGAATATTGGGGATATTTTTTGGGTCTTCCATCATGTAGGTCATCAACTGACGAATTACCGCTTCATATTCGGCGTCTAGCTTGTCATCTTGTTTGTGCACCTCTGCTGCCGCTTCTACATCCATGCGGGCAAACGCATCCAAAACCTGATGCAGCATATTAATTGCCTGACGGCAGAGAGGCTCTAACGACACTTGGAACTGTCGTTCTTTTGATGATGGGCTTTCAATGGCAACGTAAGCAATGCGTGTCGCCACGTCACCGATACGTTCTAAATCAGTGATCGTTTTGATGATAGCCATGATTAAGCGCAAGTCTTTTGCCGTTGGCTGACGCTTAGCAATAATGCGTGTGCAGGCGTCATCGATCGAGACTTCCATTGCATTCACTTTATGATCGTCACGCACAACCTTACGCGCCAGTTCGATGTCTTCTTTATGCAAGGCTTGAATAGCATACGAAAGCTGCTGTTCTACCAAGCCACCCATGGTTAATACATGAGTACGAATCGATTCTAGCTCTACGTTGAATTGTCCTGAAATATGACGTCCAAAGTGCATGATGTTCCTTATTCCGTATAGAGTCGCGACTTAACCGTATCGACCCGTAATGTAATCTTCGGTCTGTTTCTTCATTGGCGAGGTGAAGATCGAGTCCGCGTCAGAGTATTCAATTAACTTACCCATATGAATGAATGCGGTGTGATCACTCACTCGCGCCGCTTGCTGCATGTTATGGGTAACGATAACGACAGTATATTGAGTCTTAAGCTCATTGATAAGCTCTTCAATAGTTAAAGTTGAGATTGGATCCAACGCTGATGTCGGCTCATCCAATAACAGGACTTCCGGCTCAATCGCCACCGCGCGCGCAATGACCAAGCGCTGTTGCTGACCACCAGATAAACCAAATGCGTTCTCATGCAAGCGGTCTTTGACCTCATCCCACAACGCCGCCGAGCGCAAGGATCGCTCCACTGCGTCATCTAAACTGCGGCTGTTTTTTACACCTTGTAAGCGTAAGCCATAAACTACGTTTTCATAAATAGACTTAGGAAATGGATTGGGTCTTTGAAACACCATCCCCACTCGGCGTCGAAGTGTCGCAACATCGACATTGGGATGATAAACATTCTTGCCATGTAGACGCACTTTGCCTGTGACTCGACACCCTTCCACTAAGTCGTTCATGCGATTGATGCAACGTAATAACGTCGACTTTCCACACCCTGAAGGACCGATAAAAGCGGTGACTCGCCCTTTGGGAATTCGCATCGAAATATCATGCAGCGCCTGAGTTTGACCATAGAACAGATTAAGGTTCTCGATTGAGATGGCTGTTTGTTCATCCGTTAAATTATGAACGTCCAATGGTGGCTCATAACCTAATGTACTATCAAAATTAAACATACTTAATCTTGTCCTAACGTTCTGTATTTTTCTCGTAAATTATTGCGAATACTGATTGCTGTTAAGTTTAGCCCGACAATCACTGTCACAAGTAAGAAAGAGGTAGCATAAACTAATGGTCGCGCCGCTTCGATGTTGGAGGTTTGAAAGCCAACATCGTAAATGTGAAAACCTAAATGCATGAACTTTCTATCCAAATGCACATAAGGGAATTGCCCGTCAACCGGTAAACTGGATGCCAATTTCACGACCCCCACCAGCATCAGTGGCGCTACTTCGCCAGCTGCACGTGCAATCGCAAGGATCAAACCTGTGATAATAGCTGGCGTCGCCATAGGTAAAACCACACGCCATAGTGTTTCGAACTGAGTTGCACCAAGCGCCAGAGAACCATGTCGTACTGAGCTCGGAATACGAGTTAAACCTTCTTCTGTCGTCACAATCACAACTGGAAGCGTCAGCACGGCAAGAGTTAGTGCAGACCATAACAAACCCGGCGTACCAAAGGTTGGTGCCGGTAGCTTCTCAGCATAGAATACGTTGTCGATAGAGGCACCAATCGTATAAACAAAGAAGCCTAAACCAAACACGCCATAAACAATCGATGGAACACCCGCTAGGTTTATAACCGCAATACGAATAACCCTGGTTAGAGCGTTGTTCTTAGCGTATTCATGCAGATAGATAGCAGCGATCACCCCAAGTGGCATCACAATGATCGACATGATAAGTACTAAGAAAACCGTACCAAATATCGCAGGGAACACGCCTCCTTCAGAGTTCGACTCTCTTGGATCTTCAGATAAAAACTTCCAAACCTGCTTCCCCCAGTGCATGACTTTATCAGGCAGTGACATTTGGTTTGGGTACCAGTAGTCCAAAATGTCTTCGAGCGGAATCGATACTTGTGAGCCCGTCATATCCTCGACAATCAGGGCATAGCCAGAAAGCTGTAATCGTAAGCCATCAAGCTGTAAATCTAACGTCGCCAGAGCTTTCTCTATCCGCTCTTTTTTCGTCTGATTTTCCTTTAAGAAGCTTTCTGTCAGCGTGTCATTCAACTCATGCTTGCGCTTTTCTAATCGCAACTGCTCTAGCTTCCAACCAAGCTCTTTAAGCTGATCGACAACCAAAGAGTCAATCTCATGGCGCAGAGTTCCTGCATCATCCAGTTTTTTGTTCAAGACGGATTGAATATCGTTGGTGTATAAGTTGTCTCCATCCTGAAACGCCACCAGCTTACCAAAAAAGTAACCGCCACTACTTCGCTCGATCACTGCCCACTCTTTTGGCGTCGTGGGCTCATCCAACTGCATTTGCAATACGGAGATAAAATCGGCGGGATACAACTCTCGGTTAGCGATTTTGATACTGAGTCGCGTGGCAAAGTCTTCATCGTCTTCTAATTGCTGCGCCGCGCTTTCAGGCAGATAACTCTTCGGTACAAAGCTGCGTTCATACACTTGACCAATCAGAATAGTATTTTCATGTAGCACTTCGCCTTGTACAGGCGTCAATGCTGCAACATTCCACTGATACAAGGGAGCTGGCCAAAAGTAAGTCAGGCCTTTCCAGCCGATAAGGAGTAACAACCCTAATACCGACAACAAACTGATGCTGACTGCACCGCCTGTTAGCCATATCCACGGTGCGCCAGAACGAATCCAATTTAACACGTTATTACTCGCTCTTTACTCGCTCTTTATTCAAACCATTATTACAACGCACGGTACTTGTCTCTCAGTCTCTGACGAACCCACTCCGCAAGCGCGTTTACTGCAAACGTAAACACAAACAAAATCAATGCAGCTAGGAACAGCAGGCGATAATGCGAACTTCCAACTTCCGACTCTGGCAACTCAACGGCGATGGTCGCCGACAGGCTGCGCAATCCTTCCAAAATATTCCAATCCATTAATGGCGTATTGCCCGTTGCCATTAACACAATCATGGTTTCGCCAACAGCGCGTCCCAGGCCCATCATAATGGCAGAAAAAATACCTGGGCTTGCAGTAAGCAAGACAACATAGATTAAAGTTTGCCAAGGCGTGGCCCCTAATGCCAAAGAGCCATCCGATAAATGCTTCGGTACAGAGAAAATGGCATCTTCGGCAATGGTAAAGATCGTCGGGATAACAGCAAACCCCATCGCTAACCCCACCACCAATGCATTACGTTGATCGTAACCAATGCCATGCTCGGTTAAGAACAAGCGCATATCGCCACCAAAGAACGTCTGCTCAATCGTAGGCGAAATCCACACTCCAAGCCCAATCAGTACCAATATGACAGGCATGAGCACTAATGCATGCCAACCATTAGGCAGACGATTCCGCAAAGGTTGCGGTATTAATGCCCATAGCCCGCCCATAATCATGGTGCTCAAGGGCAAAACAAACAGCATGACGACGATCGTAATCAGGTGATCTTCGACAATAGGCGCGAACCACAGCCCCGCTAGGAAACCAATGATCACCGTCGGCAGTGCTTCCATTAGCTCAATCGACGGTTTTACGACACGACGCATGCGTGGCGACATAAAGTAAGCCGTATAAATAGCACCTAGCACTGCGAGCGGTACTGAAAACAGCATCGCAAACATCGCCGCTTTTATCGTCCCAAACGCAATAGGTACTAGGCTGAACTTAGCCTCAAAGTTATCGCTCGCCGAAGTCGATTGCCACACATATTCAGGCTCAGGATACCCTTCGTACCACACTTCTTGCCATAATGAGGACAATGAAATTTCCGGATAGGCATTGTCCACTTCCGCAACATTTAACGCATTATTTTGCCAAGTGATTAAGTAGCGTTCATTGTTAGACATTGCTGCGATTGCGGGCGCTTGATTGTACGCACGCTTAAACAACACCAGTTTTTCACTGGTTGTATAATGGCTTTGCAACGTGCCGTTGGTGTAAAAGCTATAAAATCCTTTGCGATGAGAATCCGGCAACAAATACTTAAGCTCTGATGCCAATTTAAAATCACGAATATGCGTTAACGTGCGTCTCTCTTCTTGCAGCGTGTCAAACCATTGCGACACCCGACCATCGTTGTGTGTCACCAAAAGCGAGTAAGCACCAGCCAGTAGGTCCATTGTACGAACGGAGTGCTTCTTATCACCTTGAGTGAGGTCGACCACCTCTCGCACAGCAAATTTACGTGCGGTTTTCTTTAACACGATCAACTCAGAGCCATCGCGCAAATAAAGCGTTTCACCATCAGGTGTCAATAACATTTGCTGAGGTGCATCAAAGCCTGAAGAGAACGTAAAATCGATCGTTGTCGGAGGCGTACCCAAAGACGAAGCCACTTGCCAACGAGCCTTCACTTCACCGCTTTGTGTCTGCCAAACAATTGTTGGTAAGGGCGTTGAAGCTGCAAACACAAACTGAGTCACAGGATCTTGAGGCGTACTCAGCGTCAGATCCATGCTGGTGTCTAGCTCAATCACTTCCGGAGGACGTGTATTTTCTCTCAACGTGGCATTAAATTCAGGCTTGAAAAGGTGCGCTTTACTCTGCCCATCAACAAACCCATACCAACCTAGTCCAGGAGCAGATTGAGAGAAAGCGACGGGTTCCTGGACGATTTGCTGTTTATACACCGCAGGCTTCGTAGGATCGTCCATCGACAAATATTGAATCTCACCACTTTGGGTTAGAACGAACGCGAGCTGAGCGTAATCATCCACAGAAATCGCCAGTGGTGTTTCAATATGGGAGGCTCGAATGGCTTGGTTGGTTTTGATCTCCGCATCAGAAAAAAGCGGAATGATCACCATGGCGAGGTAGACAAAGATCAAAATAAGCGCCGCGAGTACGCCGACACCACCGGATGTCACTGCAAGTCGAACTAAACGATCTTTTATCAGTCGTTTCTTATCTTTTTCCTGCAATGAAAACTCGGCTTGTGCCATTTAAATCTCTACCTTTTTTGACTTAGTACTAGAATATGTCGTTAAGATGACAATTATATTACAGATCACATTAAACACCTGAAAAGAATACAACTCTTATGCAATGCGTGGTATGAAATAAATCTGTAATGAAAATCTCATAATGTTCTCACTCATCCATTTTTCCAAGATGAGTACGTATTACTTCACTTTTGGCTAGGTAAGGTTATGAGCGCAGAAAAACTATATATAGAAAAAGAACTTAGTTGGTTGTCTTTCAACGAACGAGTATTACAAGAAGCTGCCGATAAAACCGTCCCTTTGATCGAACGTATTCGCTTTCTTGGGATCTTTTCCAACAATTTAGATGAATTTTACAAAGTACGCTTTGCGGACGTGAAGCGCAGAATCCTAATCAGCCAAGAGCGCGGTGGCAGTGATAGCCCTAAACGACTGTTAACCAAAATGCAGTCGAAAGCACTCAAGCTTAACGAACAATTTGATGAGCTTTACAGCGAATTGATTCGAGAAATGGCGCGACGTCGCATTTTCTTGGTCAACGAGCAACAACTGGATGAATCGCAACAAAAGTGGATCGCGAAATACTTCCGTAGAGAGGTCATGCCGCATATCACTCCTCTGCTAATGAAAGATGAGATCGATGTTCTGCAATTTCTCAAAGACGAGTACGCTTACATCGCCGTAGAGCTACGTAAAGAAGAACATTACCAATACGCTCTGATCGAAATTCCGACCGATCACCTTCCCCGCTTTGTGATGGTACCAGAACAGAAAGGAAAGCGTCGAAAAACCATCATCTTACTTGATAATATTATCCGCCATTGTTTGGACGAGCTGTTCAAAGGCTTTTTTGATTATGATGAGCTTAGCGGCTATGCGATGAAAATGACGCGTGACGCCGAATACGATTTACGCAATGAAATCGAGTACAGCTTGCTTGAACAAATGTCAGAGGGTGTCAATCAGCGACTGACAGCAAAGCCCGTTCGCTTCGTCTACGAACGTGATATGCCGCCCCAAATGCTAGAGTTTCTTTGTAACAAGCTCAATATCTCTAATTACGATAACCTTATTCCCGGCGGCCGCTATCACAATTTTAAAGACTTCATTGCGTTTCCAAATGTTGGGCGAGAGTACCTTGAAAATAAACCGCTTCCGCCAATGAAATGCGCCGATTTCGAAGGTTACGCTAACAGCTTTGATGCGATTAAAGCGAAAGATATTCTACTCTATTACCCCTACCACACTTTTGACCACATTAGTGAGTTGGTACGCCAAGCCTCCTTCGATCCGAAAGTGCTTAGTATCAAGATTAATATTTACCGTGTCGCGAAAGATTCTCGCTTGATGAACTCGTTAATTGATGCCGTGCACAACGGCAAAAACGTCACCGTGGTCGTGGAGCTGCAGGCTCGCTTTGATGAAGAAGCCAATATCGAATGGTCAAAAGTGTTGACCGAAGCTGGTGTGCACGTCATCTTCGGAGCGCCTGGCCTTAAGATTCACTCAAAGCTACTGATGATCAGTCGCCGTGAAGGTGAAGAAATTATTCGCTACGCGCACATCGGCACAGGCAACTTCCATGAGAAGACGGCACGAATTTATACCGACTTCTCTCTCCTTACCGCAGATCAAGAAATCACTAACGAAGTTCGTAATGTCTTCGGTTATATTGAGAATCCATACCGCCCAGTGAAGTTCAACCACCTCATGGTATCTCCACGTAATTCTCGAACCCAAATCTACCGCTTAATTGATAATGAAATTGCGAATGCCAAGCTAGGAAAGAAAGCCGCTCTTACGATCAAGGTCAATAACCTAGTCGATAAGGGCATCGTCAATAAGCTATATGGAGCAAGTACGGCGGGGGTGAAAATAAATATGATCATTCGCGGCATGTGCTCATTAGTACCGGGCATTGAGGGGATCAGCGACAATATTCGCATCATCAGTATTGTTGACCGCTTTTTGGAACACCCACGCGTGGTGATTACCCATAACGATGGCGATCCGCAAGTCTATATCTCTTCTGCTGACTGGATGACAAGAAATATCGATCACCGCATTGAGGTGGCGGCGCCAGTCCGTGATCCACGTTTGAAACAGAGAATTATTGATATAACGAATATCCATTTTACCGATACAGTAAAGGCTCGTTTTATAGATAAGGAAATGAGCAACGCTTATGTACCACGAGGTAATCGCAAAAAAGTTCGTTCTCAAATCGCTATCTATGACTATCTTAAAAATATAGAAAAGCAAACTAGAAAACAAAATTCAGATGCCTCAAATACTTGAACAAGATACTCGCTACATTGCCGCGATAGACCTCGGCTCAAACAGTTTCCACATGGTGGTGGCCAAGGTTGTAGGCAGTGACTTACAACTGGTTAGCCGTCATAAACAGCGTGTTCGCTTAGCATCAGGACTCGACAGTGAATTGAACTTAAGTCATTCCGCGATGGAACGTGCGTTAGAGTGCTTAGCCATGTTCGCTGAGAGACTGCAAGGGCTTGATGAGTCGAATGTGCGTATCGCCGCGACACACACACTAAGACGCGCTAAAAATGCTCATCTATTCATTGAGCGTGCGAAAGAAGTGATGCCCTTCCCAATAGAAATCATCCCAGGGGAAGAAGAAGCCCGCTTGATTTACTTAGGTGTCGCTCACACTCAAGTAGAGTCAAACTCCAAGTTGGTCGTTGATATTGGCGGCGGCAGTACCGAAATGATCATTGGACAAGAGTTTGAACCTGAGCTTCTCAACAGTAAACAGATGGGATGCGTCAGCTTTACAGAGCAATATTTTAAAAACGGCAAACTGTCTGGGAAAAACTTTAATAAAGCGATGTTAGCCGCCGAGCAAAAACTCGAGTCCATCGCTTCAGCATACCGTAAAAAAGGCTGGGATATCGCTCTCGGCTCATCAGGAACCATCAAAGCGATTCAAGAAGTGCTAGTAGGATTAGGTTTTGAAGATGGCCTGATCACCGCGAAGAGACTGGACACGCTTATTGAAACTCTGTGTAATTTTGATTCAATTGAAGAGATTGAACTGACAGGTTTAACAGAAGAACGTAAGCCCGTATTCGCGGCAGGCGTGGCGATTTTGTCCGCGATTTTCAAAGCGCTTCGCATTGAGCAGATGTTTTTCTCCGATGGTGCTCTGCGCGAAGGTCTGTTGTACGAAATGGAAGAGCGTTTTGCGCGCTCCGATATACGTATGCGCACAACTGAAAATTTAGCCAACAAACACCGGGTTGACTTAGAACATGCTGCTCGTGTTAAAGGCCATGCACGTGAGATGTTATGTCAGGTGTGCTCTGAACTAGGCATTAAGAAAAAGAGTGAGTTATTTGACTTACTAGAATGGGCAGCATTGCTTCATGAAGTCGGATTAAGTATCAACTTACGTAGCTTCCATCGCCACTCTTTCTATATTCTGTTGCATTCCACTCTTCAAGGCTTCAACCGTGAACAGCAATTAGTGCTCGCAACATTAGCCCGCTTCCAACGCAAAGCACTTAAACTGCAAGAACTGCCAGATTTCAACCTCTACAAACAAAGTGACGTGATAAGCCTCATCAAAATATTACGACTTTCTATCGTATTAAATGGACAGCGTAACGAAGATCCATTGCCTGACATCACTTTATCCATCAAAAATGATGAATGGATTCTTACGTGCACAGATAAAGCATGGCTAGAAAACAACAAATTGCTTCATGCTGATTTGCAGGAAGAACAAGAACGTTGGGACAGCGCGAAGTGGACACTCACTTTCTGATCTCGTGCTGTTCATACCTAAACAAAAAGTCGGCTTACAGGCCGACTTTTTTTAACTCTTCTTCTGCAAAATCTGCCGTGATGGGCACATAACCATCTTTCTCAACCAACGCTTGCCCCTGAGCGGAGAAAATAAAGCGAATAAACTCGGCTTCTATTGGTGTTAATGGGTAATCCGGGTGCTTATTCACATATACATATAAGTAACGTGATAGTGGGTACTTACCACTAACAATATGTTCTCGCGTTGGCGTCACATAGTCATTCCCCGTTTTTGCCACCGGAACCAAGCGTACACCTGCTACTCGATAACCAACACCAGAATAGCCAACTCCACTGATGGTTGAGGCAACAGCTTGCACAACTGACGCGGAGCCTGGCTGCTCATTAACTCGTGTTTTAAAATCGCCGCCACATAAGGCATTGCTTTTGAAGTAACCATAAGTTCCAGAAACGGAGTTACGACCAAACAACTGTACGTTGCGCTTTGCCCACTGTGATTCAAGACCGAGTTGCTGCCAGTTAATGATAAATTGACTTTCACCACAGCGCAGTGTTGCAGAAAACAAAGCATCTAACTGACTAAAGCTGAGCCCTTGAATTGGATTGTCTTGATGGACAAAAATACCGATAGCATCGATCGCAACCCTAAGCGCCGTTGGCTTGTAACCATGTTCACGTTCAAACGCTTCAACCTCTCTTAAACGCATCGGGCGACTCATGGGACCAAACTGAGCTGTTTGTTCGGTCAATGCAGGGGGCGCCGTGGAAGAGCCAGACGCTTGGACTTGCGCATTAATATTCGGGTAAATGGATTTAAACTCTTCAACCCAAAGTGTCGTCATGCCCGCAAGCGTATCGGAGCCGACAGAGAGCAAGTTCCCAACAATCCCAGTCGTTTTATGATAATTCGGCAATGGCTTATCTTGAGCGACAGCCATACAGGAACAAACAAGCGCGAATAAACTGAATGTTTTTGCCAATCGTAACGCCATTATTTCACCACCAAACGCTCAGGTAATACGAAAGAAAACTTACTACCCACTCCTACTTCACTGTAAATTTCCAAATGAGAATCATGGTGGCTCAGCGCATGTTTCACAATAGCCAACCCTAACCCACTCCCTCCGGTATCGCGTGATCTTGCTTTATCGACGCGATAAAAACGCTCAGTAAGTCGGTGGAGGTGCTGAGGCTCTATACCATCACCACTATCCTCCACCTCTAAGCATGCGCCTTGAGATGTTTGGAACCAGCGAACATTAATGTTAGCGCCAGGCGGTGTGTATTTGACAGCATTATAAACGAGGTTAGAGATAGCACTACGTAGCTGGTCATCATCGCCCAGTACGCGTAGGCTAGCATCAACATCAAATTTCAATTTATGTTGGTTGTCCCCACTAAGGCTGACCGCCTCTTTTTCTAGTACTTCGAGCATCGCAGGTACATTCACGACTTCTTCAAGCTCATGCATAGGTGCCGCTTCAATTTTAGATAGCGTCAGTAGTTGGTTCACCAAACTGTTCATGCGGTTGAGCTGCTCCGTCATAACACCATGCGCTTTGCTCCACATTGGGCCCACAACCATGTCAGGGTCTTCTGTCATCTCCAAATAACCTTGCAGGACCGTCATTGGTGTACGCAGTTCATGAGAAACGTTAGCAAAGAAATTACGGCGCATTCCCTCAAGTTGTTTTAACTGGCTAACATCACGCACCACCATCAAATGTTCACCTTCGGTATACGGTACGATACGTAGTTCTAGCATGCGTTCGACATTGAGTGGTGAACGCATTTCCAATGGCTCAGAGAAGTCTTTCTTGTTGAGGTACTTGATAAAATCAGGCGTACGAATGAGGTTGGAGATAGGTTGACCAGAGTCTTCCGGCCAATGGAAACCCAATAAGTGTTGAGCCAGTTTGTTACACCAAACGATATTGCCTTCAGCACGGAACACCACGACGGCATCGGGTAACGATTCCGCACCATTTCTAAATCGGCGAATGAGATTAGTAAGCTCTTTGCGTTTACGGCGTTGACGCTGCTGTAAGCGATACAAGCCATTGAACAAAGATTCCCAGTTACCGCTACCAGACGGTGGCGTCAGGCGCTTTTCATCCCATAACCAAGAAGATAAACGTACTTGGTTATGCAAATGCCACACAAGCTGCAATGCCGTAGCTGCCAAAAGCAACCACGGCATATAACCGAATATCCAACCTACTATCACCCATGGGGTGTAAAAAAAAGCCAGCTCCCAGGCCAGCTTTTTCCACGTTAATCTTTCAACCACTCATAACTCCAGAAATGGTACCGATAAGCTGCGTGTTAATTTATGCTTTTGTCGAGAAGCGGTATCCAGCACCACGAACAGTTTGGATCAGCTTATCATGACCTGCGGCTTCCAATGCTTTACGCAGGCGGCGAATATGAACATCGACCGTACGATCTTCGACATACACGTTAGTACCCCAAACATTGTTTAATAGCTGCTCACGGCTGTACACACGCTCTTGATGCGTCATGAAAAAATGCAGCATTTTAAATTCTGTTGGGCCCATATCTAATGGTGCATCATTAGCCGTGACACGGTGTGATACAGGATCAAGCTTCAATCCCTGCACATCAATTACGTCTTCCAATGCGGTCGGGGTTACGCGACGAATCACCGCTTTTAAGCGGGCAACCAACTCTTTAGGAGAAAATGGCTTAGTAATGTAGTCATCCGCACCGACTTCTAAACCGCGCACTTTATCTTCTTCTTCACCACGAGCGGTAAGCATCACAACTGGAATGTTGCGCGTTAATTCCTCTCGCTTCATGTGTTTGATGAAGTTAATGCCGCTGCCGCCTGGTAACATCCAATCCAGTAAAACTAAATCAGGGAAGGGTTCAGCCAGTTTGGTTACTGCAGTATCGTAATCTTCCGCTTCTACCGCTTGGTAACCTTTCTGCTCAAGTACGAAGCACAGCATTTCGCGAATAGGAGCTTCGTCTTCAACAACCAGAATCCTTCTAGACATAATTGAGTAACCTTATGTTCGTTGAGCTAATGAATTTAAGAGACAAAGCGCCCCTCTATGCATAAGCATTATCACTACCAATTATGACACTTTTGTGACCTTTGAAAACAAATTTTCATATAACTTTCTTTTGAGGTTCATTCGGATATTTTTCATTTCTATTAAGACATCAGCACAAAAATTCCCTATGATTAGTCCCTTGTCATCAAGCCTAGAGAAGATTTATGTGGTTTAAAAACTGTCTGGTATACCGCGTTAACCGCGAGGTTACTTTCAACGCCGAACAACTAGAAACTCAACTGTCTGAATTCCGATTCACCCCATGTGGCAGTCAAGATAAACAGAAATTTGGCTGGGTCAGTGCAATGGGTAGACATGGCGACATGATGACTCACGTGTCAGAAAACCGCATTCTGATTTGCGCCAAGAAAGAAGAGAAAATGCTACCTGCCTCAGTGATCAAAGAGTCATTGAATGCAAAAGTAGAAGCAATGGAAGCGCAAGAAGGTCGTCCTCTGAAGAAGAAAGAGAAAGACAATCTGAAAGATGACATCGTAATGGATTTACTGCCTCGCGCATTTAGCCGTAGCAGCCACACTCACGTGCTCATCATGCCAAAAGAAGGGTTCATCCTTGTTGACGCAAGCAGCTACAAAAAAGCGGAAGACGTATTAGCACTACTTCGTAAAACCATGGGTAGTTTACCTGTTGTTCCTGCCATTCCAGAAGTAGCGATTGAAACAACGCTAACCGAGTGGGTGAAAACGGGCGACACACCTCAAGGTATCACCATGATGGACGAAGCAGAGCTAAAATCCGTGCTTGAAGAAGGTGGCGTGATTCGTTGTAAGAAGCAAGAGCTGACCACAGATGAAATCCGCAACCACATCGCAGCAGATAAAGTCGTAACGAAGCTTGCACTTAATTGGCAAGATCGTATTGAATTCATCATGACAGAAGATGCGGGTATTAAGCGTCTAAAATTCTCTGATGAATTGAAAGATCAAAATGACGATATTCCACGTGAAGATCAAGCGGCTCGATTTGATGCAGACTTCTCTCTGATGTGTGGGGAGTTCAGTGCTTTCCTACCCAACCTATATGATGCGCTAGGCGGCTTACCAAATCCTAACGCTTAACATTGTATAAAGGTTAACCATAACGCCCTCACTTTTTTTGAGGGCGTTTTTCTATCTGAAGCACAATTACCCTAGTCACAGTTCACATTTTAACGTAAAATTTGCGCCCCATTTCCATTAGGTGGAATTGGCCTGACTTGTGATCAGATAAAAGAGAATTGAGCAATGACAACTGAGAAAGCATTCGTACCTGAGCTACTGTCTCCTGCGGGAAGCCTGAAAAACATGCGTTACGCATTCGCCTACGGCGCAGATGCAGTTTACGCTGGCCAACCTCGCTACAGCCTCCGCGTACGTAACAATGAGTTTAACCACGAAAACCTAAAAATCGGTATCGATGAAGCGCATGCTCTAGGCAAAAAGCTTTATGTGGTATGTAACATTCAACCACACAACTCGAAGCTAAAAACCTTCATCCGTGATCTTAAACCAATCGTAGAAATGGGTCCTGACGCATTGATCATGTCAGATCCAGGCCTAATCATGATGGTTCGTGAAGCTTTCCCAGAAATGCCAATTCACCTTTCTGTACAAGCAAACGCTGTAAACTGGGCGACTGTTAAGTTCTGGGCAGCTAATGGCGTGGAGCGTGTGATCGTTTCTCGCGAACTATCTTTAGAAGAAATCGAAGAAATTCGTGAGCATTGTCCTGAAACTGAACTTGAAGTATTCGTTCACGGTGCATTATGCATGGCTTATTCTGGTCGTTGCCTACTTTCTGGTTACATAAACAAACGTGATCCTAACCAAGGCACTTGCACCAACGCGTGCCGTTGGGAATACAAAGTGGAAGAAGGCAAAGAAAACGACGCTGGTGATATTGTAGAGAAATTTGACCCATCTGAAGCACAGCCTGTCGAAGTACAAGACGAACGCCCTGAAACCACAATTGGTCGTGGTAAACCAACGGATGAAATCGTTCTACTTTCTGAAGCGCACCGTCCAGAAGAAAAAATGGCAGCGTACGAAGATGAACATGGTACTTACATCATGAACTCTAAAGACCTGCGAGCAGTGCAGCATGTTGAGCGCCTAACCAAGATGGGTGTGCACTCGCTGAAAATCGAAGGTCGCACTAAATCATTCTATTACTGTGCTCGTACTGCACAGGTTTACCGCAAAGCAATTGATGACGCTGTAGCAGGCCGACCATTTGATGAAAGCCTAATGGGTACACTAGAGAGCCTAGCTCACCGTGGCTATACCGAAGGCTTCCTACGTCGTCATACTCACGACACCTACCAGAATTACGATTACGGCTACTCAGTCTCTGATGCTCAACAGTTTGTCGGTGAGTTCACTGGTAAACGTCGTGGCGATATGGCTGAAGTAGAAGTGAAAAATAAATTCCTTGTCGGTGATAGTCTTGAGCTAATGACGCCAAAAGGTAATGTTGTTTTCACGCTAGAAGCGATGGAAAACCGTAAGTCAGAGTCTATTGAGGATGCCAAAGGGAATGGTCACTTCGTCTTCATTCCAGTACCAGCAGATCTAGATTTAGAATACGGTCTATTGATGCGTAACTTAAACTCAGGGCAGGACACCCGTAACCCGACTGGTAAGTAATCATGGCTTTGCTCATTACTGACAAATGCATTAACTGCGACATGTGTGATCCCGAATGCCCCAATGGGGCAATCAGCATGGGAGAAAGCATCTTCGAAATTGACCCAGCTCTATGTACAGAGTGTAAGGGACATTACGAAAAGCCGACCTGTCAGTCAGTGTGCCCGATTACAAAATGCATTATCACAGACCCGGATCATGTAGAAACAGAAGAGCAGTTACTGGAGAAATTCGTGATTATTCAAGGGTTAGCATAAGAACAAGTAGGTTCAACTTTGGAGACAAAGTTGAACCTTTTTTTAACCCGACTTTTCAATAGGATAGATATTACAAAACAACTCTTTTTCAAAATGAGACTCTAACCGATCTCGCCAATTTTCAGCTTGGGAAACCGGTACAAGATAAAAGTTTTCTCGGCTCGTATCCGTAACGAAAGCCATTCCATATTGCATCAGCTCGTAATGCACATCATTAACAAAACCGGGATCAAGACGCTGACGTCCTGTCAGATGGTTTACATCAACCCGAGTCAATAAGACCCCTTTTGTTTCACTGCTAAATCTGTGTCTTAACCACTCTGCAAATTCTTTTGCACAAATCATAGTCATGGTTTTATCCTTGATTTACTCTTCTAGCAGGAGAAGTATCCATTCCTGCCTCACACACTTGTCTGCCTTGTTATTGCTTCGCTAGCCAACTGACAGACATATTGCTAAGAAACCAAAGTATCGTGACGAAAGATCTTTCTAAACAGAGAAGTTACGACTTATCTATACTACAACTCTTTGTTTAATTTAGATTTCTATATTATGTCACCAAAACTAATTAGGTTAGTTTTTGTATTGGTATTATTCACTGTAGACAAAAGTATGATGTTTCTCCAGTTTCATAAAAGAGATACGTAAGGGAATATAAACCTGTAGAGTCACTCTAGTTAGTAGAGATAAGTGATTGGCATTGCGGTGGAATCGCTTTTTTTCGCTTGGGCTTAGTAATAACTTTCGCAGACGGAGGCTTATCGATAGGCTTAACTTTCGGTCCCCAACTAGCAAGCTCTACCCCGCAACCATCACCAGCGGGAGGCAGAGCTTGTTCAACACAATAGCCACTCGACTCAGGACAAGATAACCTGACGTGGAAGTGGTAATGATGCCCCCACCAAGGGCGAACTTTACGTAACCAAGAACGTTCTTTGCCTTCTTCTTGCGAGCAAAGCTGCTCCTTAATGACAGGATGTACAAAAATTCGTGCAACCCCCTCACTCTGTGCAGCATATCGAATCAGCCTAAAGTGCCTATCTTCCCAGCGATGGTTAAGTATGGAATAGCCTTTTAAGTCCACCACACTCATTGGCTTAGGGAGTTGTAATTCGTTATAAGAAAGCGGTTGGTCAGCGAGTCTTAACCAGATATCAATATCTAACCCAGTTTGGTGACTAGAATGGCCAGAAGAAAACCTTCCTCCTCGTGGTAAAGACAGATCACCTATAAGCAGCGTTGTGTTGAGATTTTGATGAGCTTGAAGCGCTAGGTTTTCAATAAATTCTATCGTTTTAGGGTGCCCATAGTAGCGTTTCGTTTTACTACGTAAAACTTGATAACCAACGCCATCAAGAGGCAAAGGTAATGCGCCATCCAAACAACCGTTGGCATAACTACCAATAGAGGAAGAAGAGTTTCGGGTAGGGTTAGCAACAGACTCCCAAGGAGTAGAGTATACAGAAGCTGAGAAACATAAACCCAAAGATACAATGAAACTCAGCTTCATAGCTTTTAGCCTTTAGTAGTGTTCGCCATTATCGTAATAAGCTTTAGGGGATAAAGCTGAAAAGATAACTGCAACATCAATATCCGCACCAGCAATACCACAAACTTGCTGTGTAATAAGCTTAGCAACTTTATCTTGTACTTCCTGACCACGATCAAACCAAAGCACTTCGACAAAAGGATATGCAGCACTCACCTCGCCCTCATTGAAAAACGTAGTGTAGATATACTCAAAAGTAAAATCCTCACGCGGACAGTCCATAAGAGGCTGAAGTTCATCCGTCAGAGGCTTTGATAGTGCCTGAACAGCTTGCGGCTCTACAGCACGGAATCGAAAATGTGGCATAAACTTACTTCCTAATTATTAGCATTAACTCATGATAATAACAGGAACCAAGTCAGTAATCATCCAAGCCAATGTAACCACTAACCTTTTCTATACACGTCATATAGATCAAGTAGTAAATCAACTAGCTCACTAACGAAGAATAATGGGAGTATGAACAGAGGTAAGAAGGGGTAAAACGATACACCGAAGCTTAGTGACGCAATCTATTGCAAGGGAAAATAGAATGGCTTAAGTCACCGATGTAATATGTTCTTAAGATCAATGTGCATCAGATGTCGACAACTATTCGCTAGAAACGAAAAAGGCTCTGACCTAAGTCAGAGCCTTGATATATGGCAGGGGTGGAGAGATTCGAACTCCCAACACGCGGATTTGGAATCCGCTGCTCTGCCAATTGGAGCTACACCCCTGCAGTTCGTGTTTAATGAGACGACTCTCAAATAAGTGGCGGAGTGGACGGGACTCGAACCCGCGACCCCCGGCGTGACAGGCCGGTATTCTAACCAACTGAACTACCACTCCGCAGTGGTATCACTCGCTTGTAATCAGCAAGTGTCCAAAATTTAA
>NZ_JAKKCL010000018.1:0-99429 GCF_021728175.1 Vibrio sp. A1-1
AGTGGTAGTTCAGTTGGTTAGAATACCGGCCTGTCACGCCGGGGGTCGCGGGTTCGAGTCCCGTCCACTCCGCCACTTATATTAAGCCTCAGTCGAAAGACTGGGGCTTTTTTCGTTTTGGTTACCCAACTTCCCTTAACCTCATTTCCATATTGAAACCTTGCATCGAGAGGCAGGCTCCTCTCTCGCTATGCTTTCTAAGTTCTGTCATGAACGAGTTGATGCCAGTCTCGAGCTCTCGTTTTGAGTACCAGCACGTGCTTACCAAAGATTCCACTATAACATATTAGAAATATCTAGCTATGTGATAGAACTTAGTCGTTCGAGGTGTCGCTTTGTTTCTATCTCGAAAACAGAACAACTTTGAATATAAGTTCAGTATCGCTGAGATCAAGTATGAGGACTCTAAACTTCTGCTAAGGGCTTGAGTGCTAGCTCAGACCTTAGTTTGGTGGGATTTCAAGCCCGTTTGGGGGAGTGACCTCGCAATCATCCTCAATGCTTCTTTCTCTATAAAAATACAAACTCGCTCATTGCTAAGTGTTGTGGAAGTTTAGCTGTGGTGTTTACAGGGAGCCTATATTGCTAAGGGAAGAGAAGTGATGATGAAAATGCTTAAACTAAAAGACTCCCTCTATGGATGCTATCTATCGGCAATAGTTAGTATCTATGAAACCGTAGCGTGACGATTATTCGGATATTTAACTGTATATCAAAGAGTAACAAGCGTTTTGTTCTTGAAGGGGAGTCCGAAGATTAGATATGAAAAAGCAGCTAGATAGCTGCTTTTTCATCTATTAAGTTACGTGCCTTTAAGAGTCCACTGGCTCCGTATGCTCTGGAGTGGTTATTGCTTGGTTGTTCTCTTCCATTTTCTTCTCTTCATCTTTTGCTTTTTCAATCATTGGGGTGATTGTTGAGCCTTGAATGAGGATAGAGAAAACAACGACGGAGTAGGTCATTACAAGAATAATCTCTTTTACATCGATTAACTTATCTTGAATCACCCAAATACCAGATGGAATGGAAAGTGCCATTGCTAATGCAAGGCCCCCGCGTAAGCCGCCCCATGTCAAAATACGTACTGACCACGGGTTATATTTTCTGTAACGCTTAAAGCCAATGTACGAGAGAAATACGCTTAAATAGCGCGCTGCCAGCACAAGAGGGACTGAGATAGCCATCATGATCCAGTCTTCTTTGTGGAATTCAAATAGCAGCATCGACATACCGATCAGTAGGAATAACACGCCATTCAAGAACTCATCGACGAGCTCCCAAAAGTGGTCAAGGTGGTCTTCACTCTCTTTTGAAAAGCCAATAAAGCGTGTCCAGTTGCCAATCATAATACCGGATACAACCATCGCGAGTGGGCCTGATACATGGATGTATTCAGCAAATGCGTAACCTGCCGTTGGGACACCAATAGTAAGTAATAACTCCATTGAGTGATCATCGGTGGCACTGATTAAGTAGTGGAATAGCAAACCGAGGACGAAACCATAAGTGATACCACCGATAGCTTCTTGGATGAAGAGCAAGGTGACACTACCTACAGTTGGTGCCTCAGTACCAAATGCAATCGTAAATAGAGTGACAAAGATAACTAAACCGAAGCCGTCATTGAAGAGCGACTCTCCTTCAATCTGGGTGGAGATACGTTTGGGAGCATCGAGCTTTTTAACTATAGCCAATACAGCGATTGGGTCAGTTGGCGATATTAGAGCACCAAATAGTAAGCAGTAGACCAAATCAAATTGGATGCCAATTAACTGACAGAATCCGTAGAGCGCAAACCCGATAAAGAAAGTGGAAAATAGGGTGGCTCCGAGAGCCAAAACGGTAATTTCCCATTTTTGATCTTTAAGGTTCGGGAGTTTGATGCCTAATCCACCCGCAAATAGTAAGAAGCCAAGAATACCCTTGAGCAAGAAATCTTCAAAGTTGATCCTTGTGACCGTTTCTGTCGCAATTTCGGTGAGGTGGAACCAGTTGTTTTGACCTGCAATTAAGATTAGAAGTGAAAGCACCATTGAACCTGCGGTAATCGCAATGGTGGTTTGCATCTTTCCTATCTTGCTGTTTACAAAAGCAATTAGCATTGCAGCTGCGGATAGAAAACATAAAGTATGATAGACCGACATAGAGCTCTCTATTTGTAACATTTTATGAATGGGATTCTCGACTGATGCTGCTTAAATAGCAAACATTTTTTCGCGATTATTTTGTAAGTTAAGAAGGAGATAAAATAATCATTAATTCCACGTTTAGACGTCTAGACTCCTGAAGTTTGTGTGATAGGATGGAATGATAACTAAAGGAATGAGGTTGTACTGTGGGAAGTAATGTAAGACAACAGATTGAAGCTCAATTGAAGCAACGTATTCTTTTGATTGATGGTGGTATGGGAACCATGATTCAGGGATACAAACTTGAAGAGCAAGACTATCGAGGAACGCGCTTTGCGGATTGGCATTGTGATCTAAAGGGTAACAACGACCTGTTGGTTCTAAGTCAGCCTCAACTTATCAAGGAAATTCACGCTGCATATTTAGAAGCGGGTGCAGATATTCTCGAAACCAACACGTTTAACGCAACAACCATTGCGATGGCTGACTACGAGATGGAAAGCCTAAGTGAAGAAATTAACTTTGCTGCTGCCAAGCTTGCACGTGAAGTTGCAGACGAATGGACCGCAAAAACACCCGATAAACCGCGTTATGTCGCAGGGGTTTTAGGGCCGACGAACCGCACTTGTTCTATTTCTCCTGATGTAAATGACCCCGGATATCGAAATGTTTCTTTCGACGAGTTAGTTGAGGCTTACTCTGAATCGACTCGAGCGCTGATTAAAGGTGGTTCTGACCTTATTCTTATCGAGACCATCTTCGATACTCTTAACGCTAAGGCTTGTTCATTTGCTGTTGAAAGTGTGTTTGAAGAGATGGGTATTGAGTTACCTGTGATGATCTCGGGGACTATTACCGATGCTTCCGGTCGGACATTATCCGGTCAAACCACAGAAGCGTTTTATAACTCATTACGTCATGTTAAACCGATTTCGTTTGGTTTGAACTGTGCGCTGGGCCCAGATGAGCTTCGTCCTTATGTTGAAGAGCTTTCGCGTATATCAGAATCTTTTGTTTCCGCTCACCCAAATGCCGGGCTTCCGAATGCATTCGGCGAATACGATTTATCGCCAGAAGATATGGCTAAACATGTTCAAGAGTGGGCTCAAAGTGGCTTTTTAAACTTGATTGGTGGGTGCTGTGGTACAACTCCTGAGCACATTCGCCAAATGGCACTCGCGGTTGAAAATATCGCCCCTCGTCAATTACCTGACCTTCCCGTCGCTTGTCGCTTGTCTGGCCTAGAGCCGCTCGCGATTGATAAAGACTCTTTATTTATCAATGTCGGTGAGCGTACTAATGTAACCGGTTCTGCGCGTTTTAAGCGCTTGATTAAAGAAGAGCTGTACGATGAAGCGCTCGATGTGGCTCGTCAACAAGTTGAAAATGGCGCTCAAATTATCGATATCAACATGGATGAAGGCATGTTGGATGCACAAGCTTGTATGGTTCGATTTTTAAACCTTTGTGCGTCAGAACCTGAAATCTCAAAAGTACCAATCATGGTCGACTCTTCCAAGTGGGAGGTTATTGAAGCCGGTCTTAAGTGCATCCAAGGCAAAGGCATTGTTAACTCGATCTCTCTCAAAGAAGGCAAAGAGAAATTCGTTGAACAAGCTAAGTTGATCCGCCGTTACGGTGCGGCTGTGATTGTGATGGCGTTTGATGAGATTGGGCAAGCAGATACACGTGAGCGCAAAGTAGAAATTTGTACCAACGCTTACCGAATTCTCGTTGATGAAGTGGGCTTTCCACCAGAAGACATCATCTTTGACCCAAACATTTTTGCCATTGCTACGGGGATCGAGGAGCATAATAACTACGCGGTGGATTTCATTGAAGCTGTTGGCGATATCAAACGTGATTTACCGCACGCGATGATCTCGGGTGGGGTTTCTAACGTCTCGTTCTCTTTTCGAGGGAATAACTATGTGCGTGAAGCGATTCACGCGGTGTTCCTCTATCACTGTTTTAAAAATGGCATGGATATGGGGATTGTGAATGCGGGTCAGTTAGAAATCTACGATAACGTGCCTGAAACGCTGCGTGAGGCTGTGGAAGATGTCGTTCTTAACCGTCGCGATGATGCCACTGAGAGGTTGTTAGATATCGCGGCGGAATACGCAGGCAAAGGGGTAGGTAAAGAGGAGGATGCCTCTGCACTTGAGTGGAGAACTTGGCCTGTTGAAAAGCGTTTAGAACACGCGTTAGTGAAAGGAATAACCGAGTTTATCGTTGATGATACCGAAGAGGCACGTGTCAATGCTTCAAAGCCATTAGAGGTGATTGAAGGCCCACTCATGGATGGGATGAACGTCGTCGGAGACTTGTTTGGTGAAGGTAAAATGTTCCTTCCTCAGGTCGTAAAATCTGCACGAGTGATGAAGCAAGCGGTAGCGCATCTCGAGCCCTACATCAATGCAGAAAAGCAGGTGGGACAAACAAACGGTAAGATCTTGTTAGCGACGGTAAAAGGTGATGTACACGATATCGGGAAAAATATCGTAGGCGTTGTATTGCAGTGCAATAACTATGAAATTATCGATCTTGGTGTCATGGTTCCTTGCGAAAAGATCTTAAAAGTAGCGCAAGAAGAGAACGTCGATATTATTGGTTTGTCAGGGTTGATCACGCCTTCATTAGACGAAATGGTGCATGTTGCAAAAGAGATGGAGCGTCTCGACTTTAACTTACCTCTTCTCATCGGTGGCGCAACAACGTCAAAAGCCCATACAGCAGTTAAGATTGAGCAAAATTACAAGCATCCAGTTGTTTACGTGAATAACGCCTCACGTGCGGTGGGCGTATGTACTTCTCTATTGTCAGATGAACGTCGCCCTGAATTTGTTGAAAAACTTGAAGCTGATTACGAACGAGTACGTGATCAACATAATCGAAAGAAACCGAGAACCAAACCAGTGACATTAGAAGCGGCTCGAGCGAATAAAGTTGCGATCGATTGGGAAGCTTACACTCCTCCAGTGCCTGTTAAGCCTGGTATTCATATCTTCGATGATTTTGATGTGGCTATATTACGTCAATACATCGATTGGACACCATTCTTTATGACTTGGTCACTTGTGGGTAAGTATCCAACAATTTTCCAACATGAAGAAGTTGGTGAAGAAGCAAAACGTTTATTCGAAGATGCCAACGAGTTACTTGATCGAGTTGAGCGAGAAGGCCTGTTAAAAGCGCGTGGAATGTGTGGCTTATTCCCTGCTGCGAGCGTGGGGGACGACATTGAAGTTTATGCTGATGAAACTCGTACCGACGTTGTGAAAGTACTGCGTAACTTGCGTCAACAGACCGAGAAACCAAAAGGATTCAACTATTGTTTATCTGACTACATCGCACCTAAAGAGTCGGGTAAACATGATTGGATAGGGGCATTTGCTGTCACTGGTGGTATTGGTGAACGAGAGCTTGCTGATGAATACAAAGCACAGGGAGATGATTACAACGCAATTATGATTCAAGCGGTGGCGGATCGCCTAGCCGAAGCGTTTGCTGAGTATTTGCATGAGCGTGTCCGTAAAGAAATTTGGGGTTATGCTGCGGATGAAGATTTATCTAACGATGATCTCATTCGTGAAAAATACCAAGGTATTCGCCCTGCGCCGGGTTATCCAGCGTGCCCTGAGCATACTGAAAAAGGACCGCTTTGGGAGCTACTTAATGTGGAAGAGAATATTGGCATGACTCTAACCTCCAGCTATGCAATGTATCCGGGCGCGTCAGTCTCTGGTTGGTATTTCTCTCATCCTGACTCACGTTACTTTGCGATCGCACAGATCCAAGAGGATCAGCTAGAGAGCTACGCCGATCGTAAGGGGTGGGATAGGATCGAGGCTGAAAAATGGTTAGGGCCAAACATTAACGGTTAAATTGATGTTTACCTCGTCCAAATGTAACAACTATTGAAACAACAAAGGGCTGCAGATACGCAGCCCTTTGTTTTATTGAGTTGAACTTACTTCTCAAACAACTCGGTGTGAAGTTTTTGTATGGCTTGTTTCGATACCGATTCATGGAGCAAGAAGCATAAGTTGTGAGGGCTAGCACCATAACAAATCATGCGTAGGTTAAAGTCTTCTAGCGTGCCAAAAACCTGTTTCGCGTAGCCTTTACTCTCACTCATGTTGTTACCAATGAGAGCAACGAGGCATAGGTCATGTTCAACTTCTACCTTACATAACTCTTCTAACTCTTCTCGTACAGCTTGCGGCAGCTGCGGCGCGCCGCCGGATGTATCGGTTTGATCAAGTGTTAACGATACACTGATTTCAGATGTCGTGATCAAATCGACAGAGATCTTATGCTTTGCAAGGATCTCAAAGACCTTTGCTAAGAAGCCGTATGCGTGGAACATATTGGCGCTGCGTAGCGTTACCATGGTTTGGTTACAACGCAAAGCTAGCGCACGGAACAACGGTGAGCTTTCGACTTGGTGGCGAATCCAAGTGCCCCCTTTTTCTGGATCTTTCGATGACCCTACAAATACCGGAATGTCGTGGCGCAATGCGGGTACTAGCGTAGAAGGGTGAAGGATTTTAGCGCCAAAGTTAGCCATTTCTGAAGCTTCACTAAAGCTGATCTCGGGAATTGGTGAGGCTTTTGGCGCAATTCGCGGGTCTGTTGTGTAGATGCCCGGAACATCAGTCCAGATTTCTAACCCTGCCGCTTTGACGCTCTCAGCAATTAAGGCGGCGCTGTAATCGCTGCCTCCTCGACCTAGTGTTGTTGTATTACCGGCTTCGTCAGATCCTATGAAGCCTTGAGTAACAACAATGGATTGTTGGCAAAGTGGTACGAGTTTATCTTGCGCAAGCGTCGAAATTGCTTCAATGTTTGGCTCCGCGCGACCAAAGTTGTCATCAGTACGCAGCACATCGCGTATATCAAAGCGCACTGCTTGAATGCCTCGCTCACACATTAACTGAGCTAGAATGTGCGTCGACATGAGCTCACCACATGCGACTAAATGATCGGTTAACTTCGCACTAGCTTGGATAGATGCAGCCTCGGCAAGGCTGGTTACGGTATCTAATATGGCATACACCTCGGCAGCAGTTTTTGTGCTGTCTTCGAGCTGAGTTAAAATGGCGTCATGAATATTGGCCAGATTTTGCAGCAGCTCAGTACGGTGCGTTTGATCCTGTACACCATTGGCGAGTTCCACCAATAGGTTGGTGACGCCAGAACAAGCGCTGATCACGACCAAGCGAGTATTTGGATTGTTTTCGATAATGGTGGCACAACGACTCATTGCCTCAAAGTTGGCAACACTGGTTCCACCGAATTTAGCTACGTTAAATGCGCTCACTGCGTTCTCCCACGACTTCCTAAAAAATTGTACATCCAATGTTTAGTGAGAAAAGGAACAGAGCAAAAAGAGAGGTATTTAGAATGCTATTTGAAAAATTTACCCTCAGAAGCCCTTCATCAGACTGCGCTGATGACAGTTGATGGGATTCAGCCCAATTCAACCGACAAGTCAAATCCTGCAACTTTGACTTACCTCGGCACTACTCCCCCTCAATGATTGGTGTTGGAATTGCGGTTCCACAAATCATCTACCTGGGTAGCGCTCCTCTTCTACATAAAGCTCAAACATTGAACGGTTTTGAGGCCTTAATGTCAATCAATATTTCAACCTTTATGGTGTTTTTTATTAACGATTTTGTGACACTGGTTTGACCTCCATACTTACGGCTAATTGCTGATAGAGGAAAAATCTATTAGGGTGAAGAACCCTACACCTGAGCCATGTTATTGAATAGAACTTTTAGAATGCTCAGGATAAAAGATAATCAAGGAGCTGACATGTCGATCCAAAGCTTTATTCCACCTCACCGTATTTTAATGGGACCTGGTCCTTCTGATATTTATCCTCAAGTGTTACAAGCACTAAGCCGTCCTACGGTAGGTCACCTTGATCCTCTGTTTATCGGTATGATGGATGAGCTCAAGCAGCTATTGAAGTATGCCTTTCAAACTGACAATGAATTCACTATTGCAGTTTCAGCGCCAGGCAGTGCAGGGATGGAAACCTGCTTTGTAAACTTAATCGAGGAAGGCGATAAAGTGATCGTCTGCCGTAACGGTGTATTTGGTGAACGCATGCGCGAAAATGTCGTCCGTGCTGGTGGTGAAGTTGTTATCGTCGATGATGAATGGGGGACGCCTGTTTCCATTGATAAAGTCGAGCAAGCACTCGAACAGCACCCAGATACAAAAATTCTTGCTTTTGTGCATGCGGAAACCTCAACTGGTGCAGTCAGTGATGCTCAAGCATTGGGTAAGCTGGCGAAACAGCATAATGCATTATCTATTGTTGATGCGGTGACGTCACTTGGTGGTGTGCCGTTAAAAGTGGATGAATGGCAACTGGATGCGGTTTACTCTGGCAGTCAAAAATGTTTGTCATGTGTACCAGGGCTCTCACCAGTGACGTTTTCTCCTGCCGCGATTGAAAAGATTCAAGCAAGAACAACACCAGTACAGAGTTGGTTCCTCGATCAGAGTTTAGTATTGGGGTATTGGAGTGGAGAAGGTAAGCGTAGTTACCATCATACGGCGCCAGTTAATAGCTTGTATGCGCTTCATGAAGCTTTATTGATACTGAAAAATGAAGGATTAGAAAACGCTTGGGCTCGTCATCAACTGATGCATGAAAAACTCAAAAATGGCCTACAAAAGCTAGGTTTTGAATTTGTTGTGGACGAAGCCCATCGTTTGCCGCAATTAAATGCGATTTACGTGCCTGAAGGAATTGATGAAGCAAAAGTTCGTGCTCACTTGCTAGAAACCTATAACCTAGAAATTGGTGCAGGCCTCGGGGCATTAGCCGGTAAAGCGTGGCGTATTGGCTTAATGGGTTACGGCGCTCGACCTGAAAACGTTGCACTGTGCTTAAAAGCGTTAGAAGAGTCACTCACTGAATAAAACTATACCGCAATGAGATAAAGAAAAGCGAAGGTCATCCCTTCGCTTTTTGGTATTTATTACTCAGCTCCTGAAGTGGGGGCTGGTGAGGCAGAGATTGCTTGAGAAGGTGGTTGGTAATTGATGTCACTGAAATCAATCTTCGGGAACAAAAACTGCGCTTCAGCTCTAATTTGCTCCGCTTTACTTGAGTCATCTAAGCCTTGGTAGGCCAAAATCAAATTATTATAAAATGCAGGGCGAGGCTTATCTTTGATGATTTTTAGCGACCAATCGATATAAGGCTGAATCAAGGTTGCGTCTTGTTGGTACAGCCCAATATTTAAAAACGTGCTATAGACATCCCAATCAAACCTGTCTTTCCAAACCACAGGGTTACTGACTTGATTCAGAATATCAGGGTTAGTTGGCCTAGTGGTCTCAAACTTCGTCAATACATAGTTCGTATGCAATGCGCTTACCATGTAAAACGTAAACGTAACGGGAAGTACCAAACTAAAGACTCGCAGCAAGCTTTTGGTCACATTACTAAAGCCGACTTGTCGATAACGAGAGACGCGCTGATCGACCCAGTACAGCAGGATAACGAAGATCAACCAATGTACGAGAGAGTGGTAGAAAGGGTATTCCAGTTGTGAGTGCAATACGATAGGTATAAACAAGGCCAGCAACGCAAGACGAGTTCCGCGTTTGGCTTGATAGATTCGATACAGTACCAGTGCCATCGCTAAGAAGATGCCAAGTATTGGCAGCAAACCACCTTCTACTCCCCAGTAAAGTAGCTCGTTATGCGGATGATCCATGGCTGGCAAACCAGCTGGGTAATTCTCATTTAGGGCATGTTGACGAGCCGTATACAGCATGTACTCAGATTCAAACTTGCCATATCCATAGCCAGTAAAAGGCTTTTCAATCACCATGTCTAATGTTTGCGGAAAAGTATACGCTCGAGGAGACTCCATGTTTACTTTTTCTGCGGCTAACCCACTTCCATCAGGAAAGGCAAGATACATGACAACGACTGAGAGTGCGAGCCCAGTGACAAGCGACGTAACCCAGCGGATAAAGCGCCCTTTGGTCGCAAAGCGATACATGTATGGGATGACCAACAACACGGCGATGATCGATGCTAACCAACCAGTGCGTGAAGCCAACGCCACAATCAATGGTAAGGTTAAAACTGGCACTGCATAGAGAAGATAAACATCGCTTAACTTACGGTCGTATTTGTAGGGCTGACGTGCAAGTAAATAGCTGGCAATCACCAATCCTGTCGCAAGAAAACTGGCCATTACATTAGGCTGTTGGAAAATACCATAAGGACGATTGGCCATCGTGTCGTAACCAAACGGATTGCCTGGTTTGAGATACAGATATTGTGTCAGACCAAAAATGGCTTCGATAACAACCGCAAGGACAATAAACCATAACAGGCGTTGGCGATGTTTATTACTGAAATGAAATTGTTGTAAGACAATAAAAAACAGGACACCACACCACAGACCAATGAGCTTGTTGGCTGCCAAACTGCTATTCGCATTTGGGTACAGAATGGGCACCGTCATGATAAGAGCACTAATGAACAAGCCGATGGTTAATTTTGAGTAACGTAGCGCTCGATTATTCGCGAGTTGGTAGCACCCAATGCCTAATGCAAAGCTAAAAGTAATCCAAGTTGTCGCATTGAAGGAAAGTGAAAGCCCTGAACCGCCGGGGTTGGGCATGAAAAAGTGCATTGCCAACACAAATAGTGTTGCCAAGGCAATGAGAAACTTGCGATTGAGGGGAACCTGTACTTTTTCGGGAGAAAGCTTTGTTCCACTTACATGTATAGTAGCCATAGTTATTGCGTTGTTTTGAATGAAAAAAGACCAGCACTTGCTGGTCTCGGTACTTTACCTGTTTTTTCTACTTCAACATAGGCTTAAGGAAGTGAGCTGTGTGCGAACCCTCGATTTGCGACACATCTTCAGGTGTGCCTTGAGCGATTATCTCGCCGCCACCCTGTCCCCCTTCAGGCCCTAGATCGATAATCCAGTCCGCAGTCTTAATGACATCTAGGTTATGCTCGATCACCACGACAGTATTTCCGTGGTCGCGAAGTCTGTGCAATACAGTGAGCAACTGCTGGATATCATGGAAGTGCAGGCCGGTTGTTGGTTCATCCAAAATGTACAAGGTTTTTCCCGTATCACGCTTGGATAGCTCTCTCGCTAGTTTCACACGCTGTGCTTCACCACCGGAGAGTGTCGTTGCCGCTTGACCTAGGCGAATGTAAGACAAGCCAACATCCATTAGAGTCTGTAGCTTACGTGCTATAGCAGGTACGGGTTCAAAGAACGTTCGGGCGTCTTCGACCGTCATTTCTAGCACTTCATCAATGGTTTTGCCTTTGTAACGTATTTCAAGTGTTTCACGGTTGTAGCGCTTACCTTTACATACATCACATGGCACATAAACGTCTGGTAGGAAATGCATTTCAACTTTAATGACACCATCACCCTGACAGGCCTCACAACGACCACCGCGTACGTTAAAGCTAAAACGTCCAGGCTTGTAACCGCGAGAACGCGACTCCTGTGTGCCTGCAAACAGTTCACGGATTGGGGTAAAGATCCCCGTATAGGTTGCAGGGTTAGAGCGAGGTGTACGGCCAATTGGGCTTTGATCGATATCGATGACTTTATCGAAGTGCTCTAGACCTTTAATCGATTTATAAGGTGAAGGCTGAGCTGTTGTCGCTCCGTTAAGTTGGGTATGCGCAATTTTAAAGAAAGTATCATTAATCAGCGTTGATTTACCTGAGCCAGATACCCCTGTAATACAGCTGAATAACCCAACAGGAATTGAAAGATTAACGTTTTTAAGGTTATTACCTGTTGCGCCTAAGAGCTCAACCGTTTTTTTCGGATCACGCGCCGTGCGATCTTTCGGTACTGCGATTTCTTTAACGCCACTTAAGTACTGACCTGTCAGAGAATTCGGGTTCGCGATTATCTCTTCCATGGTGCCTTCCGCAACAACATTACCACCATGTACGCCAGCACCAGGACCGATATCTATGACATGATCCGCACAGCGAATCGCATCTTCATCGTGCTCTACCACAAGTACGGTGTTACCTAAATCACGCAAATGAGTGAGCGTTTTTAATAAGCGTTCATTATCACGCTGGTGGAGACCAATCGATGGCTCATCCAGAACATACATCACACCAACAAGACCCGCCCCAATTTGGCTTGCTAAACGAATACGTTGAGCTTCACCGCCTGATAAAGTTTCAGCACTGCGTGATAAGTTTAGGTAGTTCAAACCGACGTTAACTAAGAATTGCAGGCGGTCGTTGATTTCCTTCATCACTTTTTCAGCGATTTGGGCTCGTTGACCTTCAAGTTTCAAGGAATGGAAGAATTCCAATGCATCAGCAATGCTAAGTTCAACAATCTCAGGCAGTGTCGTATCAGCAATAAACACGTTACGTGCTTCAAGGCGAAGACGAGTACCACCACAGCTTGAACAAGATTTAGTGGAGATGTATTTCGCAAGCTCTTCACGGACAGAGTTGGATTCTGTATCACGATAGCGACGTTCTAGGGTATTCAGAATACCTTCGAATGGATGGCGCTTAACGCGAATATCACCACGATCGTTGATGTATTTAAACTCAATCTCAGTACGACCTGAGCCCTTTAGAATGACATCTTGCGTTTTCTTTGGCAGAGAATTAAAAGGTGCATGGAGATCAAAACCATAATGATCAGCCAATGAGGTGAGCATTTGGAAGTAGTAATAGTTCTTTTGATCCCAACCGCGAATCGCACCTTGTGCCAAGCTTAATGAATCATCTTGAATTACTCGGCTTGGATCGAAGTATTGCTGCACACCCAAACCATCACAAGTGCCACACGCACCAGCAGGGTTGTTGAATGAGAAAAGTCGCGGCTCTAACTCTTGCATGCTGTAACCACATTGTGGACAAGCGAAGTTGGCGGAGAAAATAATCTCTTCACCGTCTCCATCCATTGGCGCGACAACCGCAATTCCTCCTGATAATTCGAGCGTTGTCTCAAAAGATTCGGCTAAGCGCTGTTGCAGGTCTGGACGAACTTTAAAGCGGTCGACCACGACTTCAATGGTGTGCTTTTTATGTAGCTCTAGCGTTGGAGGATCAGATAGATCGCATGTCTCTCCATCAATACGCGCACGAATAAAGCCCTGAGCTGCCAGGTTCTCAAGCGTTTTAACATGCTCACCTTTACGCTCTTTGACAATAGGGGCCAACAGCATCATTTTGCTGCCTTCTGGCATCTCCAGAACTTTGTCCACCATTTGACTGATGGTTTGTGCGGCAAGAGGGGCATGGTGCGTTGGACAGCGTGGTTCGCCTACACGAGCATACAACAGACGTAAGTAGTCGTACACTTCGGTAATTGTACCGACGGTTGAACGCGGGTTATGAGAAGTAGACTTCTGTTCAATAGAAATCGCAGGTGATAACCCTTCAATATGGTCGACATCGGGTTTTTCCATCAGAGACAAAAACTGACGAGCGTAGGCAGAGAGAGACTCTACGTAGCGTCGTTGGCCTTCTGCATACAATGTATCGAAAGCGAGAGAGGATTTACCGGAGCCACTTAGTCCAGTAATGACAATCAGTTTATCGCGAGGGATTGTAAGATTAATGTCTTTGAGGTTATGGGTTCGGGCACCGCGAACTTCTATTTTATCCATCGTTTTTGCTCTATGTATAACCAAGTGGGGCAAGTATTACATAGTGTGAGAAATGTGCAAAGAAAATTACTGGATAAAAAAACAGTAAGAATAAAAGCCCAACATAATGCCGGGCTTTAGAAACAATAATTTCGTACTACGACGATGCTTTATACCGCTTTTTGTGTTGCGTGTTTACCTAACTCAGAGGCTTTTTCATCTTTTAGATAAAGGTTTTCAAAACAGTAGTTGGTTGCTTCGATGTAACCTTCAACACTACCACAGTCAAAGCGTTTGCCTTTGAATTTATAAGCCAAGACACAGCCCGCTTTTGCTTGTTTAAGTAGCGCGTCAGTGATTTGAATTTCACCACCTTTACCTGGCTCTGTGTTTTCAATCAGTTCAAAAATATCGGGAGTCAGGATGTAACGACCAATGATCGCAAGGTTGCTTGGTGCCGTGCCTTTCTCAGGTTTTTCTACCATGTCGTCTACGCGGTAGATGTCATCTTTGATCATTTCACCAGAGATAACGCCGTATTTGTGAGTCTCATCTTCTGGGACTTCTTGTACGGCAACGATAGAACAACGAAACTGTTTAAATAGCGCCACCATTTGAGCTAGCACGCCTTCTTCTTCGTTGACACAAAGGTCATCAGCAAGAACGACGGCAAATGGTTCGTCACCCACCAGTTCACGCCCGGTCAGAATCGCGTGGCCTAAGCCTTTCATCTCGCGTTGACGGATGTAAGTGAAGTTTGCAGATTCAATGATTTCACGGATATCTACCAATAGCTCTTCTTTATTGGTACCGCTAATCTGGTGTTCTAGTTCGTAGTTCTTATCAAAGTGGTCCATGATAGAGTGTTTGCCACGACCTGTCACAATACACATGCCGTTCATACCAGCTTGAATTGCTTCTTCAACGCCGTATTCAATAAGCGGTTTATTCACGACTGGCATCATCTCTTTTGGCATAGATTTCGTTGCCGGTAAGAAGCGAGTGCCATAGCCTGCAGCAGGGAACAGACATTTTTTAATCATTGGGGGAATATCCTATCTCGTTATTATCAAGAATCTGCGCATAACTTTAACACGAGAGCCGTCAATGAATCATGAATAAAGTAGGAAAAAGTGTGAGACTTAGTGCGGAAAAAAGATGAGCGACTCGTCATTTTAGTCATAATAGTCGCGGCATCGCATCATGACATTAAGTTTTGATCTGCCCAAGCAATTGCCTGAACGCGATTCTTCACTGATAGCTTTTTGAATATCTGATACAAGTGCGATTTGATGGTGAATTCACTGACAAATAATTCCTCGGCCATTTGGCTGTTTGAGGCGCCAGCTTGCAAGCAACGCAGTACTTGCAGCTCGCGAATGGTTAGGTCTACCGTGGCTGGGGCAGTATGAGTGTTAATGACGTTACGGTAATAGTGTAAAAGTTGACTGGTTACATTACGCGGCAGCCAGTTTTGACCGTTAACAATGCCTTTTAATCCTTCTCCAATTTGCTCTAGCGTATCTTCGGAATAGAACAGCCCCTTTAATTGACCAAATGAAAGCAGCTCATCCGTGGTCAGCCTTTTAGGGACATTGAACACAACGGTTTCAAAGTTCTTCCATACCAGCGGTAAGTTTTTGATCGATTGAACGAGTGATTTATGTTCACTGAAGTCGATCAGTAGGATTTTATTACGATGCTGTGGCTTAGCTTCCATGAGTGCTTCGGTTGAAATCACCGGGATGCTCATATCAATGTACTTTTCGAGTGCTGCCACCTTTTTTTGCGCATTATCTTCCATACTGATCAGAAATAGCTTTCTTGCGTAAGCCGACTTTCTCACGTGTTCAAATCTCCCAGTGTTCAATAAAGGCCATAAGTTGGCATTAAAGAGAGGTTATAACCATAGCTTTACTGAATAAATGCGTTCGAATTCAAAGCTTCACGAAACGATGTCTGCAAAGCGAATCAAAAATGCTACATGCGTAAGTTGAAATGCGATTTGGGTTCTAGTAGGTGACTCATTAGATCACAATGGTATTAGACTTTAATCAAAACATTAAAGCGTGCTATTCTAATGCGCTAAAATTTTATATATCCAGAGTGAAACGGAGCACATCATGGCCAGCCGTGGAATTAACAAAGTTATTTTGGTGGGGAATCTAGGTAACGACCCTGAAATTCGTTACATGCCGAACGGCGGTGCAGTAGCAAACATTACTATTGCGACTTCTGATTCATGGCGTGATAAAGCGACTGGCGAACAGCGCGAAAAAACGGAATGGCACCGTGTTGTGTTGTTCGGCAAACTTGCGGAAGTAGCAGGTGAGTACTTGCGTAAAGGTTCTCAAGTATACATTGAAGGCCAACTGCAAACTCGTAAATGGCAAGACCAAAGCGGTCAAGATCGCTACTCAACTGAAGTCGTTGTTCAAGGCTTCAACGGCGTGATGCAAATGCTTGGCGGTCGTGGTCAAGGTGGCGGCGCACCAATGGGCGGTCAACAGCAGCAACAAGGTGGATGGGGTCAGCCTCAACAACCAGCTCAGCAGCAGTACAATGCGCCTCAGCAACAGCAACAACAGCAGGCTCCGCAGCAACCACAGCAGCAGTACAATGAGCCACCAATGGATTTTGACGACGATATCCCGTTCTAAATTCTGCTTATGCTTGAATCGAAAAGGCCGCGAATATCGCGGTCTTTTTTATTGTCGCTATCTAATGATCTCAAAGGCTTATCTCAGCAAGGTTAGGCGTAACAATAAAACTTATCAATGAGTGTGATGTTCTTTATGCTCCAGCCTCTCACTATCAGACGAATCCGATTGTTTGATGAACTCTTATCAAGTATAAATATTTCAATAAGGTATATGATGAATAAAAAAGGAATTTGGTATTCATGAGGTATACCCCAACTCTTAAGTTAAGCACACGGCTGGTGGCTTTTGTCACCATGATCGTCATCTGCGCCATGTTTATCTTGTTTGTCGGTGGCACCCTCTCTTTTAAACGTCTTGGGCAGGAATATCTCACCCATTATTTAGAAGGGATCGTAGAGGTGGTCGACAAGGAGATGGAAGATCCTGATGCTGCTTATTCTATGCAGCGCTGGATGCCGAAAATGCTGCAGGCTTCCAATATTGTCGAAATGACATTGTCGACCAACAATGCGGTTGTTTATCGCTTCAAAGATACTTCTCATCAAATGGAAGCGTCAGTCTTGTTTGAGACAGAATACCAACTGACTCACAATCAAGATTACACGATTCATTTTAAAGCGATCCCGCCTTACTTAGGTTACAGCTACTCAATGCAGGCGCTTTGGTCGATCACGCTTGCCGTTATCCTGATCATCTTCTGTTTAATGCGCGGTGTTGCGTGGCTTAAGGAGCAATTAGAAGGCTCTGAAATGCTCGAAGAGCGAGGCAGGATGATCCTTGCTGGTCGGGTAGAGCAGTATGCAAAAGGTGACAAAAAAGAATGGCCTTATACTGCCAGTGAAGCGCTCGATGTATTAATTGAAGAGTTACAAGATGCGCGTCAAGAGCGAAGCCGATTTGATACCTTTATTCGAACTCAAACCTTCCTTGATAAGTTAACAGGTACCGCCAATCGAGTGCTGTTTGATAGCAAACTGGAATCGGCGTTGCTAGAAAGTGGGGCTTGCGGTGCCGTGTTGCTGGTGCGCATTCAAGATTGGAAGTTGGTTGAAGAAGAGCAAGATAAGCAAATAACGGATGAGTTTATTGTTGAAGTTGGGAGTTTATTATCCAACTTAGTTCAGCGATACCCTGATGTTGTGTTTTCTCGTTATTACGATGCTGATTTTGCGTTATTTCTGCCGCATCAAAGTGCCAAAGATGTGGCTAATTTGGCATCACAATGCATTCGCCAGTTAGAAAAATTAATTCCGCCAGAGCCACTCGACCCAGACAACTGGTGCCATATAGGCATCACTACTTATAAAGAGGGTGAGCGACACAGCCAAATCATCGATGAAGCAGAGACAGCTTTGCGTAGTGCGCAACTACAAAATAACAATAATTGGAGTCGCTTCAAAAAATGGAACCACGATGAAGAAGCTCGCGGAAGTGTGAGGTGGAGAACGTTATTTGACACAGCACTTACACCAGAAAATGTGATACTCTACGCACAATCTGTGCACCCAATAAGTGACGCAACGCATAAAAAATCATTATATGAAGAGTTAACATGTCGGATTCGCGATCCTGAGAATGGCATTGTTAAAGCGTCTCGGTTTATTTCTGCGATCAGACAGGTTGGTTATGAAGCGCAAATGGATAAGTCAGTTATTAATAAATTCTTAAGAGAATTTAAGGATAATTTTGATAACTCAAGATCGTATGCGCTCAATTTGAATGTAACGCCTTTTTCTAACCGAGAGTACTTTAAATGGTTTCGTGATGAACTCTTACAGTTGTCACGTGAACAGAGAAAGTGTCTCAGTTTTGAGTTTGTTGAAGCACAATTTGTAAGACACTTAGACTTTATGCGACCAGTCGCTAAAATGCTGGCCGGTTTAGGGTGCCACTTAATGGTTGGGCAGGCTGGACGAACCATCGTCAGCACTCACTATTTAAAAGAAGTGGATATTCGTTACCTTAAACTTCATCGCAGTTTAGTAGCAAAAATCGACCAGCGACATGAGAACCAGCTATTTGTCCGCAGCATGCTAGGTGCTGCGGCAAACAGTAAAACTAAAATCATAGCAGTGGGAATTGAGAATCAAAACGAGCTCAACACGTTAATTGAGCTCGGGGTTTATGGTGGGCAAGGGCGCTACTTCTCTGCAGAGCAGCAGTTTCTTCCTCGTCCACAAGCATTGCCAAGTTCTCAATCAGAATCCCAAGTGAAATTGGGAAGACGAAATCGCTGGCGTAAAAAATAAAGATAATAATCATGGATTTCAAAGCACTACTCGACAAGCTCAAACGATGATCTGGTGGTGGTCGTTCCTGCTTTTTGGTTATTCAGCCAGACGCCGTTTATTTATCATCTTCAATAAAAAGTGGTCGCCCATACCAATTTGATATTTCTGAATCCAATTGGGAGAAAGCCGTAGAGCAAGCATTGAGCGTTGCTGCGAGTGCGTATGATTCTCTGACGGTTGTCCTTTCTCATAACTATTATCAGATGTATCAAATCGACAAACCTGTCATGCCGCGCCAAGAATGGCCTGCAGCATTACCGTTTTTGTTGAAAGAACTGATCTCTGAGCGTGCCGTTGACATCATTGCAGATGCGGTAGAGCTACCCAATTCAACCAAAGTGCAAGCTTACGTCTTATCACGAAAAATGTTGGATAAGATCGTGTTACTGGCCAGTCGCGCCCAGTTGCCATTAGAAGCTATTCTTCCTGAAGACGACATTTGGGGAGAGACCGCAGGTGAACTAGGTAACTTCCTATTATTACAACGCAGTGTGCGTGGTCACTTCCGTATTAGCGCTTTTGTCGAAAATACTATCGCGTTCCATCGTTCGATTCGCAGTGTGACGCCACCGTTAACGGGGGTTCCGTCTAGCGAGTTACAGATGGATAGCCTCTCGTTAGAACTGCAACGTTCGATTGATTATCTTTCTTCTCAGTTGCGCCATGTGCAGCTGCATCAATTGAAAGTATGTTGTGATGAGGAGGATGAGAGTGAGCTTGTTCAGTCTCTGAACTACCGTTTAAGCACTAAAGTTTCTCCGTTATTACCACCAGAACATGAGTTATCAGGACACGTTTTAACAGATGCTGCTGCGGCTTCTAATACTCGACGCGTTAACTTATACCCTGATTACTTAAAGCCGAAAAAAGAGCTCCTGACACTAAGAAATATCGCGTTATCTTGGGGTGTCGCGGCTGCGGCCATTCTACTCTCTTACGGCTATGTGACTTGGCAGAGCAGTGGTTTAGAAGATGAAATTGCTATTGTAAAAAGCAAAGGCGATATCATGAAGTCAGAGCTTGAACGCTATCAAGTCAAGCTACGTAAGCATCAGCCCGACAATAATAAGCTGGCAGCTAAAGCCCGCTTAGAGCGTGAAGTCAAGGCGAAGCGAGACTCGCTTAAAGCCGTCGGGAAATACGATGACTCGCAGCGCACGGGTTACTCTGGCGTGATGCAATCATTAGCTAAGCTAGGAAACCAAGAAATTTCTTTGTCCGAAATTCGAATCAATAACCATACCTTAGATCTGAAGGGACTGGCGAAAAAGCCGAGCTCAGTACCAAGTTGGGTTAACCAATTTAAAACTGAGATTAGCTTGGTTGGCCGGACATTTGACGACGTCAAAATTGGCCGAAATGATAAGGATATTGTGACGTTTGAGCTAAAAACGCGCGAGGATAAAGAGAAATGAACGAATTCTGGCTCTCATTAGAAGAGCGCTTTGGCGAAATGAGCGCGCGTGAAAAATTGCTTATCGCGCTGTGTGGTTTAGTTGTCGTGATCATGTTGCTTTTTACGCTGGTACTGGAACCAAAGCTTAACGAGATCATCAGTAATGAGAGGCAACTAAGCAATTTAAAGCAAGCCAATCAAAAGATTGAAATCGACACGCTACGTATTCAAGCGCAGCTGAAGAAAGATCCAAACGCTGAGATTGATCGCTCGATATCTAACCTGCTAACAGAAAGTCAGCACCTTTCGATGCAGCTAGCGGAGATCATCGAACACCTTATTACACCTTCGCAAATGGCTGAGCTGCTGGAAAATGTATTAGAGCAGCAAAGTGGCATTCACCTTTTGTCTTTGCAAACTTTGCCATCTGAGCCAATTACGGAAGATAAAGAAGCATCGCAATACTCTGGTTACTACGTACACCCTGTACGTATGGAGCTGACTGGCGACTACTTTTCTATTGCCAATTACCTAAATAAGTTGGAGAGCCTTCCTGCCAGTTATTATTGGCGCAGCTTTAGTTACAAAGTCGAAGAGTACCCGAAAGCGAAGCTTGTGTTGGAAGTCTACACACTAGGATCTCGAGAGGAGTTTATTGGTGGTTAAAAAACTCATCATCTCATTACTTGTCATGGCTGCGGCAGGAACCGCTTGGGCGAACCAAGATCCAACGGCACCACTTGGCTGGGAAAAGCCTGCGGTTGAAACGTCAGCGAAACCAAAAGCAAAACAGTACCGACTGCCTACGCTCAACAGTATTGTGTGTAAGCCAAGTACTGCTTGTGTCGCGATTATGGATAACAAGCTTGTTGAAAAAGGCGAGCTATTTAAGGGTTATCGCGTCGCGAGCATTAATAGTGAATTTGTAACTTTAAAGCGTGGTAACCGTCAGTGGGACCTAGAGCTTTTTGGTTTAAACGTAAAAAAATAATAACCAGAGCCTGATCAGATATGCGCAAATTAGTTGTAGGAATAACGATTGCTTCTTTAATGGGATGTTCAATGGGTCACCGTGACCCAGTGGAAGTCAAAGAAGCGCTCAATGAATCTATCAATCAAGCGAACAGCCGCACGTTAGAAGAAATTCCTTCTTCTGTCGAAGCGGACCTGATGCCTAACTTAGACTCGAATGTTGCTTCAGAGCAAGGCACCTCGAAGCGTTTCCGTATTCAAGCGAATGCGGTCGATGCACGAAGCTTTTTTGCCTCTCTAGTCAAAGGCACTGAGTACAGCGTGGCGATTCATCCAGCGGTACAAGGTAATATCACCGTCAACTTGTCAGATGTTACGTTGGATGAAGTCCTGAGCGTTGTACAGAACATGTATGGCTATGATGTGGTGAAGTCTGGCAAAGTTATTCAAATCTACCCTGCTGGTATGCGTACGGTAACCATTCCTGTTGATTACCTCCAGTTCAAACGCTCTGGTCGATCATTGACGAGCATTGTCACGGGCTCAGTGACCTCGGCTGGTACGTCTAATTCTGGCGGTAGCTCAGACAGTTCTGACTCATCAGACTCTGACAATGGAAGTAACAGCGGCGATAGCTCGACGACTTCTACGGGCGGTACGCGCATCGAAACCATCACTGAAAGTGACTTCTGGCCGATGCTGCAGCAAGCCGTTGCGAATCTAATTGGTTCAGGCAAAGGACAAAGTGTTGTCGTAACACCACAAGCAGGAGTGATTACGGTTCGAGCGTTTCCAGATGATATTCGAGAAGTCCGTGAGTTCTTAGGTGTATCGCAGGAGCGCATGCAGCGTCAGGTCATTCTTGAAGCTAAAATTCTAGAAGTGACGTTGAATGATGGCTACCAACAAGGCATCAACTGGTCGAACTTATCGGCGTCAATTGGTAACTCGGGTAGTGTCGTAGTGAACCGCCCTGCGTCGGCATTACCACCGTTGGATGCGATTGGCACGCTATTGGGCGGCCAAACCAACGTGACTATCTCTGATGGCAACTTCAATGCTGTGTTGAGTTTTATGTCTACACAAGGTGACTTGAACGTTCTTTCGAGCCCTCGTATTACCGCAGCCAACAACCAAAAGTCGGTCATCAAAGTGGGTACCGATGAGTATTTTGTTACCGAGTTATCGAGCAATGCAGGCAACGGTGAAAACTCAAATGCCGTTCCAGAAGTGGAATTGACACCATTCTTCTCAGGTATCTCTCTCGATGTGACTCCGCAAATTGATAACAAAGGCAATGTGTTCCTGCATGTTCACCCTGCGGTTATTGAAGTCTCGGAAGAAGTGAAGAAATTGAACTTGGGCGGTGAGTTCCAAAACATCCAATTGCCATTGGCAAAAAGCTCTATTCGTGAATCTGACTCGGTTATTCGTGCTAAAGATGGCGATGTTGTGGTTATCGGCGGTTTGATGAAACAGCAAAATCGTGAGCTTGTTTCTAAAGTCCCATTCTTAGGCGATGTGCCCGCATTGGGGCATTTGTTCCGCAACGTAAATAACGTGACTGAGAAAACAGAATTGGTCATCTTGCTAAAACCGACCGTAGTTGGTGTGAACTCTTGGCAGAAAGAGCTAGAGCGCTCTCGTGATCTGCTGCAAGAGTGGTTCCCAGATGCGCAATAAGCGCGGGGAAAGGTTCCGTTTTTCAATGAGTTTGTGATTCGAGTATGTACTTGTCACATTTTGGATTTCGAGTTCAGCCTTTTTCGTTAACCCCAAACACAGAAATGTTCTTGGGGTTAGTCCCTCACTATGAGGCGATCCAAACCATTTTAGCCGCTGTGCAAATGGGAGAAGGGGTGATTAAGGTGACGGGAGAAGTCGGCACCGGAAAAACCATGGTGTGTCGTAAGTTAATTGAGCAGATTGAATCTGAAGTCGAGCTGATTTACTTACCTAATCCAGTTTTGAATGGAGAGCAGTTGCAGTTTGCTGTCGCCAGAGAGTTAGGCATCGAGAACGATGACCCGCTACGTATTGTTTCTCTCATTCAAGAACACCTGATTCAAGTGCATTCTGCGGGAAAGAAAACCGTCTTGATCGTCGATGAAGCGCAAGCTCTTTCTCCACAAGCTTTAGAAACATTGCGTCTGTTCGGTAACCTAGAAACGGAACAAGATAAACTCATTCAACTGGTGTTATTCGGACAACCTGAGTTGGATGAGCGGTTAGCCAGCCACGAGCTAAGGCAGTTTCGTCAACGTATTACGTTTAGTTGTCAGCTGCGTCCTCTTTCTATCGATGAAGGCGTGGCTTACATCAATAATCGTTTAGACAAGGCAGGCAATGGAGCGCACATTTTTTCTATTGAGCAGAAAAAAGCGATTTGGCGTTCATCCATGGGGATTCCACGTTTGATCAACCAAATTAGCCACAAGTCGTTGCTTGCGGCATTTAATGATCGTTGCACACTATTAAAAAATCATCACGTTTACGCAGCTATGCACGATACGTTTGATGCCCGTAAACCTAAGTTTAAAACACCCGTATTTTGGGGATGGAGTCAACCTTGAGTGCCATCAATAAAGCATTATCAGAACTCGCTGAAAAAACATCACCGTCAGAGCTTACTCGTGCGGACATTCCCAACGTTTCACGCAGTAAACCTTGGCTTTGGCTCGTTGCTGGTTTCTCGTTAAGCCTTGCGGTGGGCGGCTGGGCGGTCTCTCGCGGTCCTATCCCTTCAGGCGAGCTTTCATCTGCTCAAACAGAAACCATGCCATTGTCGTCAGTGAATGCTTCGTCAATCACATCATCAGAGCGTACTCATTCGCCAACGAGTAAAATGACGCCCGAGACAGCCCATGTGGTTTACACGAAGCCAGTGACACAATCGGCTGCGCAACAGCTTCATATGCCTGAGACTGATAGGTTCACGCCAAGAGCGGAGGTAAATGCGGTCTCTGAAGATGCAGTGCTACTCGCGCAAGTGGCAACGATGCCAAGCGATGAGCAATCTAATCACGTAACCCGCACGACAGCAGAAAACAGTTCAATGCATATTGAGCAGGTTGAGCTGACGCACCGCCAGTTATCTCTTAAAGCGGTTAGCCGAGCGGAAAAAGCACTGGATGCTAATGATATGCAAACGGCGTTGTCCGCTTATGCTGAGGCGTTACGTTATGAGCCAATGAATGCAGACACGCGTCAAAAATTATCGGCGTTGTACTTTGGCAAAGGCGACACGCGTAAAGCGTATGAGATTATCCAAGAAGGCATCAACCTTGACACGAACAACCAAGTACTTCGCTTGGCCTTGTCTAAGTTGTTAGTGAAAGCCAATCAACCTGAAGCGGCGCTGAGTCCGCTTGTGCATTTGCCTCCAAGACCAAGTCGAGATTACTTGGCGATGCGTGCGGCATTGGCACAAAAACACAAGCAGAATGATATTGCGCTTGAGAGTTATCAACTCCTTACTCAGCGTGAGCCGGAAAATGCGCGCTGGTGGCTAGGTTTAGCGATTCAACAAGAGCGCGCTCTGACGTTTACCGCCGCGATCAACTCTTACAACCAAGCTCTGGGTAAAGTTGGCATTTCGAATCAATCGCAAGCGTTTATTCGTGACCGTTTGAGCATCTTGAAACAGCTGGAGAATGCACAATGAAAATTCAGTTGAGAAAACGCTTAGGCGATCTTCTGGTTGAAGAAGGTATCGTCTCTGAAGAGCAAATCCAGCAAGCACTAAACGCACAACGTAGTACCGGGCAGAAGCTGGGTGATGCGTTAATTGATCTCGGCTTTATTACTGAGAAGCAAATGTTGGACTTCTTGTCCCAACAACTTGGTTTGCCATTGATCGATCTTGGTCGCGCCCCTGTGGATGCGGAAGCGGTACAGATTCTACCTGAGGTACACGCACGTCGCTTACGTGCGATGGTCGTTGCTCGAAATGGGGACACGTTGCGCGTTGCCATGAGTGACCCTGCGGATTTGTTCATCCAAGAGTCACTGATGAATTTGCTAGGTGAATACAACCTTGAGTTCATCGTGGCTTCAGAGCGCCAACTTATTTCAAGCTTTGACCGTTATTATCGCCGCACTAAAGAGATCGCTTCTTTCGCGGAACAGTTGCATGAAGAGCATAAAGACGAGCAAAGCTTCGATTACGGTATTGATGGAACCGACAGTGAGGAAGTTACCGTTGTAAAGCTGGTTAATTCCATGTTTGAAGATGCGGTACAAGTCGGGGCATCGGATATTCATATTGAGCCAGACGATCAGATTTTGCGCTTACGTCAGCGTATTGATGGTGTACTGCATGAAACCATCCTGAATGAAGTGAATATCGCATCGGCTTTAGTTCTTCGATTGAAGTTGATGGCGCACCTAGACATCTCTGAGAAGCGCTTGCCGCAAGATGGCCGATTCAATATCAAAGTGCGTGGTCAATCAATCGATATTCGTATGTCGACGCTACCAACGCAATACGGGGAGTCCGTAGTAATGCGTCTGCTTAACCAGTCTGCTGGTTTGCGTCCATTAGAAGAGTCAGGTTTGCCGCCAGATTTGCTTGCTCGTTTACGTCGACAGTTGGCTCGTCCGCACGGCATGATCTTGGTGACGGGGCCGACAGGTTCAGGTAAAACCACCACGCTTTACGGCGCATTAAGTGAGCTCAACGAGCCAGGGAAAAAGATCATTACAGCAGAAGATCCGGTCGAATACCGTTTGCCTCGCATCACTCAGGTACAGGTAAACAGTAAGATCGATCTGACTTTCTCGCGTGTGCTTCGAACCTTCTTGCGTCAAGACCCAGACATCATTCTCGTCGGTGAGATGCGTGACCAAGAGACGGTAGAAATTGGTCTGCGAGCTGCATTAACGGGTCACTTAGTATTGAGCACTCTTCACACCAATGATGCTGTCGACAGTGCGTTACGCATGATCGATATGGGCGCACCGGGTTACTTGGTTGCCAGTGCGGTCAGAGCCGTGGTGGCGCAGCGTCTTGTTCGCCGTGTTTGTCCAGACTGCAAAACAGAAGACCATCTAGACGAGTCACGCCAACAGTGGTTAGCTGGGCGTTTTCCAAACCAAGTAGGGACCACTTTTTATAAAGGTGTAGGCTGTCAAAACTGTAACTTGACTGGTTATCGAGGCCGAATTGGTGTGTTTGAAATGCTCGAACTTGAGCAAGAAATGATGGATAAATTGCGCGCCAATGATGCGGTTGGCTTTGCCCAAGCCGCGCGTCGCTCAGAAAACTATAAGCCACTGCTTGCTTCTGCAATGGAACTGGCGCTACAAGGTACCGTCAGTTTGGATGAAGTGATGACCCTAGGTGAAGGTGACGCTTCTGGTAAGACTGATCCCATTTTCATATAGGTAAGTGAATGCCAACTTTTCGTTATCAAGGCCGCACGCTAGACGGCTCATCCACTAACGGCAAAATCGAAGCAGTGAACTCAGAGGCTGCAGCGGAAGCGTTGATGAACAAAGGGATCATCCCGCTCAATGTGCGGTTAGAGAAAGAGTCGGCAAAAAGCCAAATGAGCTTGTCTAAGCTATTTGTGCCAGCCATTCCATTGGAAGTGATCATTCTTTTCTCTCGCCAGTTGTTTAGCTTAACTAAAGCGGGCGTACCGTTGCTGCGTTCTATGCGTGGCCTGCTGCAAAATTGTGAAAACAAACAGCTCAAAGAGGCACTGGAAGATGTCGTTTCTGAACTGAGTAATGGCCGAGGTTTGTCTTCTGCGATGCAGCAACACAGCAAAGTATTCAGCCCACTGTTCGTTTCTATGATCAACGTAGGTGAGAATACGGGTCGACTCGATCAAGCACTATTGCAACTGGCGAATTACTACGAGCAGGAACTCGAGACTCGTAAACGCATCAAAGCGGCGATGCGTTATCCGACGTTTGTCATTATCTTTATCACTATCGCCATGTTTATATTGAATATCTTGGTGATCCCTGAGTTTGCATCGATGTTTACGCGCTTTGGTGTTGAGTTACCACTGCCGACGCGTATTTTGATCGCTACTTCTAATTTCTTTGTTAATTATTGGGTGTTGTTGATTGTGGCAATGATTGGCGCGTTTGCGGTTTTCAGAGCCTGGGTGGCGACGGCTGATGGTCGGGAAAAGTTCGATAAGTTTCGGCTTCGGCTGCCAATTGTAGGCGATATCGTTAATCGCGCGCAGCTTTCTCGTTTTGCCAGAACCTTCTCGTTGATGCTGAAATCAGGCGTTCCACTTAACCAGTCTTTAGCTTTAGCCGGGGAAGCCCTGGGGAACCGCTTTTTAGAAAATCGAATTCTTGAGATGAAATCCGCGATTGAAGCGGGTAGCACCATTTCAGTAACTGCCATCAACAGTAAAATCTTTACCCCTTTGGTGATTCAGATGATTGCAGTAGGGGAAGAAACCGGTCGTATTGATGAGCTGCTGCTGGAAGTGTCGGATTTTTACGATAGAGAAGTTGATTACGATCTAAAAACACTAACCGCAAGAATAGAACCGCTACTTTTGGTGATTGTCGCCGGCATGGTCATGGTGCTAGCACTGGGTATCTTCCTGCCAATGTGGGGAATGCTAGACATCATCAAAGGCGGCTAATAGGTGGTTGAAAATCAAAGTCGAGCGACGCTAATCGTTTTTGGGGTAATTGCTACCATCATTGCTGTTGGCTTGGCGGTCAAATTACGTCCTGTTACCGAGCAGGCGCAGGTGACTGGAGCGAAGTTGGCGAGAGTTTGGATGCAAGATAGTGTTCAGCGTTATCGTCAAGCTTGGCTCGTAAAAGGCGAGCCAGAACATATGCTGATGGATGGTTTTAATCTCACGATGACTGAGGGCGGGCTAGTGTCTCCCTTTACTCAACAAGGTGTTTTAGATTGTGGTTATTGGCTAGCAGTGCATTATCCACAACGTAAAATAATGACCAATAAGTTAATAGATATCAGTGGAGCCATCAAAACTGATCGTTATGTCTGTCACTATACTTATGAAAATGGTCAGTCGATTGTAGTTATTTCAACAGCTAATCAACTGAAAATAGACGTCGAAATGTCGGCGGAGTGAATTTTTTGACACCTAATCACTATAATTGGTATTGAAAGTCGGTATAATGCAATCATTACCATAAGTAAGAAGCTGTAATAGAGGGTAAACAATAATGTGTTTTTCTCATTGCAGCATGAACTGAATAATGGCGAATCGTCATTCTGCTCAAGCGGTAGATACAGTATCCACTTCACGGTCAGTTTTAGTGAACGTTGCTGCCCCAAACCGTTTTGACAATATCCAAAATGGTCGCGTGACCTAAACGAAACTTTGCAGTTGTACTGCATGCTTACATAGAGAGAGTAAACAATGAAAAGACAAGGTGGTTTCACCCTTATCGAATTGGTAGTGGTAATTGTAATCCTAGGTATTCTAGCGGTCACTGCAGCACCACGTTTCCTTAACCTGCAAGATGATGCTCGTGAGTCTGCTCTTCAAGGCCTGAAAGGTGCCATTGATGGTGGTTCTGGTATTGCTTTTGGAAAAGCTGCAATTGAGAGTCAGGATGGTCCAACTGGTTCTATCAGTGCTGCCGGCAAAACTTTGAACCTTGTTTATGGTTACCCTAAAGCAACTAAAGATGATTTAGAATTAGTGGTTGATGGTCTGGATACTGATTGGGCTAAGAAAGCTTCAAGTGGCGCTGATACGGGTGTTCTATTCGGTATTAAAGGTTTTTCTGATAGCTGTGTGCTTTACACACAAGCTACAGAAAACGTTCCAGCGAAAACCTCTATTGTTGAAGGCTCTGCTAGCTGTACAGACGAGTAATTTCTTTAATATAAAGGCCAGCTAGTCTGGCCTTTATCTCTTTATTTTGATGAATATCGGAATAGCTCATATGCGTAAATCATCGGGTCTTAGTGCAATAGAGTTTGTGGTTGTGCTGATTATCTTGGGGGTGATCGGTTATGTGGTATTACCAAGATTTATCAGCTTTGAGCCAGAAACTTACGAAGCGAAGTGGGAGCAAACCAAGCAGACCGCTGAGCACGTTTCTGAAACGCTGAGCAATAAAGAAACTTACGATCGAATTGAAGAAGAGATTAGTCGTTCAAAGGGGAAAAATAACTAGACATTGGTTATTTGTTCGTCTGTTCACATTTCGAATCGAAAAATTATAAACCTATCATTAATCTCATAATTTCATCGTATACTTATCTCGCTTGTTCTAAGCCTAAGGTTGGGTTATGAAAATTCGCAGCTCTGCATTAGGATTCACGTTAATGGAGTTAATCCTCGTGATTGTCCTCCTCTCTATCCTTTCACTTGTTGCAACTAGCCGTTTTATGGGCTCTAGCAGTTTCTCTGCATATACATTACAAGAACGAGTGATTTCTGTGATTCGCCAAGTGCAGGTGAATCGTATGCAGTCTAATGTTGCAAGTCCTGACAACAATTTTCGTTTACAAGTTTCTAGCTCATGTGTTGGTTCGGTTGTTGCCTGTGCACTAACAGGTAGTGCACAAGATGCCCGTAGTGACGTGGTTATCGATAAGTCCGCAAAGTTTTCCGTTATCAGCGGTGCCGCAAGTACAATTAATTTTAACCTTCTCGGTAATCCTGTAAGTGGTGCTGTAAACATCTTAATTGAAGATAAACATGGTCGAAGCCGTTGCCAAGTTGAAATTAATTCTCAAGGTTATGTTTCTAAAGGTACATGCTCATGAAGAAATCTAGTGGCATGACGTTAATAGAAATGATCATCGCGATTGTTTTAATGGGCATTGCGATGGTGGCGTTTACTTCTTTTCTTGTCCCTCAAATTCGAGATTCCGCCATTCCTCATTATCAAACTCGTGCCGCTGCATTAGGCCAAGGTTTTATGTCTCAGATGTTGGCGCGAGGCTTTGATGAGAACAGCGATTTTGATGGTGGTACTGTTCGATGTGGTGAGAATGGAGTGAGCTGCACTGACGTAAATAAATTAGGTGCGGATAAAAAACTAGACGGTTCTTTGGAAACAACGCCTAGTGATTTCAACGATGTAGATGACTATATCGGGTGTTGGAGCACATCTACAACGGCTTCTCAGTGTGATGGTTCCCCTAGAGGGAATATCAGTGATGTACTTGGTGCGGACAGTACAGAGCAGTACAAAAACTTTAGATTAGAAGTTAGCGTTGCGTATGATGATCTGACGGATAAAGCTCCCGATGAAATAACCGACTACAAGAAAGTAACATTAAGGATTTTTGCGGGAAACACGCAGCCCCTTACTTTAACAGCTATTAAGGGGAACTACTGATGAAAGATCGTGGTTTCACCTTAATGGAAATGATAGTTACGATTGTAGTCGGCAGCTTCATCATGTTGGGGATAGCTGGGTATGTCCAGTTAGGAATGAAAGGTTACGCTGATACTATCGATCGCCAACGAATACAAACACAGGCTCAGTTTGTTTTAGAAAAGATGACGCGTGAAATCCGCCATGCTGTACCTAATAGTTTTCATGTGCCAAAAGGAACAACTAATTGTCTAGAGTTTGTGCCGATTGAATATTCTGGTTTTTACACGTTTAAGAATAATGACTTAGAGTTTTTGCTAGGTAATGACTCAACGCTTAATCCTATTCCTGCGAATCGCAGGATGGTGATAAATCCGAGCCGATATGAAGATTTACAATCAACTTCTTCGCGAAATATAGCCATTGGTGGTTTAGCTAAAACAGGTAAGGTTTTTGTTGTTAGTGGGGGGGCAAGTACGATTACGGGATCCTCTGTTTCTAGCCGTCTTTATATTTATCAAGAGAAGTCGGAGGTTCGCTACTGTTTTGATACCAAGCGAGTTACGCGAAATGGTATTACGGTTGCGGATAGTGTCGATACGTCCGTAAGTGGTATGCGTTATCTAGAGCCAACTTTGCAACGAGGTGGTTTAGTTCATATCAATTTAGAGTTTGAGCAGGATGGTGAACGTAGTGTGTATCAACAAGATGTGCAGGTGCTCAATGTCCCGTAGAAGAAACTCCATCGGAAATGTACTAATCATCGTGTTGTTCGTCATTATTGTGATGGGATATTTGGCTTCCTCTTTAATGAAAGTGACATGGTCGAACCAAAGCGGATTAACAAGAGAGTTTTTGGGAACAAAAGCTTGGTTTGTTGCTCAGTCTGCAAATGAGTGGGCACTGACCAAGATGTATCCGTTAAATGCCAGTACAACAGATATCGCGGCCGTATGCAGTGGGGAGGTCAGCGGTGCCGTTCCTCAAGTAGCTGTGGGAAGTGGGTGCAAGGTTAATGCGATGGCATGTACAAATATAGGTACTTTCAATGAGGGTACCCTTGATGCTGAATCTCTGTTTAGGGTGCAGGCCACGGCAACGTGTGGTTCTGGGGTTATACAGGTACAGCGTCAGCAAGAGGTTTGGGTAAAGGATTAGAATAATGAAAAAGACCATACTATTTTTAATTTCGCTATCACTGTCTGCCTTTTCGTATGCTAAGGCAGTGACACATGATTTGGCCGACTCGGGGGGCAATATTTGTGATGATAGTGGTGCTGGTCAACTCGATGGTATGGTTTACCGCTGCAGCACCGGCAGTCTCACGCTGAGGAATGGTGACTCCGTCATCTATAGTGGTAACTCTGGTGGTAAACCGATCACACTAGAAGTTATGCATGGTGATATTACGCTTGAAGGTAATAATAGCGTAGGGAGCCAGCAGCAGAGAATCAACCTGAAAACTTCAAGCGCATCTTCGAGTTTGCAAGTGATGAAGCCATCTGAAAATAAAAAGAATAAGAAGAAAGACTCAAATGGCTATAGAGACATAGTAATTAAAAATGGCAGCACAGTCTGGGGTGACATATATGCTCACAACGATGTGACGATCAAAAACAGTGTTATCCGGGGCAATATCACCTCTGATGGTGGTGGTGTAATCACTGAAGCTTCCGGCAATAAAATCTTTGGTAATGTTACGGCTTTACATGATGTCACAATCAAGCAGGCCTTAGTTTGCGGCACGCTGGAATCTAAAGGGCTCACGGTTACAGTTGAAAACTCTAAAACTAATGGTCAAGGCGACGGTGGAGGCAACCACAATGGCGTTTTTGCCTTGCATGATGCCATTAAATCACATGGTCAAGTAACACTAAAACAGGCGGATGTTTGCGGTTCGATTAGCTCCCAAGCGAGTCAGTATAATTACAAACAAGATAGAAGATACTGTGGAGTAAACGAGCCAAATTGTAACTATGCTCCAGCCGGTAAATGTTCAATATCGGATGTGAAAGCGGTTTGTGGTTGGGATGTTGAACCAGAGCCTAAGCAGTGTAAGCCATTACCACCCGAAAACTTCGATAATGGTAGCCTAGCTAACTGGTCAGTGATGGGTTTTGAAAGCAGTACCCAGCCGCAGACGAACAATGGGCGTTTCAGGCTGAATGAAAGTATACGTCGTCAGGCCACGGCGTCGGCCTACAATTATATCTTTCCATCGGCACAAAACTATTTGCAGATTGAGTTTGACCATTACGCCTTTGGTGGTGATGGTGCTGATGGTATAGCTCTGGTGCTGTCGGATGCCAATGTGCTGCCGAAAACCGGTGCCTTTGGCGGCCCGCTGGGCTACGGGATGAAGCTGCAGAAAAACCACAGCGAAGAAGTGACTAAAGACATTGAAGGCTTTGCTGGAGGCTGGCTAGGAATCGGTCTTGATGAATACGGTAACTATTACCGTACTGGTGGAGAGGTTGTTGATAAATATTCACCACGAAAACAGAACTTGATAGGTGTTCGTGGTCCCGGCTCCACGGACTCAAATGGTCAGTGGCTTAAGGGCTATAAATACATTAAGGGCTATGAACCTAGTCGAAAAGATCTGCCAGTTGAAGATATTGATGGTCCCCGCAGTGGCTTACATAAATACAGAATCGTGCTCAACTCACGTGAGGCAGGTAAATATTATCTCTCGGTCGAAAGAAAAATAGATACAGGAGAATGGAAAACACTAATCGAGAAGTTTGATGTACTTCAGCAGGGCAGCTTTAATACGGTGCCAGAGAATTTCCGCCTTTCTGTCACCGCATCAACCGGTTGGTCGACCAATACTCATGAGATTGATAACTTCCAGGTTTGTGCCGATGAGGCCATCCCGCTGACCGAAGGCATCCACCACTTTGAGTTTGATTATTCGGGCTCAGGCAGCACTTGTCAGGCCTCTCAAGTGGAGCTGCGAGCGTGCATGAATGCGGACTGTAGCAAGCGCTATCCGCGTGACGCATACAATAACGGGATGCTTAAGCCACTCAATGTGACGCTGACGCCTTCGGCGGGGCATGACATTGCTAACTGGGTCGGTGGTACACAGGTAACTGTTCAAAACCAGAAGGAATTAGCGCTAAAGGCTTCGGAATCTGGCACTATTACCATGGGCGTGGCCAGCAGCTCGGTACCGCAGTTTGGTTTTGAAGGTGCACGCTGTCGTATTAATGGCGGCGAGCTCTCGGCAGAGAACTGTGAGGTGACTTTCGTTAAGAATGTTTTAGCGGTCAACGTGGCCGATGTGGTGGCCAACCGCCAAAGCCAGGGTGAGGATCACTTGTCGTTCTGTTCTGCTCAGGCAGATGCGGACGGTGAGTCGCGCAACGTGAGAATGTCGATGGCGTATGAAGTTGCACCGGTTGATAAAACTCAGCCGGTGTCGATCTGGTACAAGAGAAAGGTCGGCAACAACACGGTCGACTGGACAAGTGAGCCAACTTTACTTCAGACACAAAGTACAGTGTTGAATAATGTGTATTTTGACTCGCAGGGCAAGGCGTACTTTAAAATTAAGTATCCGGAAGCCGGCAAAGTGAAACTCAATGCGAGCGTCGATGGTGTGGGCGATTCTGCCGGCTTTGCCAGCTTTGTCAGCTTCCCTGAGTATCTGAAGCTAACGGCAACCAAAGCGGATAAAAAAGGTACCTGCACCAAGGCCGTTTCTGGCTGTAGCAACAGTTTTGTTGCCGCTGGTGAGTTGTTTGACCTGACCGTGACCGCCTATCAGGCGGCGGATGGAAATACAGAAAAGGTCGCAAAAAACTACCAGGAGCCGGCCATTACTATCGCCAACAGCGTGAAATACCCGGCTGAGGGGGCTTCAGCCACTCTGTTGAATACATCACTGCCGGAGGGGAGCAAATGGGCAAATGGTAAGGTGATGCTGCCGCAGTCGGTCTCGGAAGTCGGCGCATTTGAATTTAGCGTAGCTGCACCAGTTGCGAGTGATGAAAACGGCAAACCGCTGGCTACCTCAAGCTATTTAGGTAGTAGCGCGTTCAAAATTAAGGATGCAGTAGCGACAATAGGCCGCTTCTATCCGGCTTACTTTAACGTTACGGAAACCAACTGGGACTATCCGGATAACCAGGGCGAGTCGGCCTACATGGGGCAGGCATTCGATTCGGTAAGCTTTGCTGTGACCGCCTATAACGCCAGTGGCGGCGCGACACAAAACTACGGTTTGTTTGCCAGTGGATTAAAAGCCGATTTCTATCTGTCCGGTGAACATTCGGATCGCTTGAATATCGCGAATGCGGATCTCGGCGATAAAAACTGGAGCGGCGCGGTGTGGCGTAAGCAGTGGGATAATTCGGTTCAATGGAGCAAACCAATTTTGCCCGATGGGCCGTTTAACTCGAAAGTGGTGGTGGACAAATCTACCAGTACCTCGATTGGCCTGTCATTGAGCAACTCAGGTGGTAAAACCAGTAGCTATGTTGACCCGACATTATTCAGGTTTAAAAGTAGCGTTAATGGCAATGAACGATTGACTACCAACGTGGCTCAAGCATTGCTGGCACAACCGGATGTGCGCTTTGGTCGCATCGCTCTTGATGATGTTGGTGGAAATCAAGGGGCGACCTTACATATTCCTCTAAGAATCGAATACTGGAATGATAGCCGCTTTATTGTTAATCAAGATGACAGCCAGACAAAAGTTATGGGAGTGATGGAAAAGGATTCCTTGAGTCACATTTGGCCAAAAGATAATAGTGCAAAAGACGTAATTCTAGGCGATGGTGGGACCGTTTCCTCAGGTTCTTCTCGTTCTGTTACTGCAACTCAAGCTGAACCATACCGTCAGCAAACGCGCGTTTGGTTAGATCTTGATGATTCAAAAAATGGCTTACCTTGGCTCAAATACGACTGGGATAAAGATGGCTCCGAAGAAAACCCATCCTCCGTCGTCACCTTTGGTATTCACCGTGGTAACGATCGCGTGATTTACCGTGGTGAGCCTGGGTTAACCGGACAGTAACAACTTAGGTTTTTGGCCTTAAGTTAGGAAACTGCAAGAAATTGAGGCTTTCTGCTCATGTTTGTGTACCAATACCTTGCTGTGACAGCGAGGCATTGGTACATTTAGAGCAATTTTTGTCTTCTATATTTTTGCAGGATGAGCGAAGAGTATGTTTAAGAAACTTCGTGGCATGTTTTCTAACGATCTATCTATCGATTTAGGTACAGCCAACACTCTAATTTACGTAAAAGGGCAAGGAATTGTCCTTGATGAACCTTCTGTAGTTGCTATTCGTCAAGATCGTGTAGGTTCTGCAAAAAGCGTTGCTGCAGTCGGTCACGCAGCAAAACAGATGCTTGGTCGTACACCTGGCAACATTTCCGCTATCCGCCCAATGAAAGACGGCGTAATCGCTGATTTCTACGTAACCGAAAAAATGCTTCAGCACTTTATCAAACAAGTGCATGACAACAGCATCCTAAAGCCAAGCCCACGTGTTCTTGTTTGTGTTCCTTGTGGTTCTACCCAAGTTGAGCGTCGCGCAATTCGTGAATCAGCTCTCGGTGCTGGCGCGCGTGAAGTTTACCTAATCGACGAGCCAATGGCGGCGGCAATTGGCGCTGGTCTGCGCGTGTCTGAGCCGACAGGTTCAATGGTGGTTGATATCGGTGGTGGTACAACTGAAGTTGCGGTTATCTCTCTAAACGGTGTGGTTTACTCATCGTCAGTACGTATCGGTGGTGATCGCTTTGATGAAGCCGTGATCAACTACGTACGTCGTAACTACGGCAGCTTGATTGGTGAAGCCACGGCTGAAAAGATCAAACACGAAATCGGTTCTGCTTACCCTGGTGATGAAGTTCAAGAGATTGAAGTTCGCGGTCGTAACCTTGCAGAGGGTGTACCACGCAGCTTTAGCTTGAACTCAAACGAGATCTTAGAAGCGCTTCAAGAGCCGTTATCTGGCATTGTATCAGCAGTCATGGTTGCACTAGAACAGTGTCCACCGGAGCTTGCTTCAGACATTTCTGAAAATGGTATGGTTCTAACCGGTGGCGGTGCGCTACTGAAAGATCTCGATCGACTATTAATGGAAGAAACCGGTATCCCTGTGGTTATCGCGGAAGATCCACTAACGTGTGTTGCGCGTGGTGGCGGTAAAGCACTAGAAATGATCGACATGCACGGTGGCGATCTGTTCTCTGAAGAATAAAGGTTTAGGTGAAGCTCATGTCGGGTTTCACCTTCATTTCTGCTCTCTCTGTAATTCAAACATGCTCCATACCTAAAAGTATTTATTTAAGTATTTTTAGGTTGCCAAGTAAGGCTCAATAATCATGGAAGCAATCAGGTCAAAAACAAGATGAAACCGATTTTTGGCAGAGGTCCGTCTCTGCAATTACGTCTGTTTTTTGCTGTCATCGTGTCGGCGAGCTTAATGCTGGCTGATAGTCGTCTAGATACGTTTTCCAACGTCCGATACTTATTGAACAGTATGGTTGCGCCCATTCAATACGCAGCCAATTTGCCTCGCAGCATGTTCGATGGCGTATTTGAACGTTTTAATACTCGTCAGGCATTAGTTGAAGGCAATCGCAACTTAAAGCGAGAAGTGCTACGCCTGAAAAGCGAGCTGATCTTGCTCGATCAATATAAAGAAGAAAACCAACGTCTACGCAAATTGTTAGGCTCTTCATTTGTCCGGGATGAAAAGAAAGTCGTAACTGAAGTGATGGCGGTTGATACTTCACCTTATCGTCATCAAGTGGTGATTGATAAAGGACAAATAGACGGTGTGTACGTCGGACAGCCAGTGATCAACGAAAAAGGCATTGTTGGTCAAGTCACGTTTGTCGCAGCGCACAACGCACGTGTTCTGTTGCTAACGGATGCGAAAAATGCGATTCCTGTCCAGGTGATCCGTAACGATATTCGAGTGATCGCGTCGGGCAATGGTGAAATGGATGAAATCCAACTGGAGCACATTCCAACCAGTACTGATATTCAGGTTGGCGATCTATTGGTGACATCCGGCCTAGGTGGAATTTACCCAGAGGGATACCCAGTCGCGACGGTTACCAATGTGGATCACGATACGCGCCAAGAGTTTGCATCAATCAAGGCTGAGCCAGTTGTAGAGTTTGATCGCTTACGTTACCTACTGCTGATTTGGCCGAATGAAGATCGTCAACACAAAGTGCTGCGATCCAATGTGGAAGAAGGGTTAGAGCAAGAAGAACAAGAGGTAACTGATGGCCAATAATGTAGTGAGCAGCCGAATGGTGATTGGTGTCAGTTTCTTCGTTGCGCTGGTATTGCAAACCATTCCGTGGCCAGGTGTGTTAGATGTTTTACGTCCATCATGGTTGTTCCTTGTCACGTGTTATTGGGTGTTGGCACTGCCGCACCGAGTGAACGTTGGAACCGCGCTAGTGCTGGGCTTATTATGGGATATCTTGATCGGATCAACGCTTGGAATTCGCGGCATGATGATGTCGATTGTCATCTATCTGGTGGCGTTGAATTTCCTATTGATTCGTAACATGGCATTGTGGCAACAGTCGATTTTAATTGCCTTTTTTACTGCGCTATTGGAAGTTTTGATATTCTGTGGGGAATATTTGAACCAGGACGTAGTATTTAATCCATTATCTCTGTGGACGGCGGCAATAAACTGTATACTTTGGCCATGGATGTTTTTATTAATGCGACGAGTTCGTCGTGCATGGCACGTAAGGTAAAGCGGTGAAGAAAAGCTTATCTCTCGTTCTCGCTTCGGGTTCTCCGAGAAGAAAAGAGCTGCTTGCTCAACTAGGTTATGACTTTGAGATCGTATTGCCTGATATTGAGGAAGCTAAACAGGCTCATGAGCAGGCACGAGAGTACGTGCTGCGTCTTTCTTTGGAAAAAGCTCAGGCAGGCTTAGCATTAGCTAAGCCTGATTCCGTTGTATTGGGCTCTGACACGGTCGTAGTATGCGATGACCGTGTGCTAGAAAAACCAAAAAGTTTTGAAGATTCAAAGCGTATGCTTACTGACTTATCCGGTCGTCGTCATCAAGTGATGACTGCGGTGAGCGTCGTATCATCGGAACAACAACATTCAGTGGTCGTCACCACTGACGTGTGGTTCAAACAACTGACTCACGAAGAAATCGAACAATATTGGCAGTCAGGAGAGCCATGCGATAAAGCTGGAAGTTATGGTATTCAGGGACTCGGAGGGCGATTTGTCACCCGAATCGAAGGCAGTTATCACGCTGTAGTAGGCTTACCTTTGTTCGAAACCGATCAGCTAATTCAAGAATTTTTATAATTGTTTTGAGGTGTGCACATGAGTGCAGAATTGCTGCTTAACGTGACCCCGAGTGAAACTCGTGTGGCCATGATTGAAGGTGGAGTACTACAAGAAATACATATCGAGCGCGAATCGCGTCGTGGCATTGTGGGCAATATATACAAAGGCAAAGTCAGCCGAGTACTGCCAGGTATGCAAGCGGCTTTCGTCGATATCGGTTTAGATAAAGCGGCGTTTTTACATGCGTCAGATATTGTCCCGCATACCGAATGTGTGGCAGAGAACGAAAAACAGCAGTTTCAAGTCCGTGATATCTCTGAGCTGGTACGTCAGGGACAAGACATTGTTGTACAAGTGGTCAAAGATCCGCTCGGTACGAAAGGCGCGCGTTTAACGACGGATATCACCTTACCTTCGCGTTATCTTGTTTTTATGCCGGGGGCCAGTCATGTCGGTGTTTCGCAGCGTATTGAGAGTGAGAAAGAGCGCGAGCGTCTGAAAAAAGTGGTGAATCATTACTGTGATGAGCACGGTGGTTTTATCATTCGTACCGCAGCGGAAGGCGCAGATGAAAAAGAGCTTTCTCAAGACGCGGCATTTCTTAAGCGCTTGTGGCTAAAAGTCATGGAGCGTCGTTCAAAATACAAAACACGTTCAACGCTTTACGGTGAACTTGGTTTAGCCCAGCGCATTCTACGTGATTTTGTCGGCACAGAGCTCGATAAAATCATGGTCGACTCCCGCCTCGAATATGAAAACCTGAAAGAATTCACTTCTGAGTATGTACCTGAGTTAACAGACAAGCTTGAGCTTTACGAAGGTGACAAGCCAATCTTTGACATGTACGACACCGAGAATGAAATTCAGCGTTCTTTAGAGCGCAAGGTTGAGCTAAAGTCGGGTGGCTACTTGATCATCGATCAAACTGAAGCCATGACAACTATCGACATCAACACTGGTGCATTTGTTGGTCGTCGTAATCTTGAAGAGACCATCTTTAATACCAACATTGAGGCAACGCAAGCTATTGCTCGTCAGCTGCGTTTGCGTAATCTTGGCGGTATCATCATCATCGACTTTATCGATATGGCGTCTGAAGAGCACCGTCAGCGAGTGCTTACCTCATTGGAAACCGCACTGGCTAAAGACCGAGTAAAAACCAACATCAACGGCTTTACTCAGCTCGGCTTAGTCGAGATGACGCGTAAGCGCACACGAGAAAGTATTGAACATATCTTGTGTTCTGGCTGTCCTACTTGTGAGGGCCGTGGCAGTGTGAAAACGGTTGAAACCGTGTGCTTTGAGATATTACGCGAGATTACTCGTGTAAACCGTGCTTACGACGCCGATAATTTTGTTGTGTACGCATCGCCGTTTGTTGCTGAAGCGCTGTTGGGTGATGAGTCGCATGCATTGGCTGAGCTCGAAGTATTTATTGGCAAGCAAGTGCGAGTTCAGGCTGAGCCCCTGTACATTCAGGAACAGTTTGACGTCGTAATGATGTAATTTGGAACATTTGTGAATTCTGGTGTTAACCGTTTTGGGCGTTTTTGTGCGTGGAGTTTAGTTACTGTACTGGTGTTATTGGCCATATTAGTAACCACACTGCGCGTCACATTGCCACAGCTTAACCACTTCCAAGATGAGATCAAAACCTGGGTCAAGCAGGACACAGGTTTTGACTTTTCTATCGCCAATGTCGCAGGGACGTGGCGCAATAATCACCCCTCGATCGCGCTACTCGGTTTAGAAGCTAACCTGCCGAATATTCAGGATGCACGCTTTGCCGTTGAAGAAATCCAAATTGAATTCGATCTCATTCAATCTCTTTTGCAACTCAAACCGGTGGTCGCAGACCTCACCATCCATAACCTCGCTCTGGATATTCACACCGTAGACATTCTGCCGACCTCTAGTCGTCAAGAGCAGGAGCCGAGTGTGGACAAGAGCGAAGTGAAGCTCATCGACCAACTCGACTCACTTCTTTTACGTCAGTTTGAAGACTTCACCATTACCGACTCACGGATTTGGTATAAATCGGTATCTGGTGAGACTCGCCGTTTAGATATCGAGCAGCTCCGTTGGAGCAACCAAGGCAAGCACCACTTAGCCGAAGGCACCGTGAACATTGCCGATGTTCGTCTGAATTCATTGTTAGTGAGCGCTAACTTTAAAGACCATGGTTCGCTGCGTGATGTGTCTGGTGAGTTTTACGTGAGTGCCCAAGATGTCTCAGTGACGCCTTGGTTAACCACTTACATGCAAGAAGAGTCGGGTGCTGAGTCGGGTAAGGTCAGCTTAAACACTTGGCTGACGCTGAAACACAGCCAACCGAATGATGCGTATGTTGAACTATTACCTTCTGAGCTGGTGTGGAATGAAAACGGTCGTCATGAGCTGTTTATCGAGTCAGGTATTTTCAATCTTCGACCAGATAAACAAGGTTGGAAAGTAAATGGTCACTCACTTCGGATCCGAACCGACAACACCCCTTGGCCGGAATTAGACGCAGCGTTTGATTGGCAACCGAATGGTTGGACGCTCAACCTTTCTCAACTCGATATCGAAGCACTTATTCCGCTCATCAAATTGGCTCCAGAGTCGGAATCGACCAGTGATCTTATCAACAAATTGGCACCGAAAGGCCGAGTTGAAGATGTTCGCTTGTCCATGAACGGTGGTTTAGACACGTTACGCTACTCCGCGGAACTGGATGAACTTGCGATGACGCAATGGGAACTGCTACCAGGATTCCATCATGTACAGGGCAGTGTATCTGGTGATTTAGATCAAGCCAAAGCGAAAGTAACCGTCATTGATGATGTCTTTCCGTACGGTGATGTATTTCAAGCTCCGCTGAATATCAAACAAGGTGAAGTCGATATTATCTGGCAGCAAGATGAGAGCGGCTGGCGCTTGTGGTCTGATAAAGTGACGGCAGCGACACCGGATCTTCAAGTACTAGGAGCATTCCGTCTTGATTTTCCAAAAGAACAAAGCCCATTTTTATCGTTTTATGCTGAAGCAGATCTATATAACGCAGGTGAAACATGGCGTTACCTGCCGACTCTGGCACTCGGACAAGACTTAACGGATTACCTATCGACTGCGATTCAAGGCGGTAAAGTGAATACGGCTAAGCTGCTGTGGTATGGTGAGTTAGGGGATTTTCCTTACAAAGATCATAATGGCATGTTTCAGGCGTGGGTCGGTTTAAAAGACGCTAAATTTAGCTTTGATACGGCGTGGCCAACCATCACGGATCTGCAGCTGGACTTGCTGTTTGAAAATGATGCCATGTATTTGGATTCAAAGTCTGCCACTTTAAATGGTGTCCATGCCAAGCGTATTACCGGGCGAATCCCTGAGTTGGCGGAAGGTGGACACATTGAGATTGAAGCCAAAGCGAGCGCGCCGGGTAATGAAGTTCGTGACTACATGATGGCGACGCCATTGGTGGACTCGGTTGGGGCAGCGTTGACGGCGCTGCAAGTGAGTGGTCCGGTTTACTCTGAGTTCCAGCTCAACATTCCGTTTGATTTTGAAAAAGAGTCCCGTGCTTGGGGTTATGCCGATTTAACAGAAAATCGTGTCGATATTGAAGCGCCGCCAATGACGCTGGAGAAAGCCACAGGGCGTATCCACTTCGATAATGATGTGGTCACCACATCGGGTTTGTCTGCAGAGTTGCTTACCCAGCCTATCTCCCTCGATTTTCGTGGTGAGAGTGCGGAACAGGGCTACAATGTGACGATTAACACATTAGGGGATTGGGACGTTGAGCCTCTCAAACCTTATGTTGGTGAGCGTTGGTTAAAGCTTGTTTCTGGGCATGCGCCGTGGCAAATGGACATTGACTTACAACTTAATGATGTAGGCTTCACCTATCAACTTGATGTGTTGGCGCAGCTAAATCGTTTAGCGAGTCAATATCCCTATCCGCTAGCGAAACAAGTTGGCGAGTCCGGGCAAGCAAAACTACAGGCATCCGGCAACCAAGAAAGCATTTCAGCAAGACTACAGATACCAAATGCTAAGTATCAAACCGAGATAGATATAACTGGCGATGTACCTGTTCTGACGGCGACTCATTTAATGGTCGGTAAAGGTGGTTTCAGGATCAGCCCTATTGTCGGACACGATGCATCAGTGCGTGTCGCTGAGCTTAATTTAGACCAGTGGGCAGAGCTGGTTCAGGGCTCGGAAGGTAAGCAATCCTCATCTGTTCTGGCAAGCATGAAGACGCCGAGTATTCCATTGCCGACACGGATTGATGTTGAAACGCCAAACTTGCAGCTTGGTGGGATTGAGTTTCATGATGTGGACTTCTCCGCAAGCAAAAAGAATTTGAGCTGGCAACTCGATGTGGACAGTCAAGAGGTTAAAGGTAAGGCTAACTATCTGAAGCCGTATGACTTATCGGTCTCTTTGGAGCACTTGCACCTGTATATTCCAGGGTTTGAAGAGATGACCAAAGAGCGCAGTTCGCTCTTTGCCAGTGAGGATCAAAACGCGCCTTTGATTACCAATTTTGACCGCCAGTTTCACGCTGAGATGCCAAACTTAACTTTGAACATCGATGATTTTTGGTTGCAAGGTTACAAAGTGGGGAAGGTGAATGTTGATTTGCAGCGTCGCGAGAACCGTTTGGAGTGGAAAAATATCACCTTTAGCAGCGGCAAAAACCGCATTGATATGAGCGGTTGGTGGGATCTGACAAAAGAGAGTAGCCATTCCAACTTAACCATGAAAATGAAAGGTGATAACAACACTGATCTTATGGAGCGCTTTGGTATCACATCGGGTATTCAGCAGGCACCATTTGAGATCAACGCCAATATGGAATGGGACGGCGCGCCTTGGTCGATGAAGACACAAACGTTGCAAGGGAATGTCTCAACGGAATTTGGTAAAGGCGTGATCAGTGAAGTCAGTGGTGCGGCACGCTTGTTAGGCTTGTTCAGCTTGGATTCTATTATCCGTAAGATGCAGCTCGACTTTACCGACGTATTCGATAAAGGCATGGCGTTTAACTCGATCACAGGCACGGGCAAGATCCAAGATGGCATATTTATCACCAACGATATCGTGATGGATGCGTTAGCAGGGGAAATGCAGATCCGCGGCATCGCCAATATGAACAGCAGAATGGTCGATGCGGAAGTGAAGTTCACCCCAGACATCACATCAGGCCTACCAATGCTGACCGCGTTTGCAGTAGCGCCACAAACCGCGTTGTATGTTTTAGCCATCTCAACAGTGATTTCTCCGGTGGTTGAGGTCTTCACTCAAGTCAATTATGAAGTGAAAGGCCCACTAGACTCACCAACGGTAAAAGAAATTTCTCGAAGTAAAGGTGAATACAAACTGCCAGAAAAGCTGCGTGAACAGGCGAAATAACTCACCGACTAAAATGGAATAGGGAGGAAACACATGGAACGTGTTGGCATTATTCAAATGACATCGGGTCCAGATATCACTGCGAATCTGGACTTTATTGAAAAACAGTGTGCTTTGGCGAGTAAGCAAGGTGCCAAGCTTGTCCTTACCCCTGAAAATACGGTGCTGTTTGCCAACCGCGAAGCGTACCATCAACATGCAGAGCCACTTGGGAGTGGCATGATTCAACAGCGGCTCTCTGAAATCGCAAGAAAGAACCAGTTAACACTGATTGTCGGAAGCATGCCCATTCAAACCGCAAAAGGTGTCACGACCACAACGCTTGTATTGCCGCCGCACGGTAAATGCATTGCTCACTATGACAAACTGCATATGTTTGATGTCGACGTAGCCGATGGTTATGGTAGTTATCGTGAGTCGGATACGTTTATGGCGGGTAATCAAATTGTAGTGGCGGAAACCGATATCGGCAGCGTTGGATTGAGCATCTGTTACGATCTTCGTTTTCCTGAGCTTTATAAAGTATTACGCCAAGAAGGCGCGGATATCATTGTGGTGCCTGCTGCGTTTACCGCTGTGACGGGGCAAGTTCACTGGGAAGTATTATTGCGAGCTAGAGCGATTGAGACACAATGTTGGATTTTGGCGAGCGGACAAACTGGAACGCATCCATGTGGACGAAAAACATGGGGACACTCAATGGTCGTTGACCCTTGGGGACGTATTCATAAACAGCTTCAGGATGAAGTAGGCTTGTTAGTGACAGAGATAGATTTGTCACAGAGCCAACAAGTAAGGCAGAATATGCCGCTGACTCAACACAGTCGCTTTCAAAATGAATTGAGACGGAAATAAAAGAGCTAACTATGAGCACAAACCAAATAGAACAGGCACTCCTTGCCCCAAATGGTCTGACAGAACAAGACATTGCTGACACGCTTGCCAGCATTGCGACGCGCCAGATCGATTATGCGGACATTTACTTTCAGTCCAGCTGGCACGAGTCTCTGGTTCTAGAAGACAGCATCATCAAAGATGGCTCTTTTAACATTGATTGTGGTGTTGGTGTTCGTGCGGTAACTGGTGAAAAAACCGGCTTTGCCTACTCTGATCAAATTCAGCCTGAAGGTCTGAAGCAGAGTGCAATGGCGGCGCGCGGTATTGCTCAACAAGGGCAAAATGGCAAAGTCCAAGCGTTTAAACGCACCGAAAACCAAGCGTACTACGCGGCTGTGAATCCATTAGCTGGGTGGGAAAAGCAGCAAAAAACAGAGTTGCTCAAATCTCTAGATGCTTACATCCGCACTAAAGAGCCATTGATTAAAGAAGTCTCGATCAGCATCAGCGGTGTGCATGAGCAGATGCTTGTTGCGGCAACAGACGGTACTTATGCAGGCGATATTCGTCCTTTGGTGCGTTTGTCTATTAGCGTGCTCGCTCAAAAAGGTGAACGACGTGAACGAGGTAGCGCTGGTGGCGGTGGCCGTTTTGGTTACGATTTCTTTTTAACGGAAAGCAATGGTGTGAAACAAGCTTTCCATTATGCAGACGAAGCGATTCGCATGGCGCTGGTAAACCTTGAAGCAGAAGCCGCACCAGCAGGCATGATGCCAGTGGTATTGGGCTCAGGTTGGCCAGGCGTATTGCTACATGAGGCGGTAGGTCATGGCCTAGAAGGTGACTTTAATCGTAAGGAATCTTCGGTTTTCTCTGGCAAAATGGGTCAACAAGTGACGTCTTCACTGTGTACCATTGTTGATGACGGTACATTAAAAGACCTTCGTGGTTCACTCAATGTGGATGATGAAGGGGTGAATGGCCAGTACAACACGCTTATCGAAAATGGTGTGCTGAAAGGTTACATGCAAGACAAGCTAAACGCGCGGTTAATGGGTGTGAACCCAACAGGTAACGGTCGTCGTGAGTCGTATGCACACTTGCCGATGCCGCGTATGACCAACACCTACATGCTTCCAGGTGAACATACGCCAGAAGAAATCATCTCGACGGTAGAGAAAGGGTTGTATGCGCCAAACTTTGGTGGCGGTCAGGTGGACATTACTTCGGGTAAGTTTGTATTCTCCGCATCGGAAGCGTACTTGATTGAAAACGGTAAAATTACGCGCCCTGTTAAAGGTGCGACGTTGATTGGCTCAGGTATCGAAGCCATGCAGCAAGTCTCTATGGTCGGCAACGACCTAAGTATCGACAAGGGCGTTGGCGTATGTGGTAAAGCAGGTCAAAGTGTGCCAGTTGGTGTTGGTCAGCCGACCTTGAAATTGGACTCACTGACGGTGGGTGGCACTGAGTAACTCATTCGAATCGTTATAAAAAGAGCGCTCATTAGAGCGCTCTTTTGCTTTGTGAGTCGGTGTCGATTATAGATTTTCTTCAGCAAATTCCGCCAAGCGGCTACGAACCACGCCGTTGAGGTGAATATTTGCGCTGCCTTCAAAGTTCTTGAAGCGCTCAACCATGTACGTCAACCCTGATGTCACTGGGGTGAGGTAATGAGAGTCAATCTGCGCCAAGTTACCGGAGCAGACGATTTTTGTTCCTTCACCACAGCGGGTGATGATGGTTTTGATTTGTGATGCGGTGAGGTTTTGACACTCATCAAGCAGTACAAACGCATTTTGGATCGAACGGCCACGCATAAAGTTGATCGATTTAAATTGAATGTTGGCTTTATCGCAGATGTACTTCAATGAGCCTTCAGTGCAGTGATCGTGTTTATGTAGCGCTTCCAAGGTATCGGTCACCGCCGCTAACCACGGCATCATTTTCTCCTCTTCTGAGCCGGGTAAGAAGCCGATGGATTCACCGATGTCTGGCGTGTTACGCGTCACGATAATTTTATCGAACATGCCTTTTTCAATGGTTTGCTCCAGTGCTGCTGCCATGGCTAATAGCGTTTTACCACTACCAGCGGCACCGGTTAAAATCACTAGGTCAATATCCGGGTCAAGTAAGGCATCCAACGCCATTCCTTGGTAGATGTTTTTTGGTGTGATGTCCCAAGCCTTACGGTGCATCATGCGTTCACGGCTCAGGTCGAGTAGCGTTAATTTGTCTTCATTGATGGTTTCCACGCGGCCAGCAAAGTCGCTGTCTTCATCAATCACATATTGGTTAATAAAGGTTGGTTCAAAAGGTTCACGATTGAGCTTGTGATAGGTTTTTCCGCCCAGCGCATAACTTTCCACTTCCTCAATATCACTCCAGAAGTCCCCCTCACGCAGTTGAAAGCCTTTGGTGAGGTATTGAATGTCGTCAATCAGTTGATCGGTTCGGTAGTCTTCAACAAAACGTACGCCAGCGCCTTTGGCGCGCAGACGCATGTTAATGTCTTTCGTGATCAGTACCACTTCACGTGGTGCTCGTTTGTTTTGCAGATAAAGCACCGCATTGAGTATGCGGTTGTCACCGGCTTTGTCGGCGAAGGCTTTGACGGTTTCCTGCAGTTCGAAATCCGCCAAAATGGAAATGGTGCCTTGGTCGGGGCTGTCTTTAGAAACAGGAATACCTTCAGAAATTTCATCGGGCGTTGCTTCTTTAAACAAATCTTCCAAAGCGCGAATAGCCACGCGAGCGTCTCTTGCGACATCGCGTTTGCTGTCTTTGATTCGGTCGAGTTCTTCCAACACGGTCATGGGGATAACGACATCGTGTTCTTGGAAAGAGAAGATGGCAAAGGGTTCATGAAGAAGAATGTTGGTATCAAGTACAAACAGTTTCCGATCGGTATCGCCCATAGCGTCTCCTTGCCGTAATACGGCTCTGCATGCGAGTGGTTAGGTCATTCTCAAATAGGTGTGAAGCGGCCTAACTCTGATTGCTTGCAATAGAGGTTGTCGGGCTGATGTCGGTTAGTGTGCAACCGAGTAGCAAGACAACTTACTGCAAACCCGTGTTGATCCTAATCGTGTACTAACGCGCTTAAATCATATGCAATGGTTTTAAACGCCCCTCACTAGAAGTATACGTAATATTTACGTTCTACAACTTAATAATTGGCATGAGTATTTTACAATTTGATTGCATTTATAGTTTGGGAAAAAAAGTTTCCGCTTGATGCGGTTTCGGCGTGACCTAAATCACAGCTTCAAGTAAGATTAGCGACCTTTTTCTGCGTATAGGCTACGTCCGATTTATCATGTTGAGCTGGCTTAAAAATACTCAGTTCATACTGGAATGACGAATGCTATCGGCATAGCAGAAGCCAGAATCAGATCTAAACTATTATCCATGCCTACGGGCATGAGTAGACCAACAAGAAACACGAATCAAGAACTAATAACGAGGTAGTCAATTCATGACATTTGCTTTGGGGCAGCGCTGGATTAGCGATACGGAAAGCGATTTAGGTTTAGGTACCGTTGTAGCAATGGATGCTCGTACTGTGACATTGATGTTTGCAGCGTCAGAGGAAAACCGAGTTTACGCACGTAACGATGCACCTGTTACCCGAGTCACCTTTAACGTTGGTGATGTCATCGACTGCCAAGAAGGTTGGTCTCTAAAAGTTGAAGAAGTACTGGAAGATGAAGGCCTATACACCTATTTCGGTACTCGTGAAGACACGCAAGAAACCGCCGTTGTTCTGCGTGAGATTTTTCTGAGCAACCAAATTCGTTTTAATAAACCTCAAGATAAGTTGTACGCCGGTCAAATCGATCGCATGGACAACTTTGTTCTGCGTTACCGTGCGCTAACCAATCAGTTTGAGCAGCATAAGAGTCCAATGCGTGGCTTGTGTGGTATGCGTGCAGGTTTGATCCCTCATCAGCTTTACATCGCGCACGAAGTTGGCCGTCGTCACGCACCACGCGTATTACTGGCGGATGAAGTTGGTTTGGGTAAAACCATCGAAGCGGGCATGATCATCCACCAGCAAGTGCTGTCTGGCCGTGCTGAACGCATTTTGATTGTGGTGCCTGAAACACTGCAGCATCAATGGCTGGTTGAGATGATGCGTCGTTTCAATCTGCATTTCTCTATCTTTGACGAAGAGCGTTGTATCGAAGCATTCGCGGATGCAGAAAACCCATTTGATACCCAGCAATACGTGCTGTGTTCTTTGGACTTCCTACGCAAGAGCCGCAAGCGTTTTGAACAAGCACTGGAAGGCGAATGGGACCTATTAGTTGTCGATGAAGCGCATCACCTTGAGTGGAGCCAAGATAAACCGAGCCGTGAATACCAAGTAGTGGAAGGCTTGGCTGAACGCACTCCGGGCGTACTGCTACTGACGGCAACGCCAGAACAGCTTGGTCGTGAGAGCCACTTTGCTCGTCTGCGTTTGCTGGATCCTGACCGTTTCTACGATTATGAAGCGTTTGTCGAGGAAGAAGAGCAATACGCGCCTGTAGCGGATGCGATTACTTCACTTTTCTCTGGTGAAAAACTGCCTGATGAAGCGAAAAACCAGATTACTGAGTTGTTGTCTGAACAAGACGTAGAACCACTTTTCCGCATTATCGAAAGTGAAGCGGACGAAGAAGCGAAAGCGTCAGCGCGCCAAGAGTTGATCGACAACTTGATGGATCGTCACGGTACGGGACGAGTTCTGTTCCGTAACACACGTGCGGCTATCAAAGGGTTCCCTGCGCGTAACGTGCACCTGATGCCAATGGATATTCCACCGCAATACACCACGTCAATGCGTGTTGCTGGGATGATCGGCGGTAAGATGAGTTCTGAAGCACGTGCGATGAAGAACCTTTACCCGGAAGAAATTTTCCAAGAATTTGAAGGCGATGATGCAAGCTGGTGGCAGTTTGACTCGCGCGTGAATTGGTTACTTGAAAAGGTAAAAGAGAAGCGCAGCGAGAAAATTCTGGTGATTGCCTCTCGTGCAAGTACGGCTCTGCAATTGGAGCAAGCGCTGCGTGAGCGTGAAGGCATTCGTGCGACCGTCTTCCATGAAGGTATGTCGATCCTTGAGCGTGACAAAGCAGCCGCTTACTTTGCGCAAGAAGAAGGTGGTGCACAGGTTCTTATCTGTAGTGAAATCGGCTCTGAAGGCCGTAACTTCCAGTTTGCCAACCAACTTGTCATGTTCGACTTGCCATTCAACCCAGATTTGCTTGAGCAACGTATCGGTCGTTTGGACCGTATCGGCCAAAACCGTGACATCGACATTCATATTCCTTACCTGAAAGGTACCTCGCAAGCCATTCTTGCTCGCTGGTTTGATGAAGGTTTAAACGCTTTTGCAGAAACTTGCCCAACAGGCCGTGCCGTTTACGATAAGTACTCTGATGATCTGATTGAAATCCTTGCTTCTGGTGATACCAGCACGCTAGATGAGATCATTGAAGCGTCAGCAAAAATGAATAAAGAGCTGAAATCCCAATTGGAGCAAGGCCGTGATCGCCTGTTAGAAATGCATTCAAATGGCGGAGAAAAAGCTCAACAAATCGTTGAGAAAATTGAATCAACCGACGGTGATACCAATCTGGTCACCTTCGCACTTTCTCTTTTTGATACGATTGGCTTGAACCAAGACGATAAAGGTGAAAACGCACTGATTGTGACCCCATCTGAGCACATGATGGTACCAAGCTATCCAGGTCTGCCATACGAAGGAGCGACGATCACGTTTGATCGTGATACGGCTTTATCTCGTGAAGACATGCACTTTATCAGTTGGGAGCACCCAATGATCCAGGGTGGTATCGATCTTCTGATGAGTGAAGGGGTGGGTACGTCTGCGGTATCTCTTTTGAAAAACAAAGCGCTACCAGTCGGGACCATTCTTCTTGAGTTGATTTACGCGGTAGATGCGCAAGCGCCAAAACGCAGTGGTATCGCGCGCTTCTTACCGAAAACGCCAATCCGTTTGATGATGGACTCGCGTGGCAATGACTTGTCTGCTCAAGTGGAATTTGAAAGCTTTAACCGCCAGCTCAGCCCTGTAAACCGTCACTTAGGCAGCAAGTTGGTCACGTCGGTACAGAAAGACGTACACCGCTTAATTGAAGCGGGGGATAGTCTTATCGAAGCGAAGGTTGAGGAAGTACGCAAGCAAGCTCATCAAGATATGCAGCATAGCTTGAATGCAGAACTTGAGCGTTTGCAAGCACTGAAAGCGGTAAACCCAAATATTCGTGATGAAGAAATTGAAGCCATTGATGCACAAATTAAGGAGCTCACTGGTTACATCAACCAAGCTCAAGTGCAGCTCGATTCGCTACGTTTGATTGTGGTGAGCCACAACTAAGTAAGCATTTATTGCTCATTAAAAAAGGTCTTCAGTTGAAGACCTTTTTCTTTATTTGCGGTTTAGTTTCTTTATGCAGAATGCATTACTCACTCATAGCTAAGTAATTTATATCAACCACTTCCACCAGATAAATACAGCCAAGAAGCCAAACAAGTAAATCAAACCAGCAATCGACAACCACTTCAATTTAGGTCCAACAGCCAAAGGTTCAGGTAACTCGGTTTTGCTCACTAATGTGTAATTCAGCAGAGCAAAGAATGGCGTGGTCATAAAGGCGAGGATCATCGCAAAGTTCAGCATAGGCAATAACGCAGAAGCCCAGAAAACCACAATACCTAATGCAAGTAAGGCGACCACCAGCATGATCGCTGACGTGGCTTTAGGGTTAGTGTCTGGTTGTGAGCGCAGTAGACGTTGAGAGTCAGAAATAACGCGTGAGTAGCCATCAATAACGGTAATCGTGCTGCCAAAGATACAGAAAAACGCAATTACCGCGATTAAGTAACGAGACCATTCGCCAATTGTTGCCGCATATAAGCCAACCAATTGGTGGGAGAAGCCAACGCCAGAGCTTTCAAGCGCAACGCCAGAGCCATAAAGCATCAAAGAACCTAATGATACAAAGATAATGGCAAGAAAAGCCGTGCCAATATAACCGACATTAAAGTCAAATAGAGCAGAGCGGTATGTTACTTCTTGCTGGCTTGATTGGCGTTTTAACCACGCAGAGGTCAAGCAGGAGATCTCTATCGGTGCTGGCATCCAGCCCATTGTTACGACGATAAAGCCAATTGCCGCAATCGACCAAGGTGACGGTGGCTCGAAGTTGGCCACTTGCTCAACAGGGTTACCAAAGGCGATAGAAACGGCAAGTAAAGTCGCGATGGTTAACACCGACATGATCACCTTAGATAGCGTATCGAGCGCTTTGTAATGGCCAGCAAATAATATGATCAGGCAGGTGACAATCACAATGATACTGAGTGATGCCATTGATAGTGAAAACGGAATGAAGTAGCCCAGCAAGCTAGCGCTAAACATCAACAAAGCGGCGGTATTGATTACGGCTGAGACCACGCTCAGAAATAGAAATAGCCATAGATAAGGCCGACCTAATTTCGCGTAGCCCTCAACCAAGGTGAGCCCTGTCCCCATGGTGTACTGTACGCCCGCTCGGAAAAAAGGGTATTTAAACAGGTTTACGAGCAGAATCAGCGCCGCCAGTTGCCAGCCATAAATCGCCCCCGCTTTGGTTGATGCGACGAGGTGAGAGCCACCCACCGCAGCAGATGCCATTAATATGCCGGGGCCTAGCGAACGAAAAAATAAGGAAAGTTTGGATTGGGGTTTATCTATAACGGCGGAGTCCATTGCTTATTGTCCTTTTTATCTTATGTATCTTTCTAAAGAGATACATATCGCAGTACATGACAAGCTGAGCGCTCGCCCTATACTGCGCAACGGTAATGTCTTTTAAATGCTGTGTTTTGATGTATTTATTTTAAGTATTCTTTGCGAATATCATGCTGTGTGCATCTAGCACTCTATTCAGTTATGCGTCTTGTTGTCAAACTAAATTTACAACGTGCTATTTTTAGTTTTTATGCTAAAGGATTGACTTTGTTTTATTGGTTTGAACTTTTCGTCATAACCCTGCATTTGGGTGCTATTTGGTTATATAATCGCGGCGTTTTTATTTTGTAGAGATCTCCCATGGCAATGCTTGAGTATACCCCTCCCACCGACCCTTGGGTCGACATCGTTTTTGAGGATGACGACATTCTGGCAGTGAATAAGCCATCTGGGTTACTGTCTGTTCCTGGTCGACTTGCAGAGCATTACGACAGCATGTGGAGCCGCCTCAAGGAAGTGCATCCAGAAATCCAAGTAGTGCATCGCTTGGATATGTCGACATCAGGGTTGATGCTGCTGGCGAAAAACAAACCTTCGGAGCGAGCATTAAAAAAGCAGTTCCAATATCGTCTCACCCACAAGGTGTATTACGCACGTGTTTGGGGGCATGTCGAGCCGCAAGAAGGGAATATTGACCTTCCATTAATTTGTGATTGGCCAAATCGTCCGCGACAAAAAGTATGCTTCGACGACGGCAAGCCATCTCAAACTTTATTCCAAGTGGTGAAGCGTGAAGTGCATCCAGATGGCACCCATACGACCGTTGTGCGGTTACTCCCCATTACTGGTCGATCGCATCAGTTGCGCGTGCATTTGATGGCGATTGGTCATGCAATTGTGGGTGATGAATTTTATGCAACTGAAGAGGCGTATCAGTTTTCAGAACGTTTAGAGCTGCACGCTGCGGAGCTAAGTTTTTATCACCCAGCCACGGATCAGCTGAGTAGTATTTTTGTACCTTGTGACTTTTATCCTGGAGCCGAGGCGGCGATCTTTAACTATTTTTCGCCAGAACGTACATTGCCTGATTATAAAACGTTGCCACACCCTTAATGCCAGCCGCAGTCAACAACGGTTCTTTCTAGTTCGCTATTTCGTTACTGTGGTTGATGTATCCTGTCTTTCAGCCGTGAACAAGGAGTTGTTATGTCTTTGCCGACCATCGTATTTTTGGACCGTGCGACCATCCCAGAACATATTGAGATCCCACGACCTAGCTTTCAGCACTACTGGCGTGAGTACGACTTAACCGCGCCAGAGCAGGTAATAGAAAGGTTAGCAGATGCAGATATCGTGATTAGCAATAAAGTCCTGCTTGACCAAAATATATTAGAGCAACTACCACAATTGCGGATGATCGCGGTTGCCGCAACTGGTTTTAACAACGTCGATGTGGACTACTGTGCTAAGCATAATATTGCGGTTGCCAATGTACGTGGTTACGCGACACGTTCGGTGCCTGAGCACGTGATTGCGATGCTGTTTGCTTTACGCCGAAATTTATTTGGTTACCATCAAGATATTGCCGCTGGCGAATGGCAGCGTAATAAGCAGTTTTGCTTTTTTACGCACCCAATCGGGGATATAGGTGGTAGCACGCTAGGTGTTATTGGCAGCGGCGCTTTAGGGCAAGCGACAGCACAGTTAGCTGATGCGCTAGGCATGCAGGTGATCTTTGCTGAGCGTAAAGGTGCATCAGAATGCCGACCTGGTTATGTACCGTTTGAGGAAGTGTTAAAACGCTCTGATGCGTTGACTTTGCACTGTCCGCTCAACAAGCATACTCAGAATTTGATTGGTCAAGCAGAATTACAGCAAATGAAGCCTAACGCCATTCTAATTAATACGGGGCGTGGAGGCTTGGTGAATGAGCAAGCGCTGGTGGATGCCCTAAAACAGGGAGAAATTGCTGCGGCTGGTTTTGATGTTTTTACACAAGAACCAGCTGATGAGAGCAATCCGCTGATTGCCAATATGGGTTTACCTAATTTGTTACTTACACCGCATGTTGCATGGGGCAGTGACCCTTCGATTCAACGTTTAGTGGAAATCTTGATTGAGAACATTGACGCTTTCGAGCGCGGAGAGCGTATTAATCGCTTGGTGTAACGCTGACATTTAAGTAAAAGATAAAAAAGCAGACATCATGTCTGCTTTTTTCGTTAATTGCATGCTTGTTGGCATCGAACCGTCGAATTAAAACTCTTCTTCGTTCAGACCTTTTAGGATCTGGAAGATTTCGCGGTACGCTTTTGCTGGTTTCCCTGCTTTTTTCTCTTTGGCTGCTTGGCGAGCCAATTGGCGTAGACGCTGACGATCCGCCTCTGGGTACATTTCCATTACGTCATCAATGGCTTTGTCGCCTTCTTCTACCACGCGATCACGCAGAGCTTCAAGCTTGTGGAATACCGCCGTTAATTGAGAGTGCTTGTTACGAATCTTATCCAACGCTGCTTGGATTGGCTCTGGATCTTCATAACGCATCAACTTACCAATACGTTGTAATTGGCGACGACGTGCTTCGTTTTTAAAGCGTTGTGCGTCTGCAATTGCTTCTCGCAGGTCTTCGCTCAATGGAAACTTTTCGAGAACTGCAGGTTTGAGGCCGACAAGCTCCTCACCTAGCTTTTGCAGTTCTTCCATGTCTCGCTTCATCTCGGATTTGCTTACCCAGATGATCTCTTCTTCTGGTTCCCATGGCGCTTTTTGATTCTTACGTGCCATTTCAGTTGCCTGTGTTTTGATTAATATTATGACTATTTTAACAAGAATCGTGGGGAGAAAGCGAAATTCTTGTTATCCTATTGTTCATCAAAGACAAGATGTGAAAGACAATGGATATTAAACAGCAGGTTGCTGAGCAACGTACCGAGCTAGAGCAAGCCGTCGCAAGAGCCTTAAAGCTTGCATCGGCAAAATCTGACGCCGCCGAAGTCGCAATTACCAAAAGCACTGGTTTAAGTGTATCTACTCGCATGGGCGAGGTAGAAAATGTCGAGTTCAACAGCGATGGTGCGCTGGGCATTACCGTTTACCGAGGTCAACGTAAAGGCAGTGCTTCCACGTCTGATTTAAGTGAAGCTGCTATCGAGCAAACCGTTATTGCGGCGCTGGATATTGCGCATTACACATCTGAAGATCCATTCGCAGGGCCCGCTGCCAAAGAATACATGGTGCAAGAGATCCCTGAGCTTGATCTTTTCCACCCAGACGCACCAGATCCTGACTATGCTGCCAATGTGGCGATTGCCGCAGAAAAAGAAGCGTTAAGTTATGACAGTGCAATCAAGCAAAGTGATGGCGCGAGTTATGATAGCCACTACGGTGTAAAAGTGTATGGTAACAGCCATGGCTTATTAGCAAGCTATGCGTCTAGCCGCCACAGTACCAGCTGTTGTGTTATTGGCGTTGGTCAAAATGGCGAAATGGAGCGTGATTACAGCTACACTGTGGCACGTCATCGCGATGACTTATGGACACCAGAAACAGTGGGTCGTAAGGCGGCAGAGAATACGATTAACCGCTTAGATGCGCAGCGCCTAAAGACAGGTAAATACCCAATCATGTTTGCCGCTGATGTTGCAACTGGCTTGATTGGTCACCTAGTTATGGCGATCAGCGGTGGTAACCTGTACCGTAAATCTTCTTTTCTACTTGATCACCTTGGTAAGCAAGTGCTTCCTGAGTGGTTCAATATCTCGGAACGTCCACATGTATTACGTGGTTTGGCGTCAAGCCCATTCGATAGCGAAGGCGTATATACTCAAGACCGTGAGATCATTACTGACGGTGTGCTAGCAACTTATCTGTTAACCAGTTATGCCGCACGTAAAATGAAGATGGCGCCGACAGGTCACGCTGGTGGGATTCATAACTGGTACGTGAAGTCGACAGGCCAAAACTTCGAACAAATGCTTAAAGAGCTCGGTACTGGTCTTCTAGTGACAGAAGTGATGGGACAAGGCGTGAACGTGGTAACAGGTGATTACTCTCGCGGTGCTGCAGGCTTTTGGGTTGAGAACGGCGAAATCCAATACCCAGTATCGGAAATTACCATTGCTGGTAATCTAAAAGACATGTTCAATAAGATTGTTGCCGTAGGTAGCGACGTTGAAACGCGCTCGCAAATTCAAACGGGTTCAATCTTACTGGATGCGATGAAAGTTGCGGGTGAGTAAGCTTTCCTAATTCAGAATTAAAAAAGCCTGATGTGTTCATCAGGCTTTTTAGTTTTTGCAGTTAGGTAATCAGTATTGTGGCAAGCCCTAAGAATACTGATAAACCAATTACATCCGTTACGGTCGTTAACGCCATACCACCAGCTAAAGCTGGGTCGATGTTCATTTTCTTTAAGAGGATTGGAATCGTTACTCCGGCAACCCCAGCGACCAATAAGTTAGTCAGCATCGCGGCGGAAATGATTCCCCCTAGCATCCAGTTACCTTTCCAAGCGACAACAATGCCGCCAATAATCAGCGCCCACATGATGCCGTTGAGTAAACCGATCGAGGCTTCTTTCATCAACAGTTCTCGTTTGTTCGAGTCACCGATATGACCAAGAGCAAGACCACGAATCACTAGTGCGACGGTTTGGTTACCAGCGACACCACCCATGGAAGGAACAATCGTCATCAATACGGCAATGGCAGCCATCTGGTCTAGCGTAGCTTCAAACATGTTAGAAACAGAAGCGGCGGCGAGTGCGGCCAACACATTAGCCCCAAGCCAGATACTGCGTTTGCGAGCTGATTTTACAACGGGTGCGAAGGTATCTTCGTCATCGTCCATACCTGCCATACTCATCATCGAGTGTTCGGCATCTTCACGGATAACGTCAACTACGTCATCGATAGTGATACGGCCAACGAGATGCTGATTCTCGTCTACGACAGGAGCAGAGACCCAGTTCCGACGTTCGAACAGACTAGCAACATCTGAATCACTGGTATCGACAGTGATCGCTTCGTCAGCATCTTCCATGATGTCGACAATTTTGACATCAGGCTGGGTCGTGATCAGCAGAGTAATGGGTAGTTCACCAATCAGTTTGCTTTCTTCATCAATGACATAAAGTGCATCCGTTGCTTCGGGTAGTTCACCTTTCATACGCAGATAACGTAAAACCACGTCCACATCTACGTCACCACGAATCGTGATAACGTCGGTGTTCATCAGCCCACCTGCAGTGTCTTCTGGGTAGGACAGGGCGGTTTCGACACGCAGACGGTCAGAGGAGTCCATTTGCGACAGGACTTCGCGTGACAGGTTGTCTGGCAAGCTACGCAGTACATAAGCCACGTCATCGGTATCCATGCCTTCTGTCGCTTCTGCAAGCGCTTCTGGTGCCATTTTGGATACGAGACTATCTTTGACGTCTTCGTTCAGTTCGTCGAGGATTTCACCGTAGTCTTCAGGGTCGGTGAGTTGCCAGAGAACTTCACGGCTTTTGCGTGGAGAGGCTTCTAAAAGGTGAGCTATATCCTCAGGTTCCATGTCCTGTAACTGACGACGAACATGGACGAAGCGGCCATTTTCTAGCGCTTCTGTGACTTCTTGGAGGGCTTGGTGAGCTTGGTCGAATTCAATTTGCTCTGCCATTCATTCCTCCCAATTCCTGATATTTACAATGCGTTGAATAATAACTTAATTCTAGGCGCCTTTTAATAACAACTTATGATACTAAGCAAATTTATTTATTGGCGCAGTCAGGGGAAGGGGAGTGAGAGGTAATAAAAAAGCGAGTAAATTACTCGCCTTCATCAAATTTATCTTCGATTAAGTGGCAAACGGCATCCAGTGCTTCTTCTGCTTGCTCACCCGCAGCGTGGATTGTGACGTACTGTCCTTGAGCAGACTCAAGCATTAATAAACCCATTACGCTGTCTGCTGTGGCGGTTTTGTCTTCTTCATTGTCGATAGTGATGACCGCTTCAAAGCTCTGGGCCAGTTCGACCAGTTTGACGGCTGCGCGAGCATGTAAGCCAAGGCGATTTTGAATCAATACTTTACGACTTAACTCCACAGCTACTCCTTAGTGTTTTTCTCTAGTGAGGTATGGCGAATTTGCACTTGGTGTCCTTTATTGGCGAAGTACTCACCGATTTGCTGAGTTAAGTACACCGAACGGTGTTTACCACCGGTACAACCTATTGCAACGGTCAAATAGCTGCGATTGTTTTTCTCGAGCAGAGGTAACCAATTCTCTATAAAGTTTTCAATTTGGTATTTCAAACTTAACACCGATTGGTGCTGCTCCAAAAATGCGGCGATAGGGGCATCCAAACCCGTAAGTGGGCGCAACGCTGGTTCCCAATGTGGGTTGGGCAAGAAGCGAACGTCGAATACGTAATCGGCATCGGAAGGCAGGCCATATTTGAAGCCAAAAGACTCAAATACCATAACAAGCCCTTTGCGATCTCTGCCTTCAACACGCATACGCACGGTTTCACTCAACTCATGCAAAGATTGTCCACTGCTGTTCAGTACAAGATCGGCATGCGCTTTAAGTGGTGTTAAAATTTCTTTCTCACGCTCGATGGCTTGGTCAAGGGAGAGAGAGGTGCCACCTAAAGATAAAGGGTGGATTCGGCGTGTTTCGCTGTAGCGTTTGAGTAGCGTTTCCTTATTGGCGTCCAAGAAAAGCACGGTCACATCAAGCTCTGTTTTCAACTGCTCCAGTGTACCAGTCAGTTCTTTTAGCTTTTTAGGGATATTGCGAATATCAATGCTTACCGCAACATTCTGCTTGCTGTCAGCAACAGAGTGAACAAATGCGTCCAGCAAATTCACTGGGAGGTTATCAACACAGTAATAACCTAAGTCTTCCAGTACGCGCAGCGCAATACTCTTACCGGCACCTGAGTGCCCGCTAACCACGATTAGTCGCATGATGTCCGTCCTGCTTATTGGTGAATCATGATGTCGTAAAGTTCTTCATCACTCTGAGCATTGCGCAGTAGTTTCAATACTTGCTTATCGCTCAGACGTTCTGCCATAGAGGATAGAGTCTTGAGGTGCTCTTTGCACTGTTCTTCTGGTACAAGGAGCGCAAAAAGAAGGTCGACAGGTCGATTATCAATCGCATCGAATTCAATTGCTTCATCACATTGCAGCAAGACAGCAATAGCCTTGTCGCTCGATTGCATTCTAGCGTGTGGGATCGCAATACCGTTTCCGATACCAGTACTGCCCATTTTCTCTCTGTTGAGCATGCACTCGAACAGTTCGGTAGAATCTTGGCCCGTTTGATCAGCCACGATGCGGCTGATCATTTCAAGGGCGCGTTTTTTACTCGTGCAGTGGACCGCACTCTTGGTGCAGTCCAATGACAGTATTTCGCTCAGTTGCATGATTAATGACTGTTTAGTTTTTCTTTGTGCTTATTGAGTTGGCGAACCAATTTATCTACCAGCGAATCGATCGCGGCATACATATTTTCGTCATCAGCTGATGCGTGGATTTCGCCTTGATTTATATGAAGCGTAGCTTCCGCGATTTGAGTGATTTTTTCAACTTTTAGTACAACATGTACTTGATTGATATGGTCAAAGAACCTTTCGAGCTTCTGAAACTTAGAATTTACATAGTCTTGCATTGAATCGGTAAGATCAACGTGATGGCCTTGAATATTGATTTGCATAGACTTTCCTTTTCAGTTAGTGCCTTATAATAGGCGTTTACGCTGACTTGAAGGGGCAATTCCCAAGGATTCTCGATATTTGGCTATCGTACGTCTCGCGACCTGAATCCCTTGGTCAGCCAGAAGAGCAGCAATCTTGCTATCACTCAATGGCTTAGCAGTATTCTCTGCTGCGACCAGTTTTTTAATGAGTGCGCGAATTGCTGTTGACGAACATTCTCCGCCGTTGTCAGTACTAACATGGCTAGAGAAGAAGTACTTCAATTCAAAAATGCCACGTGGTGTATGCATGAATTTTTGTGTTGTTACACGAGAAATCGTGGATTCATGCATGTCCACTGCCAAGGCTACATCATTTAGTACCATTGGCTTCATGGCTTCCTCACCATACTCGAAGAAATCTTGTTGATGTTCAACAATACATCTTGCAACTTTGAGTAGCGTCTCGTTTCTACTCTCTAAGCTCTTAATTAACCATTTTGCCTCTTGCAAATTGCTGCGGATGTACTGGCTATCCGCGCTATTGCCTTTGCCTAATTGAGCATATTGTTGATTAACTTTTAATTTTGGAACGCTATCTGGGTTGATAGAAACAGTCCATTTGCCGTTGTCTTTAAAAACGGACACATCTGGAATTACGTACTCGGTATCATCCGGTGTGATACGGCTACCGGGACGAGGATCTAATTGCTGGATAAGTTTGAGAACTTCACGGAGATCGGCTTCTTTCAGCTTAGTCTCTTTGATGACGAGCTTGTAATCACGGTTCCCCAGGTGATCAATATGATCCGCAAGAATCATTTTGGCTTCAGCAAGCCACGGTGTGTCTTCTGGGAAAGTCGCTAGCTGTAGCAGTAGGCACTCTTGTAAGTTGCGTGATGCTACACCGAGCGGATCGAACTGCTGAATACGTTTACGAACGGCTTCTACTTCGTCTAACTCAACCTCTTCGTTATCGAAGCTCTCATGAATTTCTTCAGGAGATAGGGTTAGGTAACCGTAGTCGTCAACAGCGTCAATAATCGCTAATGCAATCGTACGATCGGTTTCACTGAATGGTGTCAGGTCAAGCTGCCACATTAGGTAGTCATGCAATGATTCCGTGGTTTCGCCTTGGTAGACGGGCATATCATCATCAAGAGCTAAGCCAGTGCTACCGGTATTCGCGCTGTAGACGTCATCCCAAGTGGTATCGATTTCAAGTTCAGAGCTGATCTCTGACTTCTCAATTACGTCTGAACTGTCTGGAACGTCAATGTCTGCTGGTTCGTTAGCACTGTTGCTATCAGCAGCCTCGACCGCTGATTTATCTTCACCGTTTGCTAGAGGCTCATCTTGGCCTTCTTCAACTTCCAATAATGGGTTTGAATCCAAGGCTTCTTGGATTTCCTGTTGAAGATCGAGTGTCGACAGTTGCAGTAAGCGAATCGCTTGTTGCAACTGTGGCGTCATGGCTAACTGTTGACCTAGCTTGAGTTGTAATGAAGGTTTCATTCAGTGTTACTTACCTTGTAATGCTCAGAATCTTACCGTTCCTAATATAATCATAGACGGAATTGTTCGCCGAGATAAACTTGTTTCACCTGTTCATTATTGAGAACTTCTGCCGGAGTTCCCGATGCAATTAGGTGCCCTTGGCTTACGATATAGGCTTTTTCGCATACGTCCAGTGTTTCACGCACGTTATGGTCAGTGATTAACACTCCGAGGCCGCGATCGCGTAGATGCTCGATGATTTTCTTGATGTCATTAACCGAGATTGGGTCAACACCAGCGAAAGGTTCATCCAACAAAATGAATTGAGGGTTGGCTGCTAAAGCGCGAGCGATCTCCACTCTGCGTCGCTCACCCCCCGATAGTGCCATACCCGCACTGGTTCTGATGTGCTGAATGTGGAATTCTTCCAACAAATCTTCCAGCTTATCTTGGCGCTCTTCACGTGTCATTTCTTGACGAGTTTCGAGTACGGCCATGATGTTATCTTCCACCGACAGCTTACGGAAAATCGACGCTTCTTGCGGAAGGTAGCCAATCCCGAGACGCGAACGACTGTGCATCGGCAGAATACTGATGTCTTTATCATCAATGGTAATGGTGCCCTCATCTCGTGGCACCAAGCCGACAATCATATAAAACGAGGTGGTTTTACCTGCGCCGTTTGGGCCTAGCAGCCCAACAATCTGACCAGATTCAACTTCCAAGCTAACATCGGTTACGACTTTGCGCTTTTTGTAGCTTTTCGCCAAGTTTTTCGCACTCAGTACTGCCATATTAGTTCTCTATCTGATTGGGTTGCAAAATGGTCGTAACGCGCTCTTCCTTAGAGCTATCAGCGACTAGCTTTTGTTTACCAATTTGGTAACGAATCGAAGAACCTTTAATGGTGTTGTTGTCTTGTGCCAGTTGCGCTTGACCTTTCATGGTCAGTTCGTCTGTAGAAATACGGTAATCCAGCTCCACAGCTTGACCACTCAGTGTCTTACCATCGTCCATCAGCTGAGAAAACTTGGCAGGTTTACCAAATGCTTGAATCTGTTTGATGGCTTCGGTTTTAGGATCGCGCGTTACCACGATTCTATCAGCATCGATATTGATGCTACCTTGCTTAAGAGATACATCGCCTTTAAAGATAACCTGGTTACTCTTCATATCCACCTGTTGGGTGTCAGAGTTAATGTAAACCGGTTGTTGAGTATCCGACTTAAGTGCCAGCGCTTGAGGCGCCGCCAATACCAGTGCCAGTAGGCTAAGGTGTAACGGTTTCATATCGACCTTGAACTTCGTCTGTCAGAGTTGCGGTATGCTGCTTTAAGTTGCCTTGCATTGCGCCTCCAGTAGTTTCAAATTGTGGCCCAACCAACATGACCTGTTGATCGGCTTTAAAATCACGATTGGTTAGATTAATGACTAACTTGTCTGTTGCCATGGTATCAAAGCTCGCACCAGGCAGAAGATTTTGCATTAAGACCTTGTCATATAACGTTAAGACTTGGTCTTCATCTAACACGGCTCTTGTGGCCGTCACCTTCCATTCAATGACGCTACCTTCACGGTAAACCATCAAAGTCGGGTTATTAAAAATGGTATCTCCACTCTTAGCATAATGGTCTAAGTTCGTAGAGCGGATGATGTAACTGCGGACACCATCTTCACCATAGGTGATGTTTTCCAGTCCAGTACCACTGAACATGGGCAGTTCAGAATCTGGTGCTACTTGAATTGCGTCGTTGCCTTTTGGGGTCAGTAGGTAATAACCGCACCATGCGACAACGAAGATCAAGAGCAAATAAATAAGGCGAGTAAAACTCATATAATGAAGGCCTATCGTTTAGCTCAGTACTTCCCTGACCATTGCCTTTATTTGTGTAATAAATGATTTAAATGTTTGTGCTGATATTACATCACGCCAGCTTTTAGTAAATCGTGCATGTTCAGTGCACCCACAATTTTTTCGTCTTTACATAAAATCAGAGCGTTAATATTTTTATTCTGCATCAAGTTCAAACCTTCAACCGCTAGCATATCAGGGTGCGCTGTGGTTGGATTTGTCGTCATGACTTCGCCAATCGCGGTCGTATGAATATCAATGCGTTTGTCTAAGGTGCGACGTAAATCACCATCGGTGAATATACCAAGCATAGCATCGTGTTCATCGACGATAGCGGTCATGCCTAGCCCTTTTTCTGAAATTTCAAGCAGGGCATCACGAATCAATGCGTTTGGAGAAACTTTAGGTAACGCTTCTCCAAAGTGCATAATATCAGACAACTTAAGCAGCAGTTTTCTCCCTAACGCGCCACCTGGATGAGACAAGGCAAAATCTTCGGCAGAAAAACCACGCGCTTGAAGTAGGGCTACGGCTAATGCGTCTCCCATTACTAATGTGGCAGTGGTACTGCTGGTCGGTGCCAACCCTAGTGGACAAGCTTCTTGAGGTACCGTGATTTGCAGGTGCAAGTCAGACAGTTTTGCCATATTGGATTCTGGCTTGCCTGTCATGCTAATTATCTTGATGTTCAGGCGTTTTAATACCGGAAATAGAGACAGAATTTCGTTTGACTCACCAGAGTTAGAAATTGCGAGCACAATATCTCCAGGGCTGATCATGCCCAAGTCGCCATGTGCAGCTTCGCCAGGGTGAACGAAAAACGCAGAAGTCCCCGTGCTTGCCAGAGTCGCAGCAATCTTGTTACCAATGTGGCCTGACTTGCCAATACCCATAACGACTACTTTGCCGCTGTTGGAAAGGATCAGTTCGCACGCTTTCTCAAATTGATCATCAAAGTAGGTATCCAGCTCTTGCAGAGCAGCAACTTCGATATCAAGAACTTGTTTAGCAGCAGCGCGAAAATCAAATTGATTGGACATATCAGTTCTCTACTTATTTATCGTGGTAATTAAGCGGCCATGTTTGCGAATAAGTACACTTGATAACCTAGGAAGCATGCAAACAAGATTGCACCTTCAATACGGTTAATACTGCGTGATTTACCCAAACACATCGCGACAAGTAACAGTGAAACGCCTAACATGACCCAGAAGTCACGTCCCATCGCGTACTCACTCAGTACCGATGGATTAATGATGCCAGGAATGCCCATAACGGCCAGAATATTAAACACATTCGAGCCAATAATGTTACCGACGGCCATGTCGTCTTCACCTTTTAAAACACCAGCAAGCGATGCTGCGAGCTCAGGTAGACTAGTACCGATGGCAATGATAGTCAGACCGATGACAAGATCGCTCATGCCAAAATACTTTGCAATAATCACCGCGTTATCCACTAGCATGCTTGCTGCCAAAGGAAGCAGTATCAGGCCAATAACCACCCACATGATCGCTTTAGGGTTGCTGACGCCTTCTGGGATCTCTGACTCTTGGTCATCAAGAAAAACATCACCTGATTTTTGTTCTTTGCGGCTGATCTGCAACATAGCAAATAAAAATGCCCCAAAGAGTACAAACAATAAGACACCTTCATAAAAACCGAGATGGCTATTCCAAAGCAGAATACCGGCGAGTACTGTTACTGCAATCATTAATGGCAGTTCCCGGCGGATGACCGCGGAGCTAATCGACAGAGGCTTGATGAGTGCTGTAATACCTAGGATTAACGCGATGTTCGCGATGTTTGAGCCTAAAACGTTACCCACTGCAGTATCGGTTTTTCCGTCCCAGGCTGCGGTTGCAGAAACCATCATCTCTGGCGCAGAAGAGCCCATCGCAAGGATTGTCATGCCGATGACAAGAGGTGAAATACCGACGTTGCGGGCTATCGCTGCAGAACCAAAAACAAGTTTATCTGCACTCCATACGAGCAAAACAAGACCGACTATAAGCAACGCTACGGCTTCGAGCATGAGAATTCCTAAGTATTAAATAAGTAAAATGAATAACCGCTAATTTTGACCTTTTGCGGCCTAAAATGGAAGATAAACGACGAATAAATTAAAGGTTAGTAACGAAAATGTATGCAAATGTCGTTCATTTAAATCAGCAATTCTTGTCTAGGATTTAAACACTTTGCGCTGATTTGATCGTAATCCACAAAAAATTGCAGGTATATACTCGACTTTATTTAATTGAACAGTGCTTTAAATTCAAAGCCAATGTGCTTATGATTGCAGCCTAATAAATGTACCGACGTTACTTTATTAAACGTGAAACTCAACTCCGTTGTGTGTCTGGTTGATGATGCCGTGAGTTGCAACGCTCCGACAGTAGAAGAGATGATATGTCGAACAACGATTTAGTCACCGTGAACAACCTCACTTTTTCACGGGGAGAGCGCAAGATCTTTGATGGTATTGATCTGCATGTTCCTGAAGGCAAAGTGACGGCCATTATGGGACCATCGGGAATTGGTAAAACAACACTACTGCGTTTAATTGGTGGTCAGTTGTATCCCGAGCAAGGAGAGATCTGGTTTGATGGCGACAATATTCCCTCTCTCTCGCGTAAAAAACTCTACCATGCTCGAAAGAAAATGAGCATGTTGTTTCAATCAGGAGCTTTATTCACTGATTTGAATGTCTTTGATAACGTCGCCTTCCCATTGCGAGAGCATACGAATTTATCTGAAGAGCTGATTCGTACCATGGTGTTGCTTAAGCTTGAAGCCGTCGGTCTACGCGGCGCGGCACAATTGATGCCGAGCGAGCTATCGGGTGGCATGGCTAGACGCGCTGCGTTGGCGCGTGCGATCGCCCTGGATCCTGATTTAATCATGTATGATGAACCATTTGTCGGACAAGACCCAATCACCATGGGTGTCTTGGTTGAGCTCATTAGTAATCTAAATCAAGCGTTAGGTTTAACTTCTATAGTCGTTTCTCACGACGTGCCTGAAGTGATGAGTATTGCCGATTGGGTTTATCTGATGGCCGATGGCAAAATTATCGCTTTTGGCACACCAGAAGAGCTTAATCAGAATCCTGACCCTCGCGTTCAGCAGTTCTTACAAGGTGATGCAGATGGTCCTGTACCGTTTCGCTTCCCTTCTCAAAGTATCGAAAAGGACTTATTTGATGGTCGATAACTTTATGCATTTTGTCGCCTCACTAGGTAGACGAACGCTCTCCATCTGCGGAGCATTTGGTCGTGCGACTTTCATGCTGATTGGGGCACTGTTTACTAAGCCACAACCGCTCAAAAGCTTTCCTCTGCTCGTTAAACAACTTTATTCCGTAGGCGTCCAGTCTCTGGCGATTATCGTCGTATCTGGGTTGTTCATTGGTATGGTCTTGAGCCTACAAGGCTATGTTGTGCTGGTGGATTACGGCGCAGAGGGCAGTTTGGGTCAAATGGTGGCGCTCTCATTGCTACGTGAATTAGGGCCCGTTGTCACTGCACTTCTGTTTGCTGGTCGTGCAGGCTCTGCGTTAACTGCAGAGATAGGTTTGATGAAAGCGACGGAGCAACTCTCTAGCCTTGAAATGATGGCGGTAGATCCTTTGAAAAGAGTGATCGCGCCACGTTTTTGGGCTGGTGCTATTTCAATGCCATTACTGGCTATGATTTTCATGGCGGTGGGTATTTGGGGCGCCCAGCTTGTTGGTGTTGACTGGAAAGGTGTTGACCATGGCAGTTTTTGGTCAGCGATGCAGTCCTCAGTTGAACTAGGACAGGATATTGGTAACAGTATGATCAAGTGCTTTGCGTTTGCAATTACGGTTACTTGGGTCGCTCTATTTAATGGTTATGATGCTATTCCAACTTCGGAAGGGATCAGCCGAGCAACTACGCGCACTGTTGTGCATTCTTCTTTAGCAGTACTAGGACTAGACTTTGTACTGACCGCATTGATGTTTGGGAATTAATCATGCAACAAACACGTAAAACTGAATTATGGGTTGGCAGCTTTGTATTAGCGGGAATTTGCGCGATTCTTGTGATGATTTTTCAAGTTGCTGACGTAAAAAGCATTGGCTCTGGTGATACTTACACCCTCAAAGCTGAGTTCGATAATATTGGTAGTTTAAAAGTTCGCTCGCCAGTAAAAGTGGGTGGGGTTGTGATTGGCCGGGTAAGCAATATTTCGCTTAACCCAGATAACTTATTACCTGTTGTAACTCTATCGATCAATAGCAAATACAATCAATTCCCAGAAACGTCGAGCGTACAAATTTTGACGTCTGGCTTGATTGGTGAGCAATACATTGGTTTAGTACCAGGCTTTGTTTTTGACGATGAAGTCATGCTGGTCGATGGCGATACCATCGAAGACACCAAATCAGCGCTCGTGCTTGAAGACTTAATTGGTCAAGTGCTTTACAGCGTAGGTGGTTCAGACGATTCAAGTAAGGAATAACTATGTTAGCGAGATTATTACTTTCAGTTTGTGCTGTGTTTAGCGCGTTTGGTACAAGTGCAGCAGAAGTGGATAAAACTGAACCTTATAAGATGATGAAGCAAGTGGCTGAAGTCACTTTCGAAAGATTAAAAGCCGAGCAGCCGAAAATCAAACAAGACCCAGATTTACTTAAGGTGATTGTTGAAGAAGAGCTAATGCCTTACGTCAACTACCGCTATGCTGGGCTAAAGCTCCTAGGTCCAAACCTAAAAGGAGCGAAACGTGAGGATGTACTTGAGTTTATCGATGCATTTCGCGCGTATTTAATTGCTTCATATGCACAGGTGCTAACGCAATACAGTGACCAACAAATTGAATTTGGTCCTGAGCCTAGCATTGATGACTCTAAGCGTATCACCAGCATTAAAGTTGATATCATCGATACGCCGCGTCCAAACATCAAGCTTGAGTTCAAATTGCGTAAAGACAACAAATCTGGTGAGTGGGAAGCGTTCGATATGATTGCGGAAGGCATCAGTTTACTCTCTAGCAAACAGTCAGAATGGAATAGCAAAATTCGTCAAGAAGGCATTCTATCTGTCGCGAAAGATCTAGAGAAATTAGCTGCGGAACCGATTCGCTTTGAGGCGAAGAAATAATGGCCCAGACTCCCGCTCAGTGGCAATTAGATCAAAACATTCTTAAGCTAACAGGGGCACTTGATAGAGATACAGTGCCCTCATTGTGGGCGTATGCTCAGCAATGGCAACCAGCTCAAGCTGAGCTGGAATGCTCGTTAAAAGAGATAGAGCGCGTCGACTCTGCAGGAATGGTGATGTTAATCCACTTATTAGAGCATGCAAAAAAGCAAAACTGTCATATAATGCTCAGTTTCGTGCCGGCGCAACTGCGCACTTTGTTTCAACTGAGCAATGTTGAATCTTTAGTGGCCAAACACATACAGAATTATCAGGGGTAAATTGTGGATAGCGCAAAAGTACAACAGTTATTAGAAGAAGCACTAAACCTTCAAGAAGTGCATGTAAAAGGTGAAGGTAGCCACTATGAGGTGGTTGCTGTTGATGCTTGTTTCGATGGAATGAGCCGCGTTAAGAAGCAGCAGTTAATTTATGGTCCTCTGATGGAATACATCCAGCGTAACGACATTCACGCATTATCAATTAAAGCGTTCACACCAGAAGAGTGGGCTCGTGATAAGAAACTGATGTCGCTTTAAGGTTTATTGATGGAAAAGTTTCGAGTTATTGGGTCAGATAAACCACTCGTTGGTGAAGTGACCATTTCCGGTGCAAAAAACGCAGCACTGCCGATTTTATTTGCGTCTATCTTGGCGGAAGAGCCTGTAGAAGTGGCAAACGTGCCACACCTTCGTGATATCGATACAACCATGGAACTGCTTAAGCGTTTAGGCGCGAAAGTAAGCCGTAATGGTTCTGTTCACGTCGATCCAAGTAGCATTACTGAATACTGCGCACCGTATGATTTGGTGAAAACCATGCGTGCTTCTATTTGGGCTTTGGGTCCGCTCGTAGCGCGATTTGGTCAAGGTCAGGTTTCTCTACCTGGCGGTTGTGCTATCGGTGCTCGTCCTGTAGATCTGCATATTTCTGGCCTAGAGCAGCTTGGCGCAACGATTACGCTTGAAGATGGTTACGTTAAAGCTGAGGTTGATGGTCGTCTAAAAGGTGCGCACATCGTGATGGATAAAGTCAGCGTAGGCGCGACGATCACCATCATGTGTGCTGCAGCACTTGCTGAAGGCACTACAACGCTAGACAACGCGGCGCGTGAACCTGAAATTGTAGATACAGCGGATTTCCTAAATAAGCTTGGTGCAAAAATTTCTGGTGCAGGCACAGATACGATCACGATTGAAGGTGTTGAGCGCCTAGGTGGTTGTAAACACAACGTGGTTGCCGACCGTATTGAGACGGGAACATTCCTTGTCGCTGCTGCGGTATCTGGCGGTAAAGTAGTATGTCGTAATACTAACGCTCATTTGCTTGAAGCGGTTTTAGCCAAGCTAGAAGAAGCTGGCGCGCTTGTCGAAACGGGTGAAGATTGGATTTCAGTTGATATGACTGATCGCGAGCTGAAAGCAGTGAGTGTACGTACAGCGCCGCATCCAGGCTTCCCGACCGATATGCAAGCGCAATTTACGCTACTAAACATGATGGCGAAAGGCGGCGGCGTGATCACTGAGACTATCTTTGAAAACCGCTTTATGCACGTACCAGAACTCATGCGTATGGGCGCGAAAGCCGAGATTGAAGGCAACACCGTTATCTGTGGTGATGTTGAGTCATTAAGTGGTGCGCAAGTCATGGCAACCGACCTACGAGCTTCGGCTAGTTTGGTAATTGCGGGCTGTATTGCTAAAGGCGAAACCATCGTTGATCGTATTTACCATATCGACCGCGGTTACGACAAAATCGAAAATAAACTGGCTGCACTTGGCGCAAATATTGAGCGAGTGAGCGAGGCAAGTTAAACTGCACCGCAGGTAACTTGGATATCAAGAGAGCCGAAACCTGAGTTTCGGCTTTTTTATATCACTCTCATGACCATAGTTATCCTTTATGGAAAGAGAGAAATTAATAGCTGTATCTGGCAAAAGCCGGTTCCTGGAGAACAAGAATGATTGCACTGTTACGTGTATTTGCTGTCGCTATCTTTGCGATTGTTATGTTTATTGGTGGTTGTGGTTACTGCCTATTAAGCCCCCGAAACCCTAAGCACGTTTTCACTTTTGGCCGCTTGTTTGCCAAGATGTCTCGTGTATTTGGGATTAAGTTAGAGCTGCGTATCCCTGAAGATGCGTATTCACGCGGCCAACATGTTTACATAGCTAACCACCAAAACAACTGGGACATGTTTACTGTTTCTGCTGCTGTGACTCCGAAAGTTGTGACAGTAGGTAAAAAGAGCTTGGCTTGGATGCCACTGTTTGGTCAGCTTTACTGGCTTACGGGTAACATTCTGATTGACAGAGCGAATCGCTCGAAAGCAAAAGGTACTATCGATCAGGTAGTGAGCAGCATGAAAGAAAGTGATGTTTCGGTGTGGATGTTCCCGGAGGGAACGCGTTCTCGTGGGCGTGGTCTGCTGCCATTCAAAACAGGTGCTTTTCATGCAGCAATTGGAGCAGGCGTGCCAATCATTCCTATCGTATGTAGCTCGACGAATAAAATTAAGCTGAACCGTTGGAACAATGGTCATGTGATTGTTGAAATGCTACCTCCAATCAGCACTGAAGGCTATGGTAAAGAGGGCATTCGCGAGCTAGCGAATATCTGTCGTGAACAGATGAAAGAGAAGCTTGAATCGTTAGATGAAGAAGTCAAACAGCGTAATGCTGCTTAAGTTTTACTGCGATATCATCACGAAAAGACAATAAAAAACGGGTAGCCTGAGCTACCCGTTTTTTTATGTTTGTCAGCAAGTGCAATTATTTGCGAACTGCAATTGCTTCAATCTCGATACCAACATCTTTCGGTAGGCGAGCCACTTCTACACAAGAACGTGCAGGGTAGTTTGCTACGCCGTGCTCATCAAAGAACTTGCCGTAAACTTCGTTCACCGTGCCAAAGTCGTTTAGGTCTTTAACAAAAACCGTTAGCTTCACGATATCTGACACTTTAAGGCCTGAAGATTCAACCACAGCCTTTACGTTTTCTAGAGACTGACGAGCTTGCTCTGCGATATCAGCAGACACTTCACCTGTCGCTGGGTTTACTGGGATTTGGCCTGAAGTAAGAACCATGTTACCTAGATCTACGCCTTGAACGTAAGGACCGATTGCTGCTGGTGCAGATTCAGTGTGAAGTACTTTCGTCATTTGATTTTTCCATCAGTTGTAGGGAATAAAGATTCTCAGTTTGCCTCTAAACCCGTGGTAGGTAAAGAGTAAAATACCCCGGCATTGCGGGGTATTTTAAACGTATCACGCCCAGTCGTACGGTGTGTTTATCGTTCGGTTACGATCTCACGTGAGAACACTTTCTCGCAGTACTTACACTTTAGGCGGATTTCTTGTTTCTTTTCGAATACGCTAAAGCTGCTTTCTACTGGCTCATTGTGAGAAATACAGTTTGAATTTGGGCATTCGAAGACATCATTGATGCGCTCTGGAAGCTCTAACGCGAGCTTTTTCACCACTTCATAGTTTTCGATTTGGTTCACGGTCGCGTGAGGAGCATACAGCGCCAACTTGCTCGCTTGCTCTTCATTAATAAACACATTTTCGATTTTGAGTAGATCTTTATGACCGAGTGCCGATGATGGCAAGTTCAGACCAATCGTAACGCGCTGTGATGAATTGTGCATATCGAACAGTCTTAATACTTTGATGCCGATTTGCGCAGGGATGTGGTCGATGACTGTGCCATTTTTGATTGCTTCTACCTGCAATTGAGTTTCTTTAGCCATGGGTTTTCTCCTCGATTACAGTGTTTCGTTTAGAACAAGCGCCAACAGTGCTTGGCGAGCGTATACGCCATTTTGAGCTTGCTGGAAGAAGTAAGCATGAGGCGTTTTATCAACATCGGTTGTGATTTCATCCACACGTGGTAGTGGGTGGAGTACTTTTAGATTTTCGCGCGCCCCTTCGAGTAATGCAGCTGTCAAAATATACGCCGATTTAATGTGCGCGTACTCCGATTCGTCAAAACGTTCTTTCTGTACTCGTGTCATGTACAGAATATCCAGTTCAGGAATCACGCTCTCCATGTCCGTGTGTAGGCTATATTGAATGCCAGCTTCGTCTAGCTCTTCGCAGATGTAATCTGGCATTGCCAATGCTTCTGGTGCAACAAAGAAGAAGCGGATGTTATTAAACTTCGCTAATGCTTGAGTCAGTGAGTGCACCGTGCGGCCATATTTTAGGTCACCGACGAATGCGACGTTCAAGTTGTCTAGACGACCTTGTGTTTCCGCGATGGTATATAGGTCGAGTAGCGTTTGAGTTGGGTGTTGGTTTGCACCGTCACCAGCGTTGATCACTGGCACGCCATTTGAGAATTCAGAGGCCAAGCGAGCGGCGCCTTCTTGTGGATGGCGCATCACAAAGGCATCGACGTAAGAAGAGATGACCTGTACTGAATCTGCGAGTGTTTCGCCTTTTTTCGCCAGAGAGGTATTACCATCATTATCAAAGCCAATCACGTCACCACCAATGCGTTGAATCGCCGTTTCAAACGATAAACGTGTACGTGTTGATGGTTCAAAGAAACAACTGGCAACGACTTTGTTTTTAATCAGTTCTGGTCGAGGTGCTTTTTTAAGGCTGCCTGCTGTTTCTACGATAAGTTCCAGTTCTTCACGTGAAAGCTCTGGAATAGAGATGATGTGCTTCTGGTAAAGCGAGTTCGCCATGATCTTCTTCCCTATAACATTGATGACTACATCCAAATTGCCGAAAGGAATTTTGGACATAAAAAAACCTCCCCAAATGGGGAGGTTTTAAAATTCAATAGAATTAACGAAAATAACACCACGTAAGCGTAGTCGCTTAGCTAGAGCAAATCGCGTTTTCATGTCGGCAATTAGCTTGGTCATTTCTTAATCCTCAGACAAATTGCCGAGCATTATACGCTTAACTTTCGTGAGCGCAAGCGATTACATCATGGTTTTTAGCGGCTGTTTTGGCTTGCTAGTTTAGCTTCCTAATGTTGCTACCATCACGGCTTTGATAGTGTGCATACGGTTTTCAGCTTCGTCGAATACGATGGAGTATTCTGACTCAAATACCTCTTCTGTTACTTCAAGGCCTTTCATGCCGTATTTTTCAGCGACTTCTTTGCCGACGGTGGTTTCATCATTGTGGAAAGCAGGAAGGCAGTGCATGAATTTCACATGTGGATTACCCGTTTGCTTAATCACGTCCATATTGATTTGATATGGTGTCATTAACGCTACACGTTCATCCCATGCCTCGGCAGACTCACCCATAGACACCCAAACGTCGGTGTATAGGAAATCACAACCTTTCACACCTTCCTCCACGCTTTCAGTTAATGTGATTTTTGCACCAGTTTGCTGCGCGATAGTTTGGCAAGTTGCCACCAGATCTTCTTCAGGCCAGAACGCTTTTGGCGCGACAAGGCGAATATCCATGCCCATTTTAGCAGCACCCACCATGAGCGAGTTGCCCATATTGTTGCGTGCATCGCCTAGGTAAGCGAAGATCATTTCATGCAGCTGTTTACCACGGCCATGCTCTTGCATGGTCAGGAAGTCAGCAAGGATTTGGGTAGGGTGGAACTCATCAGTCAAACCATTCCACACTGGAACACCAGCATAAGTGCCAAGCTCTTCAACAATGGATTGGCCAAAACCGCGGTATTCGATGCCATCATACATGCGGCCAAGTACGCGTGCGGTGTCTTTCATTGATTCTTTATGGCCAATCTGAGAACCAGAAGGGCCGATGTAAGAGACTTGAGCGCCTTGATCAAAAGCTGCGACTTCAAACGCACATCGGGTACGAGTCGAAGATTTCTCAAAGATGAGTGCAATGTTTTTACCTTGAAGTGTCTTCTGCTCTGTTCCTGCATATTTTGCTTTTTTTAGCTCTGCAGACAGTTCGAGCAAGAACTGGATTTCTTTGGTTGAGAAATCCAATAGCTTCAAAAAGTTGCGGTTACGTAAATTGAAAGCCATAGCTCGTCCCTTAGTACGTGTGATTGAATTAATAGAATGCATTAAAACATATAAATGCTTTATTTGTGAATAATTATTTTTTCGTGAAACTAAAAAAGGTTGATGCACTCACATCAACCTTAGTTTTTATTCATTTAATGTAAAAGGACGAATTGGTTATATATCGTCTCGCTCTATCGGACAGCTCATGCAGCGGGCGCCACCACGGCCACGGCCAAGCTCGTTACCTGGGACTGTCAGTACTTTGATACCAGCTTTGTCGTATTTTTCGTTGGTGTATACATTGCGTTCGTAACCAATCACAACGCCCGGTTTTACGGTAAGAACGTTATTGGCGTCATTCCATTGTTCGCGCTCAGCTTCATAACTGTCACCACCCGTGGTAATGATTTTCAGCTGATCTAAGCCAAGAGCAGATTCAATCGCATGTAGGTAGTTATGAGATGCTTCAACATGCATTTCACCATTGCCTTTTGGTGTTAAGCGCCATGTGTCGAGATCTTTGCGCATGATCTCTGGGTAAACAGAGAAAGTGTCCACATCCATATGGGTCATAACGGTGTCTAAATGCATGCATGAACGGTGTTTAGGCAGATCAATCGCAATCACTTCGGTCGCTTGTCCTGCCTTAAACAGGCTCGCTGCAAGGTTTTCTACACCTTGCGCGGTCGTGCGCTCAGACATACCAATAAGCACCGCACCTTTACCGATAACCAACACATCACCGCCTTCGACATTCGCGTTATCGTAATGCAGATCATCATCACCGAAGTATTTGATAAAGTCTTGGCCAGCAAAAATTGGGTGCCAACGATAAATCGCACGTAAGTGGTTTGTTTCACGTTGGCGTGCAGGCATCATCATTGGGTTGAGCGATACACCACCATAAACCCAGCATGAGGTATCACGCGTAAATAGGTGGTTAGGTAGCGGCTCAATAACAAAATCCAGCGGACGCTTCATTTTTGGCAGCATAGAAGATGAGGTGATCGGCAGCTCTGAGTAAGCTAAGCCACCTAAAAAGATGCTGGCAAGGTGTTCATCATCCATTTCTGAAAAATATTGGCGCAGGTCTCGCGCAAAGGTTGGCCCGTAACGAAAGTCAGAAATCTGAGTATCTAGCAGCCACTGTTTTGCTTCTGGAACGGCGAGGGTTTCGACCAGTAAATCGTGGAGGAGAAGCACTTCTACATCTTGATCGCGTAGCGTGCGTGCGAACGCATCGTGCTCTTCACCTGCCGCTTCTACAGCAAGAACATCATCAAACAGTAATTCATGACAGTTTGATGGAGTTAAGTGGGTTAGGGCGCGCTCTGGGCGATTTAATAGAACTCGTCGAAGTTGACCAACTTCTGATCCAACGTACAGCTTGCTCATTTTGTATCCTTACAAATTTTCCAGCCGTTAGTTATGACAAGCTTCCTAGAAAGATGCAAATCACTACACTTTGTCTATATTCTGAGTTTTTGTTATTTTTTAGATTTTAGTTTTGTCTGTTTTGCTGCTTAAGTCTTGGGTTGGGTTTTAATTCTATTTAGTGAAATGTGGAGAGCGTGCGTTTTTATTCTAATTTTCCCATTGAGAAAGAATACATGCATAGTGCATAAAACGTGCATTTTTATTCTAAATTATGCATTATTGAAGTGAATTTATTCGTTATGCTTCTTCGTTTTACACGTGAGTGTATTCAAGAAAGCGCCATAAACACGCACAGAAAGAGAAAATAACCGCATTAAGTGTCAGTTAGGATGTTCTGAATATTAAAAAATGCCATTTTTTGTTAATTTTTTGTTTCTTTGCATGGTCGGTTTAATATTTATATTCAAATAACCGATAAGAATCGCGGTGGTATGATGTTTGTTTGTGGCTTTTCATCGCAATCCATGCCATATTTCACCGGATCAGCATACTCAGTATCGGGTATAGTGTTTCTATCAAGTAACTAATCTGGAGCCAAAACATGTCTCACGAAGATGAATATCTATCAGTAGAAGAATTAATTGAGATTCAAAAGGAAGAGACTCGCGATATCATTGCAGCATTGCTAGAAGATGGCAGCGATCCAGATTCGCTATACGAAATCGAGCACCACCTGTTTGCAGAAGATTTTGACACGCTAGAAAAAGCGGTAGTTGAAGCATTCAAGATGGGCTTTGAAGTGCTTGAAGCGGAAGAAACTGAAGATGAAGATGGCAACAAGTTGCTTTGCTGTGACGCAACCATGGAATCAGCATTAGACGCAGAAGCCATTGATGCGCAAGTTGAAAAACTGATTCACTTGGCAGAAAAATACGACATCATCTACGACGGTTGGGGTACGTACTACGAAGGCGAAGATGCGCTTTACCCTGAAGAAGATGAAGACGACGAGTAATCAGAGCTCACCTCTTTTAGAAAAACCAGCGTTTAACGCTGGTTTTTTTATACCTTGAAAATGGCATCCAACAACAGATGAATGTGGAGGTGATAAATAATTCACATTGAGTTTATAGGGGATTTCTCCCTATAATGCGTGAAAATTGATCTAGCGCAAGGTGTATATGCAACTCTCACTCGCCGGTTTATGGCAAGTCTCTCCACTGACGGACCTCTCGATTCCACAGGATGACATCACTTTTCCCGCCCCTTTAAGTCTAGTCCTGCCTGATGAATTGACGGAGGAAGCGATCCGTCAACAAGAATGGCACCTGATGCATGACATTGAAGTGGATGAGGCGATGATGGCATTTCCTGCAGTGGAAATGGTAATGGGTGGTGTTGATTACCATGCGGAGGTACGTTTGAACGGCGTGGCTGTGTTTGATTGTGATGGCTCGCAAAGTGTGTATAAGAAAGACATTCGCCCATACATGCAAATGGGGCGTAATCGCTTTGAGATATTGTTCCTAGAGGAAGAAGAAGATCTTTTATTCGATGAGGATAAGCCAGAGCTGTGCCCGCTTTCTGAACATCAATATAAGAAAAGTGATGAGCGACTGGGCGTGTGGCAAGAGCCGTACTTGCAGTTTATTCGCAACGTGCGTTTAGAGCGCGTGGCAACCGAGCAAATTTGGCACCATGGTGGCGGGTGTGAATTTAAGGTCGATTTGTATTACCAGACATTTGCGCCAGGACTAGTGTCAGCAGCGGTAAAGTTTAATGGCATGACTTACCATATCCCTATTGATGTCCGAGCGGAGCATGCGAGCGCTTTATTCCAGATTGAAGCGCCAAAGTATGCTGATCTTAATGACCCTGATCCAAATGATCTCTATCAGTTGTCTGTTGAATTGGATGGGCAACGCCAAAACTTCACTGTTGCATTGAGCCAGGAGCTTTGCGTTACCCATGTTGTGCTTTAACGTCTGATAATATTTTTTATTACAGTACCTTAAGCATTACGACTTCACATGCATCATGCCCTGTTTGTCCAAGCGGGGCATCGAGATGCTCAAAGCCTAGCTTTTCATACAAGCCTACCGCCTCTCTTAGACATTCGGTCGTTTCTAAATAGCACTGCTGATACCCAAACTGTTTCGCCAGTTGTAAGCTCAATGCGACGATGCGTTTGGCTAAACCGTGTCCTCGTGTTTGAGGTAAGAAGTACATCTTTTGCAGCTCACACACATTTGGCTCACCAGCTAAAGGGGCAAAGCCACCGCCACCAACGATCTCTCCGCGATGTTCAATGACCCAATAGGCGGCGCCGCATTGATTGTAAACCGAATACATATCATCAAGCGTTGGATCTGCCACACCATAACCTTTGTCTGCGGTTAAGCCGTATTCAGCAGAGACTTTACGAATCACATCTGCGACTTGCGGGTTGTCTGCTTTAGTAAGAGGTCGAAGAACGTATTCCTCAGCCTGACACACTTTTGTTAGCCCTTTTAGGTAAGTCTCTAGACCAAGTTTGAGTTGTTCTTGCTCACAGTCATCAAGTTGTGTAAGCAACTGCTCAAAAAAGCTGTTTTGCTGTTGGTCTAGTTGCGCTAACGCCTGCTGTCCTTGAATTGTGAGCACTACGAGTTGGCTTCGTTTATCTTTCGGGTTTTCGATGCTCTCAACCAAACCTAATTTAATCAAACCAGTAATGGTGCGGCTTGCATTGGACTTGTCGACACTAAGCTGCTGCGCCAGTTGGTTGATGGTCAATGGCTGCAATTGGATTTCACCTAATGCGTGCGCTTGTACCGGGGTAAGAGCGACATCGCCGCATTGTTTATCGAGCATACCAAGCAGTCGGACGGCTTGACGGGAGTAGTGTCGGAGTTGACGAGCGTTCATTATCACTTACCTCTAAAAATAAAGTTGCGCACCGCAATTAAATTAATTGCGGTGCGCAACTTTGTCAATGATAAATGTCATTTGGCTCGTTAGGAGACGTAGTGAGCCTCCATGTTTAAGCGTGGTGATGTAAACAAAACTGCGGTGCTGGAGTTTTTGCTGATGATTTACGCATCCATACTTTCTCGTGGAAGTAGTAAGCCACCGTATTCAAACTCGGCTCTAGCATCGCCATTACGCCGCCGACAAATGCATCACCTGTTAGTAAGTAAACCACGGTAAAAGCGACGCTGAAGTGCACGGTCGCAAAGCTTGCGGTTTTTAATTTGGTCATCCACTGACGAGCTTTAAGTGCTGGGACTTTTGCCCATGCCTTTTCATGAAAGTAGAAGGCTACGGTGTTCACTGAAGGCTCAATCATGGCAATTAAACTACCAATTAAAATGTCGCCTGTGAGTACGTAAGCGACACTAAATGCGATAGTCAAATGCAGTGCTGCGAAAGTTAGTGTCTTTTTCATGATAATTACTCAATCGTGTTTGTTTCGATGAGTTTATTATCGATAATAATTCTCATTAATGCTAATGGATGATGAGTATTGTTGCGATAGGGGAAAGCTATTGATGATGGTTTTTGGTGAAAGATATACAAAAAAGGTTGACCATGATGGCCAACCTTTGGATTCAAAGTGAGAAGTGTTAGTTCTTCTCTTTCACTGAGGCTTAAAGTGCAGCGATCGTTGTCTTCTGCTCTTCTAGCTTAGCTAGTGTCTCTTTGTAGCCTTCAAGCTTCTCACGCTCTTTAGCAACAACCGCTTCAGGTGCTTTCGCTACAAAGCCTTCGTTGCCCAGTTTGCCTTCGATACGCTTGATTTCGCCGTGCGTCTTCTTGATTTCGCCATCTAGACGAGCAAGCTCTGCATCTTTGTCGATCAAACCCGCCATTGGGATCATCAGCTCAGACTTGCCAACCAGTGCCGTTGCACACGCAGGGGTCTCTTCGCCGGCTTCAAGCACGCGTACTGCTTCTAGCTTCGCTAGAGACATCAATACTTGTTTGCTTGCTTCTAGACGAGAGGCGTCTTTCTCATTCGCTGCTTTCAGCATAACGTCTAGAGGCTTGCCAGGGTTGATGTCGTACTCTGCACGTAGGTTGCGGATGCTAGTGATGAACGCTTTCACCCACTCGATGTCGTCTAGCGCTTCTTGGTGGAAGTTCGCTTCGTCGAATTGAGGCAGCGTTTGTAGCATGATTGTCTCGCCCTCAACACCGTCAACTAGTGGCTTGATGCTTTGCCAGATAGTTTCTGTGATGTAAGGAATCACTGGGTGAGCCAGACGTAGCGTCTTCTCAAGTACCGTGATTAGTGTACGGCGAGTACCACGCTGTTGCGCTTCAGTACCTTTCCATAGAACGGGTTTAGTTAGCTCTAGGTACCAGTCACAGAATTGGTTCCAGATGAATTCGTAAAGTGTGTTTGCAGCCATATCTAGACGGAAGTTGTCGATATGGTTGTTGAACGCTTTCGCTGCGAGTTCAAACTGAGACTCGATCCACTTGTCTGCTAGTGAGTACTCGATCTCACCTTCACCAAAACCACAATCTTGCTCTTCTGTGTTCATCATTACGTAACGGCTTGCGTTCCATAGTTTGTTACAGAAGTTACGGTAACCTTCAAGACGCTTCATATCCCAGTTGATATCGCGACCTGTTGATGCCATTGCTGCAAGAGTGAAACGCAGTGCGTCTGTACCGTATGCTTCGATACCGTTTTCAAACGTCTTACGAGTGTTTTTCTCGATCTTCTTCGCTAGCTGAGGCTGCATCATGTTGCCACAACGCTTCTCTACTAGAGACTCTAGGTCGATACCATCGATCATGTCGATTGGGTCAAGTACGTTACCTTTCGACTTCGACATCTTGTCGCCGTTTTCGTCACGGATTAGGCCGGTAACGTAAACTGTCTTAAATGGTACTTGTGGTTTGCCATTTTCGTCTTTCACGAAGTGCATGGTCATCATGATCATGCGCGCAACCCAGAAGAAGATGATGTCGAAACCAGTTACTAGAACGTCTGAAGGGTGGAATACTTTCAGATCGTCAGTTTGCTCTGGCCAACCTTGAGTACCGAACGTCCATAGTGCAGAAGAGAACCATGTATCCAGTACGTCTTCGTCTTGGTGCAGTTCAATGACTGACTCTAGGTTGTTGTTCTTACGAACTTCTTCTTCAGTGCGACCTACGTAAACATTACCTTGGTTGTCGTACCAAGCTGGGATGCGGTGACCCCACCATAGCTGACGAGAGATACACCAGTCTTGAACGTCACGCATCCAAGAGAAGTACATGTTTTCGTATTGCTTAGGAACGAATTGGATGTCGCCGTTTTCTACTGCTTCAACTGCTGTTTTCGCTAGAGGCGCAGTACGTACGTACCATTGGTCAGTTAGCATTGGTTCGATAACCACGCCACCACGGTCGCCGTAAGGAACTTGTAGATCGTGATCTTTTACTTCTTCAAGTAGACCTAGCTCGTCGAATTCAGCAACGATAGCTTTACGAGCGGCAAAACGCTCCATACCGTGGTATTTAGCTGGTAGCTCAGTGCTGTAAGCGTCGCTTGCTTCGCCGTTAGTGTTGAATACTTCTGCTGCGTCGCGGATGTTCGCGTCGAAAGTCAGAATGTTGATCATTGGTAGCTGGTGGCGCTTACCAACTTCGTAGTCGTTGAAGTCGTGCGCAGGTGTGATTTTCACACAGCCAGTACCTTTTTCCATATCTGCGTGCTCATCGCCCACGATTGGGATGCGACGATCAACGATAGGAAGGATGATTTCTTTACCGATAAGATCTTTGTAACGTGGATCTTCTGGGTTAACTGCAACACCCGTATCGCCTAGCATGGTCTCTGGACGAGTCGTTGCAACAACGATGTAGTCTTTGCCATCCGCTGTTTTAGCGCCATCTGCTAGTGGGTAGCGGAAGTGCCACATGTTGCCTTTAGTGTCTTTGTTCTCTACTTCTAGATCTGAAATCGCTGTGTGTAGCTTTGGATCCCAGTTAACCAGACGCTTACCGCGGTAGATTAGATCGTCTTCGTATAGACGTACGAATACTTCTTGAACGGCGTTAGATAGACCATCGTCCATCGTAAAGCGCTCACGATCCCAGTCTACAGATGCGCCAAGACGACGAAGCTGCTTAGTGATAGTGCCGCCAGATTCGCCTTTCCATTCCCAGATTTTGTCGATGAAAGCTTCACGACCGTAATCGTGTTTTGTTTTGCCTTCTTCTGCAGCGATCTTACGCTCAACAACCATCTGAGTTGCGATACCAGCGTGGTCAGTACCTACTTGCCAAAGGGTGTTTTTACCCTTCATACGTTCACAACGGATAAGCGTATCCATGATCGTATCTTGGAACGCGTGGCCCATGTGTAGGCTACCAGTGACGTTCGGTGGCGGGATCATGATGCTGTATGATTCTTTAGTAGTGTCACCGTGTGGCTTAAAGTAGCCTTTCTCTTCCCAAGTCTGATACAGAGCTTGTTCGATTGAAGTTGGGTTGTATGTCTTTTCCATAGCGCTCTTTTAATGGATACGTTGATGGTTGAATCTTAGTCAATCTTTATAAGTGAGGGATCTTAACAAGATCGCCTTAACTATAAGGATTGACCGTTAAGGATATTGAATTTCGATCGTTTGCAGCTGGTAACCTGCTTGACGGTAAATTTTATATCTTTCTCTTGCGAGTTGTTTAGCTTTTTCTTCGCAGGGCACGAAGTCTACCACTTGAGCAAACTTGTTCGCAAAGGTTGTCTCATTTTCCGCCAAATTAATTACCAATTGACGATTCCAAGACGGCTTTACACCGTTATGGCCGATCTCAATATTGGTGGCGTATTTCGGTCCCTCGCCTACGAGGTTATGTGCCATGAACTTGTCTGCATCAACTTGCCAAAAGGCTTCAGCGAGCTGCTCGGCGTGTGGTTTGTCTTGGCAGTTTAAATACACTTTAGCGCCTTGGCGGGCAAAGTGCTGCGCCAAAAACACAATGTACTCTTCAAAGCCAGCCACCGTTGCTTGCGGGCTCTCTTCGTTAATGATGTAGAAGGTTGCAGTTTGCATCATTCTCTCACTTGCCTTGGGTCTCTTCCTAAGACCATCTTAAATCCCATTTTCATTTTAGAAAATTAGGATAATAAAAAAGGGCCTTGCGGCCCTTTTAGATTTTGTTCAGAAATTACTCTTCTGTCTCTTGGCCGCTGCGGTTCAAAAGGAATTGGACAAGCATTGAGACAGGACGGCCCGTTGAGCCTTTCGCTGCGCCTGATTTCCACGCAGTACCTGCGATATCGACGTGTGCCCAATTGTACTTCTTCGCGAACTTAGATAAGAAGCAACCCGCAGTGATAGTACCAGCAGGACGGCCACCAATGTTTGCCATATCCGCAAACGGGCTCTTTAACTGCTCGTGGTACTCATCTGCCATTGGTAGACGCCATGCACGGTCACTCGCTTGCTCTGAAGCGTTAACTAGCTCATGAGAAAGAGGGTTGTGGTTAGAGATAACGCCACTGATGTGGTGGCCTAGTGCGATAACACAAGCACCAGTTAGGGTTGCAACGTCAACCACGCAGTCTGGTTCGAAACGCTCTACGTAAGTCAGTGCGTCACAAAGAACAAGACGACCTTCCGCATCCGTGTTCAGAACTTCTACAGTTTGACCAGACATTGTCGTTAGGATATCACCTGGACGGTAAGCGTTGCTGCCTGGCATGTTTTCACAGCCTGCTAGAACACCAATAACGTTAATTGGTAGGTTTAGCTTCGCTAGCGCTTTCATTGTACCGAATACCGATGCCGCACCACACATGTCGTACTTCATCTCATCCATACCTTCGCCCGGTTTTAGAGAGATACCGCCTGAATCGAAGGTTAGACCTTTACCTACTAGCACAATAGGTTTTGCATCTGAGTCAGGGTTACCTTTGTACTCGATGATAGACATCATAGATTCGTTTTTAGAACCACGACCGACTGCTAGGTAAGAGGTCATACCCAGTTTTTCCATCTCTTGCTCACCAATGATTTTGGTGGTTACGGTTTCGTAATCGTCCGCTAGACGACGAGCTTGAGAAGCAAGGTAAGCTGGATTAGCTACGTTTGGCGGCATGTTGCCAAGGTCTTTTGAGGCTTTGACACCTGATGCGATAGCTAGACCATGAGTGATTGCTTTTTCACCCAAGTTTAATTCACGACGCGTTGGTACATTGAAAACAAGCTTGCGCAGTGGGCGGCGAGTCTCAGGTTTAACGCTCTTGAATTGATTAAATGTGTATAGACCATCTTTAGTCGCTTCTACAGCCTGGCGCACTTTCCAGTATGTATCACGACCCTTAACATGCAGTTCAGTTAGGAAACATACCGCTTCCATTGAGCCTGTCTCGTTAAGTGTGCTGATCGTCTTTTGAATGATTTCCTTGTACTGGCGCTCGCCAAGTTCACGCTCTTTGCCGCAACCGACAAGTAAAACGCGCTCTGACAAAACACCTGGTACTTGATGCAGTAGCAGCATCTGACCAGGTTTACCCTCTAGATCACCACGGCGAAGTAGTGAACTGATGTAACCGTCACTGATTTTATCAAGTTGTTCGGCTACTGGAGAAAGGCGACGTGGTTCAAACACACCAACAACGATACATGCGCTACGTTGTTTCTCTGGACTGCCACTTTTTACACTGAACTCCATGCGTACTCCTACATCCTGAAGACAAATTGCTCTAAATGTTAGATAATGATCGCTTACTTGTTGAATTTTAGCTCCAGGTTTACATGCAGAGCTGATTAAGCGACTAACATCTAGTTTATAATTTTTAAAAAAATAAATGGTTCAACGGGAAACTATAGTGATTCGACCAAAAAAACAAGTTTTGTATAGGTAATTTCAGCGTGATTATTGTTAGATATTTGATCCGCGAAACACTCAAGAGCCAATTTGCGATTTTTTTCGTACTTTTTTTGGTGTTTGTAAGCCAGAAATTCATAAGTGTTCTTGCTGATGCTTCTGATGGGGATATTCCTGCTGGATTGATTTTCTCGATTGTTGGTTTGAATATGCCAGCAATGGGGTTGTTAATGCTGCCTTTGAGTCTGTATATCGGCATACTGATCACCTTTGGTCGCCTGTATGCAGAGAGCGAAATTGTCGTTATGAACGCGACAGGTATTGGTAACAAATTCCTGGTACAAGCGGCCTTGTACTTAGCACTGATTACTTCTGCTGTGGCGGCTTTCAATGCATTGTGGTTATCGCCGTGGTCTCAAGACCGTGTTGAGCAACTTTATGAACAAGTGGCGGCAGAAAACAGCGTTGACTTGCTAAAGAAAGGGCAATTCCAAGGCACGCCAGATGGTTCATCGGTTGTGTTCATTGATGACATTAAAGACAATACATTGAGCAACGTTTTTGTCGCGCAGATGCGCCCGAGAGATTCAGTGTTACCGAGTGTGATGTTCTCGTCTTCTGGTGAAGTAAAAGAACTGTCGGACGGCCGTCAGGTCATCACCATGAAAGAAGGCACGCGTTATGAAGGAGTACCTACTCGCGTTGAATATATGATCACAAAATTCGATGAATACGAAGGCGTTATCGGCCAGCGTGAGGTCAAAAAGAAAGGGCGAGATTGGGAAGCGTACCCAACGGTCGATTTGATTGGACACCCAGACCCAGAAGCGCAAGCAGAGCTGCAATGGCGCATTTCGTTATTTGTGTGTATTCCACTCTTAACGATGTTGGTTATTCCTTTGTCAGCGGTGAATCCGCGTCAGGGACGATTTGCCAAAATGGGGCCCGCGATTCTTATTTATCTAGCGTATTTCCTGGCGATTAGTGCAACAAAATCTGCATTAGAAGATGGTGACATTCCGGCGGCAATCGGCATGTGGCCTATTAATGCGATGTTACTGATTGTCGCAATCATGGCCAATATGATGGACAGCGTTGCTGCTCGACGAATAAAAGACAAATTCCGTAAGAAGAGGCTCGCGTAAGCTGTGTTCAAAATCTTAGACCTTTACATCGGTAGAACCATCATCTCTACCACTGCCTTGGTTTTAGCGACGTTTGTTGGCTTATCGGGCATCATCAAATACGTAGAACAGTTACGTAAAGTAGGGCGAGGCGTGTATGACCTCACTCATGCGTTGTACTTTGTGTTGCTCAGTGTGCCGCGTGATATCGAAATGTTCTTCCCAATGGCAGCATTACTCGGTGCCCTTATTGGTTTGGGTATGTTGGCGTCAAGCTCTGAGCTGGTGGTGATGCAAGCTGCTGGTTTCTCAAAGTTGGATATAGGGTTATCCGTGCTCAAAACGGCGGTGCCACTTATGCTTATCGTTATGACGTTAGGGCAATGGGGCGCTCCAGAAGCACAAAAGATGGCGCGTGACTTACGTGCGTTTGCGATATCGGGAGGTAGTATTGTCTCAGTTCGTTCTGGAGTTTGGGCTCGTGACGCAAACGACTTTATCTTTATAGGTAAAGTCGAAGACGACAAGCTTTATGCTTTAAATATGTGGCGTTTTGATGATGATAAGAATCTACAAAAGGTTATCTTTGCTGAAGAGGTCGACTATCAACAAGATAACAATTGGTTGATGCGAGACGTACAAATCACGGATATGAAAAATGAAAACGTGATTTCGAAGCAAGACATCGAACAGATGGAATGGCATACGTCATTGGCTCCAGATAAGCTAGCTGTGGTGACGGTAAAGCCTGAAGAGTTATCACTGAGCGGTTTGTATGATTACGTGACCTATCTGAAAGCATCAGAGCAAGATGCGTCTCGCTATGAATTGGCGTTTTGGCGTAAGTTGACACAGCCGCTTTCAATTGCCGTGATGATGTTGATGGCGCTATCGTTTGTTTTCGGACCACTCAGAAGTGTGACCATGGGGGCAAGGGTATTATCGGGTGTGGTTGCCGGGTTTACTTTTTATATATCCAGTGAGTTCTTTGGCCCATTAAGCTTGGTATATGGCATATCCCCAGTGTTTGGTGCATTGGCTCCGAGTCTGGTGTTCTTAGCCATTGCGATTGCGCTGCTGAGAAGAAAGCTGTAGCTGAAGGATCACCGAATAAACCATGCTTCATCGGATAAAGTGTAAAAGGAAGGCATTATGCCTTCCTTTTTTGTATTCCCGGATAAGTTAGTTTGCCTTAGGCAACACAACAACCTCTGTTTTTGCCCAAATGTCGTGGAAACCACGTTTCTTGGGATCAATCGGCACAGTCAGGTTTGCCAAACCAAAGCCAGATGTTGCAATGCGGATCAGGGCTTGAGTGACTGTAATCGGCGCACCGTCTTTGGCATTGCGAACTCGAAGTTTCCAAGCGCGCATCCCAAGTGTTTGCCCTGCTCGCGTCCAGAAGAAGACAAAGAAGTATATCCACACAACCGCAAGATACAGTGTAAATAGAGGGCTTAATACAGGGTGCTTTCCGAGCATATCAGCGGCATCTGCGTACTCGCCGTAGCTCAACAGCCCTGCTGCATTTAGTGCAAATACAACGGCCATAACAATACCTGCGGCCATCATTTCAATTGCGATAATAATCAATGTGTCGTAAATCAACGCTGCAAGTCGACGAAAGAGACCAGCAGGTGGAAGAGTTGTAGACGTTGTCATTATTCCATCACTTACCTTAAAAATTGTGCGTCAGAATATAGATTCCCTCACCAAGAGAAAAGAGACCTAACGCACAGAGTCTTTAATTATGCATAAACGAAGTGACTTTTCTGCTGTGTGTTATGAATATATACCATGATGTACAAGGCCTTTCGGTAACCTATTTCAACTGAATTTTACTTGCCTAACCATTAGCTTTTTGGTCTGTAACTAGATTAGACAGATGAGAGAGTTGGTGTTTCTCATCTTCGGTATAATGCTGGCTCAAGGAGAGCTCTAAAGCTTTTTCTGATAGCTTGGTTGCAGGTGATAAAAACAACTTGGGGTGCATACTAGAAAGAGCCAGCAAGGCTTTTTGTAGGCGAATCTGTATTTGGAGTTGCGCTGCACCATCGTGCGCGATTGGCAAAAAGACATCATCAAACAAATCCTGGCAGCTCAATGCGGGCACAAATAGCCTAGGGTATCGAGTTTTGGTAGGCGGCTCGCTGAGTAACTCTCCCCATAATGAAAGCGCTCGTACAGAACGCCCAAGAACATCAATCGCGGTACCGTTATCATTCACGGCGGGGGAGAGAGCTCGTGAGGCGATCTCCGCCATGACGACTAATCCAAAACGAGGATCTTGATCATAGGAACGCTCCGTTCGAATCGTGAAGGCCGCAGTTATTTCGTTTTCGTCTGGCAACGCTCCACAAACCCAAGCCAATGGTTGACTCACATACACAAAACTTCCTGGTTGTCGTTCAAGATAGATGGTGCATTGGTTTGCTTCAGCAATACTATCGAGATGATGCATATCAACATGCTGTAAGTAGCCAATTTCTTGGCTGAAAATAGGCTTGCTTCCTCTGGGTTTATGTTCTGGATGGCTCCATGGGTGAGCGCCTAGCCAGCGTTCCCGACCACGTTTTCTTATCGCATCTAACAAAGCTTGTTCCACGTAGGAGGTAGTTTCACTGACTCTCCCTAGTACGGAAAGGTGCTGAATCCAACGTAGCAAGGTGAGTATGATCATCACGATCACGGCGATGGTAACGATGAATAGGTAAATTTGTGCTTGTTGATGATAGGCGCCAATGCCTAGCGCGATAATGCCTACCAAACTAAATAGAAAAGAGCCAAGAAAGGTCGCCAAAGCATTTTGTGTTGTGCTGTCTTCCATCAACAGTTTTGTCGCTCGCGGCGTTACCCCTGCACTAGCGGCACTGTACGCTGAGACCATTATATTGAGCGAGAATGTGGTCACCGCAAGCATGGAAGTCGCGAGGATATTTAATATGTTGTTAAGCAAATCCTTACTGACGTTGATTGCAGGAGGCAGAGTAATGAACTGGTTTAAAACAATGGATATTAGGGCGGTGGCGACAGCAAGTAAGGCATAAAGTGATGTGCGAACCCACAATTTGCGCGTCATTTGCTTCAGTAACCATTGCCATTTTGACCCAGTCATTCGCATGCTCCTATTCAGTTCTTACTCGAAAGTCGATAGAAAATTCAGAAAGTTATTCTTGCTTAAGCATAGGTTAAATCTTCCTCGTTCTACTTGGAATTTCATGCATCATGAGAGTAAGAAAGCCGCTTGCTTCAAAGAACGGTGTTCTTGAGGTGTGAATTACCAAGATTCTGTTACCTTAATTGATAGATACATTAAAAGTATGTGATAGAAAAGAGGTAGCCATGATTGTAATTACAGGTGCAAGTAGCGGTTTAGGGGCAGAGCTGGCAAAGCGTTATGATGCGGAAGACAAAGAGACGTATATCATAGGAAGAAACACAGAAAAACTATCCGCATTAGCTAAACAACTCTCTCATAACGTCGGATATCAAGCTTGCAACCTCTCACTGCATCAAGATGTGAAACACCTATTTGATGGGATGAAACAGCCGCCTGAAATGGTCATTCATAGTGCAGGAAGTGGTTATTTTGGCGAACTGGAAGAGCAGGAGCCGGAAGAGATTCAAAAACTGATTGATAATAACCTGAATTCTGCGATTCATGTGTTAAGAGAGTTAGTAAAGCGTTACAAAGATCAACCGATAAAAGTGGTCATGATCATGTCCACAGCCGCTCAACAACCAAAAGCGCAAGAGTCTACGTATTGTGCTGTGAAGTGGGCTGTCAAAGGATTAATCGAGTCGGTTCGTTTGGAGTTAAAAGGAAAGCCGATGAAAATTATCGCGGTTTATCCTGGTGGTATGGATACGGAATTCTGGAAGACAAGCGGCAACACGATGGACACGAGTCACTTCATGCAAGCGGAAGATGCTGCCGAGATGCTCCATACGGCTTTGTCGAGCATTGGGAATGGTTATGTTTCTGATATTACAGTGAATAGAATTTAAAAAGAGTTGCGTATACTCATTTTCACCTAGATCAGTAGTAGGAAATGGAGCGTACGTTTCTTTTCAGTACAGCTTTGTCATACTTTGTGGCGAAATTATCAGCAAACGATAGTTATTTAAGGTATTTCTGCTTGCGCAGGTCAAAAGCTTCCGTATAATGCCAATCATCAAAGGGCAATAGCCCAAAGATGCCGGTGTGGTGAAATTGGTATACACGACGGATTCAAAATCCGTTGCCTTCGGGCGTGGCGGTTCAAGTCCGCCCACCGGTACCATAATTCATATGATAAAGCCTCGACGTAAGTCGGGGCTTTGTTGTATCTAGGGTTTGTGAATTCAAATCCAGCGTGGCGTCAGGAATGCCAGGCCCAGTCAGTCCACTCTTTACTGCTTTCCATTTTTACTTTTCTAAAAATAAAAAAGCGCGAGGGATTACCTCGCGCAAGCTACTACATGATAATAGTAGGGAACAGCTTATAGAGCTGTGAACAAGGTGTTCTGTGAGTCAGGTGTCCAATCGGCTTGAGAGACGTGTGGGACGTTGACGAGATAACGTTTGCCAGAGTACGTCACTACATCTCCCTCTTTATATGAAACATTCACTTCCCAATTTGTTGCCGGATCAGCATTGGTCCAAAGGCTAGAGGTTGGGGAAGGTGCCCAGTCCTGCTGTGCGTTATGGCTGGTCACTGCTTGGTAAACGGTGCCTAAATGTAGGACGTAGTCGCCAGCGTTGTAGCTATGACCAACTTGCCAGTTTGGTGTGTAGTTATCCATCGTATCGAATACATAGCCAGCTTGTTTTGCTAGTCGGATAAATTCCGCTAATTTAGGTAAATTCTTGGTTGCACCCATTCCTCGCTTACCATCTTCAAACAAAAACTCATGCGTTAGAATAATGACCTTGTCTGCGTGGAGTGGTGTACCACATGGAAACTCTTGTGCTTTTGAGTTGATCGGGTTGATGGTGGTAGGAGCACAGTTGTTCAATGCTGCATCTACGTAACCTAGGAAAGGTTCTGCCTCTGTTAGACTGTTGGCTGGCATTGCTATCCCCCAGTTTTCAGGTGCCCAATCTACATCCCAACCATGTGTTTGATAGCCTTTATTAGCCAGAATGTTTTGTACCGCAATTGAGGCTTTCACACTGTTTGATGGGTCGTTGATATTACAAACGTAGCCTGGTTCCCAAGGTTTAAAGTTATCAGACGTTGCACATAATCCATCTGCTTTGAAGTCTTTAGTCACGCGCCAGCCGTTGGTGTAGGGCAGTCTAGCAAACTCTGTTGCCTTATAATTCGGGTAGCTTGTAATGTTAGGCAAATACTTCTCTAACACAGATAAGTTTTCCGTAAACATTGAGGCATCGTAAACAGGATCTTGGTACGAGTTAAGCTGGTGGTCGCCGGTAGCATTACATTCTGCTGCGCTATTAGGTCCAAACTCATCAACGCAGTTATGAACCATATGATCGTAACTATGGTTCGCGACAATATGACCAGTGTCTAATGCGAGCTTTAAGGCTTCTAGCGAACGGTCTTCATTCTCATCACCAATTCCGTCTAAGTGCCAAGCATTAAAGTAAAACGTCGCTTTGATATCTTCTTGGTTAAGTACTTGAATAACGTCAATAGAAGCATTGATTGGTCCATCATCAAACGTTAGATAAATGGTGCCTTTAGAGTCGGTTTGAGCAAATGAGTATTGTGATAGTGCGGCACTTACAAGCGTTGCAATAGCCAATTTATTAAATTTCATTCTCTATTCCTTTTTAGAAATTAATAACGACGTTGTCAGTAGTAATATATTGATAATTTGAAACCTAATGTAGTGTCTTAATTTATTTCCTGACTTTTATCCTAGACCTAAATAATTACTAAAAAACAGGTCGTATTTTCTAAATTGGGATAGTGTTCACGAATAATGCAACCGGTTGCGCTTTTTTGTCTTGGTTATTTTTGCTACAGTTTTTGCAGGTTGAAATTTACACAACGGGAGTAAGGCTATGAAAAAGATCCTTTTATGCTGTAGCGCAGGGATGTCAACCAGTATGCTTGTTAAAAAAATGGAGCAAGCTGCTGAAAATAAAGGAATTGAGTGCAAAATTGATGCGATGTCAGTGAATGCATTTGAAGATGCAATTAAAGAGTACGATGTTTGTCTTCTCGGGCCTCAAGTACGTTTTCAGCTAGAAGAGCTAAGAAAAACGGCGCAAGAGCATGGTAAAAACATTGATGCGATTTCTCCTCAGCATTATGGAATGATGAAGGGAGAGGAAGTACTAGAGCAAGCATTAGAATTAATTAACTAAACCATAGTTTTAAATTAAAAAAGATAACTGTACATCAAATATAAATATTTGATGCGGGATTCTTTTGCCTAAAATAAGGATGGATTCTATGAAGCTTTATGACGCAATTATAGGCGCAGTCGAAAAGCATATAGCCCCTATAGCAGCAAAAGTGGGGAATCAGCCCCATGTTCGAGCAATGAGAGACGGTTTTATAGTTGCAATGCCGTTTATTATTGTCGGTAGTTTCATTTTGATTTTTGCATTCCCACCATTTGCCGAAGACACGACCTTTACTTTTGGTCGAATTTGGCTCGATTTCGCCACCACACATTTTGATACCATAATGATGCCCTACAACATGTCGATGGGGATCATGACCATTTTTGTTTCGCTCGGCGTTGCTTATAGCTTAGCTAAGGCTTACAAGATGGATGGGATCACGAGTGCTGTATTGTCGCTGATGTCTTTTTTACTCATCGCGGCCCCTGCTAAAGATGGCGCGTTGTCTATGTCACATATGGGAGGAACAGGGATCTTCACTGCTGTGATGTGTGCATTCTTCTCGGTAGAGCTCTACCGTTTTATGAAAAAACACAACATTACGATTCGCATGCCAGAGCAAGTTCCACCGGCGATTGCACGATCATTTGAAGTACTGTTACCAGTCTTAGCGATATTCATTACCTTATATCCACTTAGCCTTTTCGTGCAAACCCAGTACGACATGTTGATTCCAGATGCGGTCATGGCAGTTTTTAAGCCTTTAATTAGTGCGTCTAACTCATTGCCTGCCATTATTGGCGCTCTATTGCTTTGCCAACTACTTTGGTTTGCGGGTATCCATGGTGCTGCAATTGTTGTGGGGCTGCTTTCTCCAATTTTCTTGACCAACATTGGTGCCAACATCGAAGCCTTTGTTGCAGGTGAACCGATTCCAAACGTATTTACTCAGCCTTTCTGGGATTTTTACATCTTTATCGGTGGCTCTGGTGCAACACTTGCTCTTGTTATGCTGATGTCATTTAGCCGTTCTGTTCACCTTAAGAGTATTGGTCGAATGAGTGCGGTGCCTGGCTTCTTCCAAATCAATGAACCTGTGATCTTCGGTAGCCCAGTTGTGATGAACCCGACCTTGTTTATCCCGTTCGTCTTCGCTCCAGTCATCAACGCTACGATAGCGTACTTTGCTGTGCATGTCGGCTTTGTGGGTATGGGGGTCGCTACAACGCCTTGGACAACACCAGCACTGATAGGTGCTTCGTGGGGTAGCGGTTGGACCTTTTCTCCAATATTGCTCGTCATTGGTTTATTGATTCTTGATCTAATTATCTACTTCCCATTCTTCAAAATGTTTGAGAAGCAAATGTTGGAGCAAGAACTACCAACGACGAAAGAAACTAAGGATGAGACACAACCTTCAGGTGAAGGTGTTACTGCTTAACGGTGCTTAATGGGCCGCAATTACCGCGGCCCGATTTTCGGAGAGAAAATGATGGAACAAGAATTGGTTGTGATGGAGATCATCTGTAATGCTGGCGAAGCCAGAAGTTTGAGCTACGAGGCGTTGCGTTTATCTAGAGAACAAGATTTTGATGCGGCTGAGGAGAAGCTCTCTCAAGCAAGAGAGTGCATTAACAAAGCCCACTTAATTCAGACTCAGTTGATTGAGGAAGATCAGGGGGAAGGGAAAGTCCCGATGACGTTAGTGATGGTACATGCTCAAGATCACTTAATGACCACGATTTTGGCTCAAGAAATGGCTGTAGAAATCGTTGCACTGAACAAAAAAATCTCGAACAAATAAGGGGAGAAAAATGTCTAGAGAGGCGATCAAACTTGCCATTATTGGCGGTGGTAGTAGCTATACCCCTGAACTGGTTGAAGGGGTTATTAAGCGCTTAGAATATTTACCCGTTAAGAAGATTCATTTTGTGGACATTGAGTCAGGAGCTGAGAAGCTTGAGATTATCAAAGGTCTAGCGCAGCGAATGGTTGATAAAGCAGGTGCAAAGATTGAGATAAAAGCAGACTTTGATCGTCGTGCTGCGATAAAAGATGCGGACTTTGTGATGACGCAGTTCCGTGTGGGTGGCCTTGCTGCTCGTGCTAATGACGAGCGAATTCCAATTAAATACGACGTCATCGGTCAAGAAACAACAGGCCCAGGTGGGTTTGCTAAAGCACTGCGAACCATCCCGGTTATTCTTGATATATGTAAAGATATTGAAGAGTTGGCACCCAATGCATGGATGCTCAACTTCACCAACCCTGCGGGTTTGGTCTCTGAAGCCGTCAGTAAGTACACCAAAGTAAAGAGTATTGGTTTATGTAATGTGCCGGTTTCGATGGAAATGATGATCGCAGAAATGATGGAGTGCGAGCCAAAAGAGCTACAACTTGAGTTTGCCGGATTAAACCATCTCGTTTGGGTGCACAAAGCATGGCTCAATGGAGAAGATATTACTCAAACAGTATTAGAGAAAGTCGGTGATGGTGCTAACTTCAGCATGAAGAACATCTGGGAAGAACCGTGGGATCCCGCATTTCTAAAAGCGCTGGGGGCGATACCATGTCCTTACCATCGTTATTTCTATCAAACCGATGCTATGCTCGCTGAAGAGAAACAAAGCGCGGGTGAAAAGGGCACTCGTGCTGAGCAGGTAATGGAAACAGAAAATGCGCTATTCAAGCTCTATCAAGATCCTAATCTCGATCATAAGCCGAAAGAGTTAGAAGAGCGGGGTGGGGCTTATTATTCAGATGCATCACTAAACTTGGTTGATTCAATTTATAACAATCGTAATAGTATTCATGTTGTTAACGTCTTAAATAACGGAGCGATTAACGGCCTCCCTGACGATGCTGTGATTGAGTGTAGCGCGGTGATTGGTAGTTGGGGCGCGAAACCTCTTGCGGTTGGTGAGCTGTCAAACAATATCAAAGGACTACTCTATCAAGTCAAAGCATATGAACAGTTGACAATAGACGCTGCTGTTGAAGGTAATTATGACAAAGCGCTCATGGCACTAACCAACAACCCATTGGTGCCTGACATTGGCCGTGCCAAGTCAATTCTGGATGATATTCTGGCGGTGAACGCTCCGTATTTACCTCAATTTAAACTAACGACGTTGTAGTACTAAGGAAGCACGCCAATGAAAGTCATTTTTAATGCTGATGATTTTGGTTTAACGAGAGGTGTAAATAACGGCATCGTAAAAGCTCATCAGCAAGGTGTTGTTCATTCAACCACCATGATGGTCGGTATGGATGCTGAGAAACATGCTTTAGAGTTGGCTCGCCATAATCCAGACTTGAGAATTGGCGTTCATCTTAGGTTTACAGCGGGAGTGCCTCTAACTGGGCACCCTAATTTGACCAACGGTCGAGCGCATTTTATCAAATACGACGAACTGTGGGGTAAGCAGGACTTCGAAACTCAGGTCATTTATGACGAAGCAAAAGCTCAGGTGGAACATTTTTTATCGCTTGGGTTAGAGCTAAGCCACTTAGATAGCCATCATCACGCGCATACTCACCCTCAAATTTTGCCCGTTATTAAAGAGGTAGCGAGTGAATACCGAGTGCCACTGCGGGGCACTGGCTTGTGTCAAGAATCGATGACAACAAGGTATGTCTTTACTGACGAGTTTTACGATCAAAAAGTAAGTTTAGATGGTTTGATGGCGCATTTATTGAGTCTAAAGACAAACTATGATTTGGTTGAGGTGATGTGCCACCCGGCAGAGGCCGATCAAGCGCTGATTTTAAAGAGTGGTTATGCGCTTCAGCGAGAGCTAGAGTTACAAGTTCTAACCTCTCCCATTTTAAAAGAACAGTTAGCTCAACATGGTATAGCTGTCACGGATTACTCTGAGCTCGTTTCTACCAATCAAATGGTCGGTGTATGATTAAAGGCTGCCAGCTTCGCCCCCTATAAGCACCTTACGAATTGCTGGCAGCCGTTCTACACAAACGGATATTTAATAACAATTGCAGTTGGACCCAATAGCATTATGGCAAGGATTAAAGATGTCGCCGAACTCGCCGGTGTAAATCGCTCTACCGTTTCTCGAATCATTAATGGGGAGGGGAAGTTTCGCGAAGAAACTCGAAAAAAAGTAGAGCAAGCTATGGCGCAACTGAATTATCGCCCGAGTGCGATTGCTCGTTCACTCGCAACCTCATCCAGTAATATGGTTGGCTTATTGGTGACTTACTATACGGGGGGCTTCTTTGGAGAGATGATGGAGCAGGTTCAGACTGAGCTGGATATTCATAAAAAGTTTCTGATTACCGCTCAAGGACATCATTCTGCAGAAGGTGAAAAGGAAGCCATTCAGCGTTTTAATGATCTGCGTTGTGATGGCTATGTCCTCCATAGTCGTTATTTGTCAGATGATGATTTACGTGAATTAGCAAAACAGCCTACGCCTTTCGTTCTTCTGGATCGCTATGTTGAAGGAATAGAAGAGCGTTGCGTTACTTTTAATCATCATCATGCAAGCCGTATTGCCGTCGAGCATCTTTTAGTTGGTGGTCATAGAAAAATCGCCTGTATTACCGGTCCATCCCAACGTCATAATAGTTTATTAAGAAAGCTTGGGTACGTTGACGCGATGAAGGATGCAGGTATCGATATTGACGAAAGCTGGTGTGAAGAAGGGAATTATGGTCGGCAAAGTGGTTATGATGCAATGGCTGCAATTTTACAACGACACCCTGAAGTTACTGCAGTCTTTTCTTGCAGTGAGGAAATGACGGTCGGTGCAATGCAGTACTTACACGAGCACAATATTTCAGTACCGGAGCAAATCTCTTTAACTAGCTTTGACAGTGTCGACCTTTGTGAAAGCCTTTATCCTACAGTGTCGGCAGTGCACTTTCCTATCAGTGATATGGCCCGTGTAGCGGTACAAACATTAATGGGATTAGTCAAAGGTCAAGAAATAATAGATAAGCCAACGTTCGAGGCTCAGCTTAAAATACGCAAAGCAGATCGAACCTTAAAGTAGCTTGCTTTTGCTCATTAAATGAGTAATTAGAAATGACCATCTGATGTTTTGATACTTACTGATGAATTTATTCACAAAATTTACTAGTATTCTAACTCTCTTAGGCAACGTAAATCAGTAGTGAATAAGTGGCAGCCATTAAACTTACGGTCGATCGTATTCAACCCGGATTACATATCCGTCTTCCGCTAAAGTGGAACGATCACCCTTTTCTACTCAATAGTTTTAAGATTAAAGATCAAGAACAAGTCGAGATGATCCGTCACCTCGGTGTAAAGTTCGTTTACTTTAATCCAGAGCAAAGTGATGCCGCACCACTTCCAGTCGACCAGATACAAGCTGATAGAGTAACGAATGAAGCGTCGCTAGATCATGAAACTCAAAAACTTTGGCAAGAAAAACAAAACCGCATAGAAAAGTTAAGTGCGTATCGTCGACGCGTTATTCAGTGCGAAAAAGAGTTTGAGCGCTCTCTTGCGCGTATGCGCTCAGTCATGACGAAAATTCGCAATCGTCCAACAGCTGCCGTTGATGAAGCAAAGCTTCTTATTGAAGATATCGTCGAGAAGTTAATGTGTGATGATAATGTCACTCTACATCTGATGAACGGTAAAAATGAGTTTGAAGATATTTATTTCCATTCGTTGAACGTTGCTGTTATCGCCATGATGATTGGCCGTGCTAACGGGTACTCAGCTGCGCAGTTGAAAGAGCTTTCATTTTCAGCGCTATTCCACGATATCGGTAAAATAAAAATTCCTACCGCAATATTAAGAAAGCAAGCACCGCTGACGGAACCAGAAATTAACTACTTAAAGTTGCACACCAAATATGGAGTAGACCTTGCGAGTCAAATAGAAGGTTTTCCCGAGGTTGCGAGAGTTGTGATTGCACAGCACCATGAACTAAGAGATGGGTCTGGCTATCCCAAAGGTCTGAAAGGAGATGAGATCAACGAGTTTGCTCAAATTATTGCTGTAGCTAACGCATTTGATAACTTGTGTCATACACCTATAGTCTCAGAGCAAAAAATTCCTTATACCGCACTCTCTCATTTATATAAGAACTGTAAACACCTATATAAAGAAGAAAACCTGAATATCCTGATTAAGTTTATGGGCGTGTTTCCTCCAGGCACTGTGGTTCAGCTTTCCAATAATATGGTGGGCTTGGTTATCTCAGTGAATGCATCGCATCTATTATTCCCAAATGTATTGGTTTACGACCCATCAGTGCCAAGGACGCAGGCGCCAATCATTGATCTTGCATCAAAGGATATAAAGATAGTTAACGCGGTTCATCCGTCTAAATTGCCGGAGAAAATCAAAGAGTATCTTAATCCGCGTTCACGCATTTCTTACTTCTTCGATAGTGATGAGTAGTTATCCACATATTTTTGTGGGTAAGCTGTAGAAATCTTGAGTGTTATTTCGGGGTAATTTTGAGGTTGGATGGAAAGTATCCACTTGGCATGTTTTTTTAGAAAAAATGTATTTTTAGTATTGCCAAAGAAAATCTTATCCCTATAATGCGCATCCATCGACACGGCAGACGCCACAAGGCTTCAGCAGGGTCGAAGAGGTAAAAAGGTTCTACGAAAAATTAGTTGAAAAAAGTGTTTGACACTAACAACCAAATCGCTAGAATGCACCTCCGCTTTGAGAGAAAACTTATCGAAAAGCAAGCTCTTTAACAATATAGACCTATCAATCTGTGTGGGCACTCGTTGATGATAATCCAATTAGAAACTTCGGTTTCAAATTAGGTTTCAATGAAACGAAGTGACCATTGAATCTTCGGATTCAGCACAGTCAATTCAAACATTACGTTATGTAATGTTCAGTATTCATTGAGCCGAACAAAATCTTAAATTGAAGAGTTTGATCATGGCTCAGATTGAACGCTGGCGGCAGGCCTAACACATGCAAGTCGAGCGGAAACGAGTTATCTGAACC
>NZ_JAKKCL010000019.1:0-96568 GCF_021728175.1 Vibrio sp. A1-1
ATCGACACACTCGAATTTGGCGGCCAAAGCTTCATAACGGGTGTTCAAGAGCATCAGACTCGGCTGCTTAAGCTTCTTGGTGTTCTGTATGAAGCAGTTTATTCCTAAATTGGCTGCGAAATCTCGGCCCGATATCTCCAATTCAGATCAAGGCAGTCAGTTTACCAGCACTGAGTTCACACAGAAGTTGATCGACCATAATGTACGGATCATCATGGATGGGAAAGGTCGTTGGATCGACAATGTTTTCATCGAACGATTATGGCGAAGCCTGAAATATGAGGGGATTTACTTAAAAGCCTATACCACACCTCGTGAAGCCGAGCTTGAAATCGGTCACTACATGGTGTTTTATAATGAGGAGCGTAACCATCAGGGACTCAATAACCTTACCCCTGATGAAGCCTACTTCGGCAGGCAGAGATACGCAGCATGAGCTGGATCAACCACTTAAGGAATTAGCTTATGTGTCCAACCATTGGGGTCCACTTCTAATAATAATACTGTGGTAAATATGAAAAGAGATATAAAATCCTCCACTAAGTTCGTTTTTACCTACTTTGTGTTTGCGTCGCTATGGGTTTGGTTGTCAGATAAAGCAGTAGAACTCCTATCGAGCAATACACAAGTCTATACCTTGGTTCAATCACTGAAGGGAATGTTATTTATAGTGGTCACATCTTTATTGCTGTGGGGACTGGTAAAAAAGAACAATCGAGAACTTGAACAGGCGAATGACATTGACTCTGTAACAGGTTTACACAGCCCTTTGGTATTTTTTCGCTGCCTAGAACAAAAAATCCAAAATGCCAAAGAAGATGAGCACTACGTTCTTTTTCTTCTTGATATTGATAACTTTAAACCCATAGCCGATCGCCTCGGTTTTACGAAAAGTAGTCAGTTTTTAAAGGATATCGCACAATCTATTGACTCTCATACGGTCTTTCCTCTTCTCTCATCACGAATACACTCTGATGGGTTTGCTTGTTTGGTAAGAATGCATGATGAAAATCAAATAGCTCTGCACTTAGCTCGCGTTCAAAAGCAGTTTAATCAACATGCAAAAAATCATGAAATTGATGTGACATGCTCTATTGGTGTGGCCTTCTACCCGTATGATGGAGAGAGTGTCAAGCAACTCATGTCGTCGGCAAAATATGCTCTAGCTCAGGCAAAAAAAACAAAAAATACTATCCGATACCACGACAAAAAACTCGCTGAAGAAGATTTCCAAAAACAACGCATGATTATAGAGTTGCGTCATGCGATTCAAGAAGAGCAAATACAGATAGTCTTTCAACCAAAATATCGCCTAAAAGACAAGAGAATGACGGGAGTTGAAGTGCTATCTCGCTGGACCCACTCTCAATACGGAGATATATCTCCATCAGTATTTGTCACGCTGGCAGAAGAAAATAATCTTAGTAGCGCTTTAACGAAGCTAGTAATCAAGCAAGCATCAAAGCAACTTAAAGAAGCTCAGCTCCTAGGCCGTGTCATCCAAAGCGTATCTGTAAATATTTCAGCGACTGAGCTAAATAGCACTGAGGGTATTCATCAAATTGAGTATCAGCTAAATCAAGACACTGAACTTTCAAAATACCTATGCCTTGAAATCACAGAGACAGCCTCACTTAAGAATATAGAAAAGTGTGCAAGCCTAGTAACAAAAATGAAAAGGTGTGGTGTAGCGTTCTCTATCGATGACTTTGGGGTCGGTTATACCTCATTTAGAATTTTCAATAGACTCGACGTCGATGAAATCAAGATAGATCGTGGTTTCATCAAAGATATTGCGGTTGATTATCGTTCAAGAGCGATCACTTCAGGGATTATCGACATTGCAAAAGGGTTCGGAATTCAAGTCGTTGCGGAAGGAGTAGAAACCGATCACCAGTTACGAATTCTTGAAGAGTTAGGCTGTGAACAAGCCCAAGGTTTCTATCTAAGCCCCCCAATACCTGTTGAAGAATTAAAAGACAAATTAAATATATAGCGACAAGCGAAAGCTGGCTGTACTTGGCGGTAATTATTGACCTTTACTCAAGACAAGTAATTGGATGGTCTATGGATACCAGAATGAAGGCTACGCTGGTCTGTGATGCGCTATCAATGGCGTTGTTCCGTCGCGGATTCCCCGAGCAGGTTATCGTTCATAGTGATCGAGGTAGTCAGTACTGCTCAAAAGATTATCGAGATCTCATAACTGCTTATAATCTAGAAGAAAGTATGAGTAGGAAAGGAAATTGCTGGGACAATGCTTGTGTTGAGTGAGAGCTTCTTCCTTTCTATGAAAGTGGAAGCGATCCAATATGAGCCCATTATGACGAGAGACCAGATGCGCCAAACGATCTTCGAGTATATAGAGGTTGATTATAATCGGATGAGAAGGCACAGTGCTCTTGGGTATCTAAGCCCAGTTAACTTTGAACAACAAAATGTCGCTTAATGAAGTGTCCAGTCTGGATGGAGCAGATCAGTTGGTCACTGGCATCAAATATTGATTGCTCGGGATGGCAGTTAAGGGAGCAACTGTACTATTGAAAGTATTCAGCAAAGCATTACACCTCTTACAATTCTTAGATAGATAAGCGATTGACTCTCACTGCCTGTGTGCAATACTGGATTCATTAAACATTTAAAAAAAGTTTCACGAGATGAGCAGAAAGATTGCGGGAGTTAGCGTCCCACCAGCAAAACCCACTGATTTCATTAAAGTAGTAGAGTTAATCGACAAGCTAGACCCAATTAAATACGGGTTTGACAGTAGCGGTAACTACTTGCATTGGAATGACTTTCAGTACCGTTCAAAAGAGTTTAAACGCGACCAAAAGAACTATGCTTGGCATGCCCTAAAAATTAGACGTAGCCTTAACGACATTTCGCTTGTTGATGAAAAGGGCAATCCGTTCCAACTTAGTGCCGCCAGTCTCGACGCTAAGCTATTCCGTATCGATAAACAGCTCAAATTAGAAGATTTGCCGCTATCTGCGCAAGATAAAAAGGCGCACCTAGTGAAAAGCGTGATCATGGAAGAAGCCATTAGCAGCGCCCAATTGGAGGGAGCGGCCACAACGCGTAAAGTCGCTAAGGAAATGCTTGAAACAGAACGTGAGCCTAAAGATGACTCCGAACGTATGATTATCAATAACTGGCGTTTGATCATGATGGCCGATGATCTTAAGGATGTAGAGCTCACACCAGAATTGATTAGCGGGTTTAATGACATTGCCACCGATGGCGTGTTAGAGAATGAGCACGTTGCTGGCCAATACAGAACGGATGCGGTCATGGTTAGAGACGTGGCCACTGGCGATATTGTTCACGAAGCGCCCGAACATGAGCACGTTTTGAAGCTCATCGAGCAACTATGTGACTTCGCTAATACCGACCATACCACCAGCACCAATTTTATTAACCCAATCGTTAAGGGTTGTATTCTGCACTTTATGATTGGCTACATACATCCATTCATGGACGGCAACGGGAGAACGGCTAGGGCGCTTTTCTATTGGTTCATCCTTAAGCATGGTTATGAGAACTTTAAGTACGTCTCGATCTCTGCTCCACTAAAACTCGCGTCAACCAAGTACGTTAGAAGCTACGTTTACACCGAAACGGACGACAACGACTTAACGCACTTTGTGGACTACCAGTTAACGGTCATCATTAAGGCGATTGAGCGCTTTAACGAGTACATCAAATCTAAAATTGAAGATACGAGAGAGGTGCGCGAGCTGCTAGACGACTCCAAGCTTAAGGATGTGTTGAAGCTGCCGCACATTGTGATTCTGGCCAAGGGATTAGAAACAGCCGGACGTGTCTTTTCAGTTAAGGAAATTCAGTCTGATTTTGACGTGTCTCATACCTCTGCGCGCAAGTATCTTGAGAAGCTGGTGGAGCTGAAATTGCTGTTCAAATCAAAGGATGGCAACGAGAATACCTACATTGCACCAGCCGACTTGAAAGATAGGCTAACCAAAGCTTAAGAGCATCAAAAAAGCCGCCAAACTGGCGGCCTTTTTGTAGGGAATAGAATAGGACTGGTTGGCGATTAGAAATCTACCCAGTTGTATTGCAGTGTGATAGCTGGCTTAACAAGTGCTGCTGAATCTTCTGTCGATAGGTCGATCACGTCTGAACGTACTTTTACGTGCTCCAAACGGAATCGATGCGAGGCTGCACCCTTACCCTTAGTTGATTCTGGCGTAGACTCGATAACGACAGTGACCATTTTCTTTTCACGAACGATCTCACGTAGCATTTCTAGCACTGTACCTGTGATCGTTTCTACGCACGTCACCGCGATTTCGCCTTTGTTCTCAAGCGCACCATTTTGGATGTAGCCCAAGCCCATTTGGCCAAAATCTTCTACGTCTGCACGACCCATTGCTGGAAACTGAGTAGAACGAACCAAAACGCTGATATTTGGGTATTCTTCGATTTTCATTTCGAACTCTGTACCCATCATCTTTTCGCCAGCTTGGACGTTCTTAGTGAATTTCTGTTTCAAGAAATTCATATCGCCTTTTGCGTTAAATGCTCCGGCCATAATTACACCTATTCTATTGGAAGTGGTTTGGAATCTGTGACTGATTAATCATTTGCTTAGGAGCGGCGGTAATAGTTACCGTGTTGTAAGCGAAATTGCCGTCTCGCGTCTTAGGGGCGTTAATGTCATAACTCACCTCGCTAATACGCATAGGTAGATTGAGCGCTTTGCCAATCTTGAATCTCGCATCATTTGGAACACGGCCACCAAGGCCATCGGAACTGACTGGAACAGTATTTTGGAGCTCGGGACTGATCATCTGAGCCAGGTATTTAATGGGATCATTAACCTCTGATTTGGCATTGGTGAACGCGACAAATTTCAGCGTTGCTGTGATTTCTGGCGGTTCGTTTCCTTGCCAAACTTGCTGACTGTTCCATAGTGTTTTACTCGTCTTATCCGACACGGTTTGCGCGACTGAGGACGTTTTATCTAGGGCATTGATGTTACCCACGGAATCGCCCTCAAACGGCGCTTCCCATATCGCTCTAAAGGCAAGCTGACACTCATCAGTCATGTAACCAATGACCGTAACCTCTTGACCGCCTATGACTTGTGTAATGGCGCATTTATTGTGGATAGACACGCCATCATCATTAGGTACGCCGACAATAACAGCCATTGCTTACCCTTACTTGTCCATACCGCGAGAATCGCGCATGCGGTTAGACTTTTTGCGAGCTGCTTTAGCCGCTGAGCTGTGAGCTTTCGCGCGCGCTTTCTTAAGTGCTGCTTTTTGTGCTGCACTCATACGGCGCTTACGGCGATTGGTTTTGATGTAAGTTACCTTGCCGTCACGGATCACTTTCTTAAGCGCTTCAAGCATCATGGATTCACGAACGGCGAACTCTGCAATCGCTTCGTCTGAGTCCACGTTGTCTAGGCCACGCTCTAGGGATTCAAAGATGCGATCTGCTGCTTCTGGATCTTCCAGAGCTTCTAGCATGTCGCCCTCTTTTGGCTGGCCAACTTGAGCAATGAACTCGCTAGCCGCTTCTTGTAGCGATTCGTATAGTGCTGCTTGGCCATCGGTTAGCTCTGCATCGTCATCGCCACCAGCCATGCCAAATAGCATTGCGTCTAGGTTGTCGATTGAGCTGTCACCACCGTTAACCCACTGAACACAAGCCGCTGCTGCGTCTTGGCGAGCCATGATGGTTGATGCACGGTTGATTGACTCAAGAAGTTGGTCTTCTGTTACAGACTCAAAAAATGCAGTTTCAGTTTGTTCCTGCTCGGCCACTTGTGGCATCACAAATGGGCGAGCAAGAACAGAACCCTCAGAAAACATTGATTTCATTCTATTCTTGCTCTTTTGTTGATTAACGGATTAGTACAGGTTCACCAAGGATTCGACGCGCTGAGCCAGTTGGACAGAACGACCAAGTGACTTTCCAGTAGTCGATTTCGACTTGCTTGATTTCCAGTGTCCAAGCGCTTTCGCCGTCTTGGTTTGGATTACGAGGTGTCACTAGCGCACCAACGGCTTCATAGCCCTCTAGGATGCTGGCCATGCCGTCAGTTAGACCCTCAAGCGTTGCACCGTCAGGTTGGTGTTTTAGGCGATTACCTAGTGCGTAGAAGTCGCGTGAGATAGCGTCAGCAATAGACACGACTTGCTCAAAACGTAGGTAGTTTTCAGCCGCAGATGCCGTTAGGGAGTCATCAATAAACAGGTTGCCGTTTTCGTCTGTGCCTAGTTTGTTTAGACGTGCCTTGTACATTTCTTGGTAGTTAGGCTCGCCAGCACCTTGGATTGGTTTTAGGCCAGTACGTTGGATAACAGCACGTTCAACACCTGCTGGTGTGTAGTGCCAACCGCCGACCGGAGAGGTCTTAGCAACGCCAAGCGCTTTAGCTGCAAAGCCGATACCCGAGCCGCCCCATACCGCCATGTTGCCGTAGAAACGACACTTAGCTTGGTAAGGGATATGCACGAATGAAGCGCGATGGTTGTTGAAGTTCAGACCTTTTTTGAACTCCAATGCCGCTTCGTGCGTTAGGCGAGGATCAATATCGAAGTAGCCAGAAATGCGTTTGTCTTTACAGATTTGCGCTAGGTCAGTGATTACCGCTGTTTCGTAGCAGCCCAAACCACAAACGTAGTTGTAGCTGTAAACGGTAGTGCGTAGTGCTTTCACTGCTTTCTGGTAATCTTCAGCCGTAATGTCGCTAATATTGCCGTTGGTTGCGCCAGTGAATTTGGTTTTAGCAATTGCAGTAACTTCGCGTTTCGCTACTTCTGCATCGATACGACAAGTTAGGTACTGCGAACGTTCTTCAAGAACAGTCTCGATAAACGCAGCGCTACCCATTTGGTCTACTGCTGTAGGCTCTAGGGATACAACCCATTCTTCTAGCACTACAGAGCCACCAGCCGCCTGTTCTTCCTCTAGGGTAAGAGTGAACATGCCAGCGCCGTAAGTCGCTTCGTCTGCTTTCGCAAGCGTGATAGAGCGGTTGTCGGATTGAGCACCGTCTTTGATAGCGATCGCTAAAAATTCGCCATCTTCAAGTGACAGGTCAGCCGAGTAGTTGATCGCTTCATTTGTGATCGTTACTTCGTCTGCTGGTTTGGTTAACTTGATAGATGGATAGGTTGCCGTTTTTGGTACGACACGAACCACATAGCCATTACCGCCGCGCAATGCTTCATCAAGAACGCGCATGCCGTCAGCCAGTTTGCCAAGGCTTGAGTGGTAAGGTTTACCTAGCTTATCTAGGAAGTTAGCCGCAGTTACCGGAATAACCTCGAACGGCTTACCTTTTTGAGACACAATCACACCGCCAAACACTAGCTGGTTAGAGCCAGTGCCTTGCTTAGTTGTCGAGTCAGCGTTAATTGGCGCAACCGCAACTTGTGAGACGTTATCCATTGAAAATTCAATCTTACTCATTCTCTGTCTCTTTCAGCGTTAGATCCTGTGCTGCAAGCTGGTCTACAATTTCTTGCAAACCCGCTTGAGCAATACCTTTCACCGCAATCACGTTGTCTTTCGTCATTTCGGTTAGTTGCTCAACCGTTGTCACACCGTGGTTAATCAGGGCTTTTTCAACGCTTGCGCTTAGCTCAAGTGCTGATAGCGCTGTGCCTTTGTCGCTGGTGGCTGTGTCTGGTTTCGTTTGAACTTCTGGTAAAACCGTTGGCTCAAGGCGAACCGAAACGAGGCCGTTTGGATAGGCCGCTTCCACTTCGTGTTTGAAGCGGTTCACGTTGAAAACTGAGAGAGGGAGATCTTTGGCCAGTGGCGGCATAACGTGACCCTGTACCGTGATTTCCTTTGGTGTGTGGTTGGTGATTAAAACGATCGTTTCTTTCATCGAATCCCCCAAGAGCGGCAGCCCGTAAGACTGCCGCTTACTTGCCTTATGCCGCTGCTGCTACAGGAGCTTCGTCGATAAGTTTCACACGGTAGAAGTAGTCTTCTCCGTCGAATGGATGGATTTCGCCGTAGGCCAATTCGTATAGCGTGTTAGACGCTACTAGACCTTTGCCGATTGGATGTGTGTACATGGTTGCTGCGATCGCATCACCCGCTACGTAACCCGCTTCTGAGTGAGAAGAACCGCGACCGTAACAAAGCATGTCGTTCGTACCGATAACTACCGGACACTCGAACACTTTCCACATACCGAACAATTTACCCGCGTAGTGGATAGCGTTTTTCTGTTGGTAGTTAGCCGGAGCAACGAAATACGGAGCACCAAGAGACTTAAGGATTGTTGACGCGCCAGTACCAGCAAAGATACCTGTCATGCCAGTTGTGCGAGTCGCTTGTAGGATCTTCGTAGAAACGTTTAGAAGAACTTCGTTTAGACGTTCACGATGTAGACGCCAATCTTCACCAGCTGCTACGTAGATATTGAATGTTTCTTCGCGCGTACAAGCAAAGTCCATATCTACTAGGTGGCGAGTCGCTTTTTCCGATGCCAATGTGTTGCGCATGTGGCTCATCTGTAGAGATTTCAGATCTTGGCCAAACTCGCGTTGCATTGTGAACATCGCTTGGATAGTCGCGTCTGCTGCGATTGCGTTTTGACGTGGGCGTAGCGTGCGAGAGTCCATGTCGTGATCGATAGTTGGGATCAGGTCAGGGCGTCTTTCAATGTCTACTTCGAACTCGATGTGCAGAATCGTCCCTGCTGATAGGGCTGATGTTGGAGTGACGGTAACTTTGCCTTTTGCATGGTCTATCTGACAGTTAATAACCATACCATTGTGAGTACCTGTCATTATTTGACTACCGTTGCTGTCTAGGTCGCGAGCCACACGTTTATGGTTAATAAATAGGGAAACAGATGTCTTCGTGAATGGGATTTCAAACTTGGTGTGTTGTAGGTCAGTCTTAGAGTCAAAGACGTGAGTTGTCTTAGTGCCGTCTGGTTGCTGTTCAGCGACAAACTTGTAGCGCTGACGCATAGACGAGTATTGGCCAACCGTTGCTTGGTCGATTTCAGTACCCGCAGCGAAGTCACCAAAGTTTGAGCCAGTGCGGCGGTACACTTTGAAGATCTCAACTTCGTTCGCACCCGCTGGGATCATGGTTACAGCGTCAAGTGTTGCTGTTTCTAGAAGAACAGGCAGCACTAGGCCAACCATTTTCGCGCGGATTTCAACACCCTCTGATGTTGATAGAGACTGGTTGATAGACTCAAGCATCATTGCGCCTGTTGAGCCATCGCGCTTAGCGCCCTCTAGCGTCATCATGTTACGCATAGTTGCGTGAGCTGATGCCATTAGCTCATCGCTAGGTAGGTGGCCGTAAGTCTTTTCGTATTCACGTACCGCAGACTGCATGCCTGATACGATGCCAACCGCTGTTTCTTGAGACACTGACTCGAACATAGGCTCATTCGCAATGGCTGACAAAATAGCCGCGCCACGAGAATTGTCGTCAGTTAGAAACATGCCTGTTTGTGAATCGAATTGGGATTCGATACACAGATTACGCATTGCTTGAGCGCCTAAATGAATCGCCTCAATGCGTTTGTTGAAGTTAGAACGTTTATCTGCCATGTAAATAAACCTTAGTTATTAATTGAGTGTGTTCGGAATCGTTAAGCCGCAAAAAAGCGGTAAAAATTCGCTCAATTTCGGATAGTAATTAAGATTTATTGCGAAAAAAACAGGGGTAAAGTTGCGTTTAACTTATTGTTATATAATGAATTTGTGTCTTTTTGTGCGCTTTTGTGGGAATGGTAACGACAGGGGATTTCTATGTCGTTGATCGTGTGTTTTTGTTGAGAGAAAAGGGGATAGGAAAGGGCATCTAAAAAAATTTTAAAAAATTTTCAGTTGTTATAGGGTTCCTGCCAAAAAGCCGAACACGTTGCTTAGTAGCTCTTGTGTGTCAGTCTCTAAGCTTGGAAGCTCAACTCCATAGAAAACGGCCAAAAAGTCACGAACAATGAGTTGATAAATGACCACCAGCGCGATGCTCCACATCATAGCGGCGCGTCCAGTACGTACCAATGTGTTAGAGCTGGCCGCTTCAAGCTCTGCCAGTTTGTAGGCAAACTCTTTGCGTTCTTCGTCACTGGTAAACACACGATCACCAAACTCGGTCAGTTCGTGGATAATGCCACCTACTTTCTCGCTGGTGGCGCTCTTAAATAGACTACTTGTAAACACTTTTGCTAGTCCCATCATTAGTTGCTCTCTTTAATGTGTTCTGCGAACGCTTCTGCCAGTGCTACGGCTAGCTTTTCGCGCAGTTCCAATCCCTTTTGTAACGACTCGTCGTTAGACAAAAAGAACGGCTCCAAAATCACGGCTGGCATTTTGGTTTTCATCAAGAAACGCCAACCGCGAGTATCAGTACCAGTGTTCGAGATAGGCTTAAGGCCACGATCACGCTGTCCGATAAGTCCAGCCACCGCTTTTTGTAGGCGCTGAGCAAGTGCTTGACTCTTGTCCGACTTATGCCAATGCAATGTCTCTGAACCTTGAACTGACTTATTGGCCACGCTGTTACAATGTAACTCGATGGCATAGTCAGCGCCCGATTCGTTCACATCACCGATCATCCGTGAGTAGGTGTCTCGATACATGATCACTGGAAGAATGTCTCGCTTATGTAGCTCGGCGGCCAATAAGCTGGCTAGGGGATGGTTGTATGTGTATTCATTAATTCCGAATGATTTATTGTATGCGCCACCATCTTTGAAGCTATGACCAACAATAACACAGACTTTTTTCATTTTCGGATTTCCAAACTCAAGTTAACTAACATAGGGTTAGTGGTTGACTGTGTTCGGAATAGGAAATATATTATTTAGGTCAGCTCGTTGTCCTAGTCGAGCTGCGGTCATTGACACTGGATGAGTGTTTTAACTTCATTCAACTTTACAAGCCTGTAATTTAGCTTCTGCACTTGCCGCGAACCATCTCACTGTCGCGGCTTTTTTTGCCTGTCGCATAGAAAAAAAACCAGCGCGAACGCTGGCTTTACTTGGATTATGGTCGGTTTTGAACTGGCTCTATCTTGTTTGATTTAAAGTAATCAATAATAGGGCTTACTCGATACGGCTCTACATGGAAGCTGGCCATTACCTGATCGTTGCGCATCAAGTAAAACTGATTTCCGTTGTATCGTACCGCATCAAATATCACGTTCATCCGGCATCCATCGTACATGTACTCGCCATCGACGCTAAGGCTTTTGCGTACCACAAAGGATAGGCGCGCCTTGGTCGCTTTAAGCTCGTTACGGACTTTAACTAAGTTAATCGCCAGTACGATAAGGAGCGACAATAATCCGCATAGCTCGTATGCGTTAAGGTTAATTGCATAGCTCATATTGTTAAATTTTTAGTACGAATAGGAAATTTACAAAATACCAAACCATTCTACAGGGGAAATACCTCCGCTGTCGCGTTTTTGATGCTCGTTTTTTTCGTCTGGTTGCTACAAATGGTAAACGAAATCGCCTTAGTGAAGTAGTCCAGCGCTAAAGTACGTTCCTCTTTTGACGCAATGATCATTGCCTCAATCACTTTGCTTGAGCTGGCCACACCACCAGCAAGGGGAGCCATTACCTCATTTAGTGCATCGGCCTTGTTGGCCAGCTCTGGCGGTAAGACTGGCGGCGGCAAGGTTGCACCGCCACCCGTACCACTACCGCCCGTTGGTGGCGCTGGTGGCGTTAATGCGCCGTTGATTTGTGCCATTAGGGACACGGCTTCATCAACACGGCCAGAAAGACCGTTGATCACTGCCTCAAGCGCTTTCAGTTCTTCCTTGCTGGTAATTGGCAAGATACTCGGAGCGGGTACGTTGTCCTCTGTGCCATCTACCTTGTGTTTGACGTTCACACCAATAGACACTTGTTCGAGGTCGGTTGGGTCGGTGATCAACACTAGGTGCTCATTCCATTGCGTTAACGTGGCCACGGTCGCGCTCACTGAGTCATTTAAGCCCTTAAGCGTTGCGACTAGCTTTGATGCGCCTTGGTAGTCCTCAATATCCTCGCTCACGCAGCCTGATAGCTTCTCTGATTCACCTTAAGGGATTTGCCTCGGGTAAGGTTCTCCGCTTCCTTGAGGCCGCCTAAGTCTAAAAACTGGCGAAACTGCTCGATTTGCTCTTGTGTGTCTAACATCAAATTGCCTCAATCAATCGTCATCAAGTCGTTACCGTTCACCAGCGTAGCGCCACACCCAAGGGCATCGCCTACCACGGCGACCGGAACGCCATTAACAGTAAGTTTTGAACTACCAGTAATAACGCCAACGTGCGGCGGGTTATCTGGTTTTACGTGCATGACGGATATATCACCCGTACCTAATACATTGATTCCATTCACGGTCAGTAGTGGCCGACCAGTAACAAAAACACCTGGACTAAAGCCACCATGACCACTATCTACACTCCCTACAATTCCTACGGCTGGCATAGTGCATTACCCTAATGTAAATGGAGCTGCGGCAGCTTTAACAGCGAACTGGCCACCAGCGTCGATATTGACGTTACCACTCGCTTTAATGGTCACTTCATTGCCCTCTAGGTTGGCTTTACCGGACGCTTTAACGGTCGCATTACCACCCGCCTCGATGTTTGCATCGCCTTTCACTTTGATAGTTAGTGCGCCACCGACTTGCTCCAATGTGCTCCCTGTTGAGCTGCGAAATGCATTGCCCTCGACGTGGATAACACATTGGCCATCTGGTGTGATTTCAATGGCCGTGCCGCTTTGGGTATGCGTTACTGAGTAGCCGCCTTGATGCGTGATGAGCTCGCGCAAACCAAATCGCACAAAGAGCGCATCTTTGCGGTCATAGGCTGGTGGCTCGGGTTCACCCTCGGCTCGTTTAGGCTGATAGGCTTCGCCGTTCACCTCGCTTGGTAGGTACGATTCGTAGTTAGGCGCGTAGTAAAGCGATCCGGTAATACGGGGATAACGGGTATCGCCATTGCGAGGAAAATCCACCCAAACCAGATCGCCTTTTTCCACTGGCACGACTTGGCCACAACTCGGTTTTGCACCTAATGGCAGTAGAAACTCGGCAAAGGGGAGATCTTTATCGGGGATAGCATCCCAATAGCCAAGCAAGCGAACGGATACCATGTACAAGCCTTTCGGATGGACAGGATTAACCACCTCGGCCTGATAGCTACCAAACAAGCGGTTAGTGACGTTGGTGCGTGTTCTGTTCTCTGACGAATCACTCATAGATTTCGCACTCCTAACTCGATACGACACTGATACCGGTTCCCACGTTGGCAATGGGCGACACGGTTCATGATTTGTTTCTCTGGCATGGATTCATCCAGCTCGGTAGCGGGTAGCCGTTTATGGAATAGCACTGAGCACACCGAAAGAGGCGTAAAGGCAGTATTTCCGGTGAGCTCCACATCCAAAATAGGGATGATGGCCATGTGTTGATTATTCAGCGCCTTGGCTTGTGGAACGCTAACCATAACCATAGCGCCCGAACGTTTACCGCCTTGGAAGCCCTCGACGGTATCCCAAGAGGCATAGTTACGGTTAAGAACGCGCTCAAACAGGGCTTCCTCTCCGATAATGGAGTAGTTCGCAATGCTGTGCTCTGCTTCCTCTGGATTCGACTGTTCCAGCTTGAATTGCTCGCTCATATCCATGTTCTTGAGCGACTTAAAGTGCATAACACCACGGCAGATAAACGCCGCTGAGCCGTAATCTCTGGCCATTGTTCGAATTAGGCGAGACTTAGTGCCACCAGCGTTTAAATGGTACGTAGCGCCACGTTCAAAGCTGTCACATTCGATTTTTAGGTCGGGTAATAGCTCGGCCAGAATGTCTCTAGGCTGCATTTCGACAAAGAATCGAGGCGTTGTGACTGGCTCTTTAAGTAGGTGCGCATCCTTTTGGAACGCTTGAACCGTTAGCATGCCGTCAGCGCTGGTGGACTTGGCCACAATGAATTTTTCAATCCAAACCTGATCGCCTCGTTCGTTCACATCGGCCATCGTGACCTCTATCTCTGAACCGCGCTTAATCCCGTAGTCATCCCGATAAACGGCAGCCTGATCCATGATTTCCATAACCAGCTTGTTGCCGTCCATCGAAGCGCACTCAATGTAGGTAAACGAATGAATGTGCTCGATAGGTATGTCATTTTCGTTGGTGACAACTTTTTGGGCGAGAAAGTATTCTTTATTACTCAATGACTCGGCCTCCCATACCAATCGCGCCCTGACGGACAGTGATCGACTCGGCCTCATAAACCTCTGCAATCACTTCAAAAGAGATTGAGGAAGCAAACAGGCGAGTATTTTCATGGTCTACTTCGGCGGGTTCGGTCATCGCATCTTTACGGCCACGTATCTCGATGCTGATTTCCATTTCAGTATCAGCGAGCATGGTTTTCGCTCTGAATACGTGCTTACGCTTGCCCTTGGTATGACGTAGCCAAACGATTAAACCTAGCGCTAGGCGGCTAAGGGTAGACTGGTTCCAAGCTAGGGCATTAATGCGGTAGGTAAGTGCGACAAAGGACTTATTAACCACGGCATAAGGTTGATCTTGCTCATTGGTTAGTTCGCCACAATCAGCAATATCGACGTACTCCGCGCCATCAACAAATCCAATCACCGGATCGCGCGTGATATAGCAAACAGGCAAAAGCTCATTACGGTTTGCTTTCACCTTGTCACCTAGTTTGGCTGTCAACTTAGATAGGAATGACACTGGATCGGTAAAGTTGCCGTAATAAATCTTTCTCGATTTATCACGGCCAACAAAGCGAGAAAACTCACTGTTCTCTCGCCGTTTAGTGTCAGTCACAACTAAGGAATCAAGCACGTTCTGGAAAAAGGCAGCCACCGCACGATCGATGTCGGTTAGCTCTGTGTGTTCCACCTTGCCATCGAATGTCACTACATCGCATGGGATTTCAAAGAACGTCTCATTCAGTTGCATGATTAGTCCTCCAAATCGTCCAGCTCGTAATACTTACGGCCTTTTACGATAGTGATGCACTTATCGCTTCGGTGTAAGGTCACATCGAACTTGTGGAAGTTGCTCGTTAGGATAGGGAGGTAAGCCGATACTGGCTCATTGCGCTGGTAGCCGTCTCGCGTTTTGCGGCCTTTACCGGATCGGTTGCCCTCATAGATTTGAATGACCGCGCAATCAAAATCAATCTTGGCCATATCTGCGATCGCTGCGTCTAGGTCTTTGCACACGTTAAGTACGTTCGCGCATAACATGACGCAAAAACGGCGTTTTGAGCTGTCAATTTCGGCAATATTGTTTACTACGTCTAACGATTTCGAGTTCGGGTCATAGTGAGTGACTGTCATGATCTGCTTGTGGTAGTTAGTGAGGTATTCTTCTGTTAGGTCGGGAAACTTACCGCAACCAAAGTTAAGAATGTTATTCGCGTATGACCAGTTAGGTGCAAGTCTACTAAGGCGCTTGGCACTGGCTGGCACCTGCTTTCGGCTAGTCTGTAATGTCATGCACACTCCAAAATTGGAGTGGCGCTTTAAGGATGGGGTGGACTAGGGCTGATATGAGCGCAAATTATACACCTCGACGCTATTAACCCTAAATAATCAAAATGGCGCATATAAATGTGATGCGCATCATATACATCTCGTTAACTCTCGAGTAAATAGCACACTATTAAAAATCATTATCATTTTCATTGGCGTCAGTTAAGTAGCAAGGGCTGTATTTATGCGTATTTATACTTTGATATTTTTCTTCCTCTTTTCCACTATTACACCAACTCTCGCAATGGCTGACTATCCACCTCTTTGTAATATTGTAAAGGCAAAAGAGCACCATAAAATCCCTAGTGAAAGCCCATACTGCATTGAAACAGAAAAAGCTCAGATCACGTTTGTTAATCTATCGTCAAACCCTGTTGAAGTGGTCAGCTTAAAAGATGCTACTCACCTTGTTTATCCAAATGAGTATGTAGTTACTACAGGCAGATTTGTAGTCGCAAACTCTAAAGGCGCTGTAGTTGGTAAAGAAGAACGAGGCATCGTTGTGGCTCGTGATTATGGTGGTAAAAAAGCAAATGTGAATCAAAGGATTGCACCTTTAGCCGTTTGGATTCCTAGCGCTGTTGGTGGAGCAATCTTGGGCGGAATGGGAGTTGTAGCTTCGAACCCTAGCGCTGGCCTTAGACCTATTGTGATTGGAGCATTCTCAGGAGCGCTTGGTGGAGCATTGGGTCCATTGATGGGAGCTGGTCAGTTTGGAGTAGTTGCAGGTGGTGCTTTAGGTGTCTCTGCTGGTGGAGCGTGTAGCAGTTGTCATATTTAATCTGGACGTTTGCAGTCGCATCATACTTGGTGCTTTGCTTTACTCTGTTAAAGGGAAAGAAAGAACGATTATTATATGGCTGCATAATAATCAGTTTAATTGTAGTGAACATCATATTTGACATCAGGGAGCCTCATTTTTTTGATGTTTTGTCTGCGTTCATTATCTATTTTCTTTCTAAGTGGGTTAAAGCAGATCCTAAGTATTTTCTTATCACAACCACAGTCATATATTGGCTCTACCCTCTAGTGTTGAGTATTCCAAATACTTGAAACTAAAGTAATCATTATATGACTGAAAAGAGTCGCCGGAGAGGCGACTCTTTCTTTTATAAACGCTATAAACAAGCCAATTGCGTTGCGTTTGATGTTTAGGGTGGCATTAGAATGCTCGGTAAGAATCAGAAAATAGTCCGTGGTTTTCAGTTAGCTCGTTGCAAGCATTAATGGCATCAGCATTTTGCTCTAACCATTCAGCTTTCAGGCGTTGACTCACTTCTTTCTCAAGTGCCTTTTCCTTTGGCGCTTGCGTACTATATGCGTTTCTCAAGAAAGTAACCTATGCGTATTGTATGTGCGCCTAAAATATAGGCACAGTACAAGCATATAACAAGGCGTTTAAGATGGGGTCAAGCTCACTCCATGATTGAAGCGGCGCTTTAAGGATGGGTTGGAATAGGGCTGACATGAACGTTAAAGCTCGATCACTTCACCGTCTTGTAAGTTTTCTTCCGGTTCTGGTAAGAAATCTTCCTCCGGCTCTGGCTCAATCGAACTATCCGGTAATTCCGGTAAGTTCGCTGGTGGCTGGTTAAAATCACGCATTGGTATGCAGATATAAATCACGCCCACGTTCGCCGTACCATAGCCAACGGCCTTGTGTACATACCACCACACGGTTCGTAATCCCTCGGCGGTTTCTTCATCCCATTCCAGTACACTACCGATAGGAACATGGTGCGAAGCAATACGCAGCATTAGCGGCTCTAAGGACTCGCCAAGGTTTTCGTCGCCATCGTCCATCATGAAAAAGTTCTCTTGCTCATCTGGACAATCCAACACGGCCACCAGCTCGGGATCGCTATAAGTGAGCGTGTCTTGGTTGGTTTCGAGCTCTAATACTGACTCGCTTTGGTAATTATCATCCGTTGGTGCCGATTCTGGCTCAACAGGGCGATACAGGGACGCTTCAAAGTGATCAGGTGATAGTTTGATAGCCTTAATCCAATCTTCCCTTAAAACGCGATTAAAGGGCTCATGGCCTTGGTATCGAGCCTTTCTTACTACAGGTTTAACTACGTCACTCACTTGATGATTCTCTCTAATTTGCTTGGTGTTACGTTCATCAATTTTGCGAAGTCGGCCAGCGCTTCACCCTTAGTCTTTCCTTGCAGCTTGTAGCCGTCATGGAAGTTCTGGAAGCCGACCTTAATCATATCGATATAACCTTTCTTCTCGTTGGACTCCTTACGCAGTTTGCGCGCTTGGCGCTTGATGGTTTCGCTTTCCCGTTTCTGTTTGGCGATCTGTTTTTCCATTGCTTTCTGAGCGCGTAGATATTTCGCGTGTTCGCGCGTAGCGGCGGCCTTATCCACCACCGTTTTACGGTTACGTGCGGCAGCTTTCTTCTCGCGTTCGTTGAGCAAGTACGTTTTGTTATCTGAGCCAAAACCAACACGGCGCGCTTGCTGCTTCATTTGGTTGGCCAAGATGCGTTGCCATGCCAGCGATTGCAGCATGGTTGTTGCCTTGAGAACGTGTTTACATGCCACACCGGACAATTCAGGGTTTCGGATTTTCGGGAACGCAAACTCTTTAGGCGGCGCTATGCAGTAGTTACCCATAGTGGCCAAGTATCGATACCAATACTGGTGACGGCCACAGTCGCAATCAAAGGAAATACGGCCAGCACACGCCAGTTGCACCGCTTGGTTGTAATCCCCATTAGGCGGTTCGTGTAGTAGTTCATCCCACTGCTCAAAACGCACCTTTACTCGGTGTTCCTCATGTTTCGATACGCTTGAGGCTCGGACACGAATCAGCGCGATATTGTTCTTAATACCGAACATCGTGGCCTTGTGAATGCCTGTACCGTCATCGACACGGTTGTTTGCACGGTCTACGTCGATTTGACGCGAGTTCTTCACCAAAAAGGCGTAGGTGATACCCGCCGTCTTGCTGTCATAGATCTCTTTGTGTCGCTGGCGAGCCTTGTCGAACTTGATCAGGTCTTCTTTGGTAAACCGTTGCCCTTTAGCCTTTTCGCCTAGCGCCTTTAACGCCTTGTTCGTTGGTTTGGTCAGCGTTGAGGCGGTCAGCGTTCGCTTAGCATTGCGGCGGTTTTTCTTTTGCGCCTGTTCAATCTTGTTGAATAGCTGGTTGAACTGCTTTTCATTGAGGCCAAGGCTGGCAAATGAGCCGTTATCCCGTTTTTCCGCTTCAAACTTCTTCGGCATAGGTTACAGCCCCATTTCGTCCATGAATTGACGCATAGAGCGGCGCACCCACGCTGCTGGTGGCAGTTTGATAGTTTGGCCAACGGGTAGCGGATTCATTGGGTCATCTACGTCACAAACCAGACTCACTAGCCAATCAAGCTCAACCGTGCCATAGGCGCGATAAGAGGCCAGATCGGCACGGTAGGTTTCATCAAGTCGAATGGTGTACTCAAACAGCTCGGTATTGCCCGAACGGTTGACGTATTCCATGACGATGGCAAAGAAATGTGCCCGTAGAATATCGTCCTCGATGTTCTCTGCTGAGAGGCGGGATAACTTACTCATTATCGCCACCCATACGATACTTACCGTCTGCGATTAGCCCCGTTTTAGCCTTAAACAGTCCAAACGCGCGCGAGGCCATTTCCGGCTCTTTCTTGGGCTTGCGTAACATGCCAAACAAGCTCTTAAGCGTTACCGTGTCGCTAAGGTTGTCTTGTGTGGCCGCATAGACCACAAACATCAGCGCGTAGGTATCAGGGCGCAGTTCTGACCAGTCGATGTTGTACATTGGCTTGCCATCTGTTCCCCGTACTTCTTCCACGATGGACGGCGACACTTCATAACGGCCACCAGCATTAGGCGGGTAGGTGATAGCATTTAGGGATGAGAGATAGTTATAGGCTTCCATTGCCGACACAATGATCGGTCTGCCTTTTGCGTCCGGCTCGGATAAGCGAACGGCGCGCCCATACTTCGCAAAATAGGGCGTAACCTCGTCCACCAGCACAATAAAACCGCCTTTTTTGAGCTTTTCTAGCTTCTTAGGCAAGGTAAGTTTGAGGCTCATTAAAGAGCGCTCTAATTGCTGGCATTCGATGATATGGAGTTGGCCATCATCCACACCAGCAAGCATAAGCCGTGGCTGGCCGGATGATAGAGTAAGTACAGCTATGCGCTTTCGTGCCATGTTGTGACCTCTAAGCGCGCTTTTTAAGATGGGGAATCTTGGTCAGTTTAACACCATTAACCAAGCTTTTGAGCCTCGTTAATGGTGTTTATGTTAATTAATGTTCGGAATACTTAGGATAAATATTTTCCAGTAGTTCAAGCGGCAATCCCGCCAGTTTATAGACCTTAAACAACAGTTCTATCTCTGTACCGTTGTAGATCTTCCATTGCGCCTTACCGCCGTATTTCCCTTTCGCATGGAGCGGTATCATATCTGGATATTGCTCGCGCTTTTCTGCTTCCAGTAGCGTGTCGTGGTGATAACAACACAAGGGCAATACATACGCATGCGCCCGTTCTCCAACACGGCCAAATACATGATGTAAGGAGATCACCGGATTCTCTCGGCCATGCAGCCAACACGCAATACATGGTAATCGGCCAATGGCATCCATGATGCGCCTTTCCTCTGCCGTTGGCGTTCGGCCTTTCAATCCCTTACTGGCGATCTTCTTGGTTGGTTTCTTCACTACAGGCTTCGCCTTTTGGCGCTCGATGCGCTGCTGCTGTTTGTCACGCTGCTTTTTCTGATATTCGGGATCATTTAAGCGCTCGATTTGGCGCTGGCGCTGACGTTCTTGTTGCTGTAATTGCTTTTTGAAGCGCTTCTCCCGTTCCTCTGGGTCATTCATCTTGGCGATTTGCTTTGCGCGCGCCCGTTCCATTGATTGTTTTTGCTTCTCTCGTTGTCTTTGAAGTTTCTCTGCTATTGTCAAAGCCATTAAAAACACCTACTATTCGCTTTGCTCATGTTTCACATTTGCTGGTGGAACACGAAAAGGCTGGTAACTCGAATTTTTGCTGATTCGAACTGTTTGCTAAGGCCAGCCGCAAAAAAACCGCGTTTATTCGCGGTTTTTTTGTACCTATCAAAAGTAACTCTCAATCAAAACCCGATGGCATGGCTTGCCCTCATCGTTGCTAAGTCTCTGCCCTAAAGTGACGATCTTCATCAACTTGCCCTCATAGTCCCAAGGCTGGTTTCGAGTTAAGCACTCTTTGGCTCGTTTAAGTGCTGGCGAGCCAACTAAGAGATAAACGGCCTTTCTAGGTTTCATGCAACATCCTCCGTAGCAATGCTTCAGGAAGTGATCATTGATAGGGAACGTTCGGCAAACTTAAGCTCTGCTTTGCGCATATCAATGTCACGCTCTACATGTAGAGTGAAGTTGTCACAGAACACGCCTTTCTCTTTCTGGTGCGCTGTTAACTTCTCTTTAAGTTGAGCGATTTCTTGGTTTAGTTTTTCAATGTACGACTTGAAGTACGTCTCGCTGCCGATTTCCAGCATCACCGATGCAGGACTGCGAATGATGGACAGGTCGCGGCACGTAGATTCGTTGCGTAAAAGGTCAAGAACGCGCTCACCATCTTGAGTTAGGCTGTAGTTCTTGCGGTCTGGTTTGCCGTCTTGAGCCTGCAATTCGTGCGATACCAAGCCCATTTCAGCCATGCGGTTTAGTTCACGGTACACTTGCTGGTGGCTAGCTTGCCATGCGCCAGATTCAGGCATGGCTTTGTTTGTTAAGTCGTAACCAGTATGTGTTTTGCGCTCAAGAATTGATAGAAGTAGATTACCCAAAGTCATAGTTCGTTACCTTTTGTTATTGTTGCCAAATTTCACCTGAGTCCTCGTCAATAAATCCATGACATAGGTACTCTCTACTTGCTGAGTAATGCGTAAGTTTTCCCTTTAACGCCTTTTTGTTACGGTAATGCCAGTGCTCGTATCCGGCAGTAAACGCATATTGGTTAGTGTTGTAATCTGCATAATGCAGATCTGAGCCATTGCGAGCATCGCTCACTCCCGCCGACCAGCTTGCTAGAAAATCGTCACGCTCATTGAGTTTGATAGCTTGTCGCTCATCATCATGCACCCCAAGTAACGTGATAATTCCTAGTCCTTGCATGCGGTCAATGACGGTCGTATCGAAATAGCCGATATAGATTTCATCGTATGGGATAAATTCTACTTGTGGTGGCATTTCGTAGACCGTGCCACCTAGCGGTAGAGCTTCCATAAGCTCTATGAGTAGGCTCAACTGGTTTTTTGGAATTGCCATTGGCCAGCGCCTTGTCTAGTTGCTTAACCACATCAGCACACATGGAAAAGCGAGGCATTTCATTTCGTATCGCTTTTTCGTCTGCGCCCTAGATAAAGGCTTTCGCCTCATCTACACTTCCTAACACCCAACTCACACATACATTCGCTACCGCGCCAGCGTTGCGGCTAATGGCCATCGATACTGTTGCTCCGTGGTTCGACAGGACAATAGTTCCTTTGCTGGCATTGAATGTTTTTATGGTCATTGGTCGATAATTTACGCACTGCGTTCGGAATGTGCAAAAAAGACTACCATAACAAGGATGTGATATGCAACTACTAGTTTTCGGCTTAAAATCAAAAATTTATAACTCAATATAATTTGCCATGTTCGGAATAAAAAGGAGTTACCATAATCCATAGCTGGGATTAGGTTACGCCCTAAGTAAACAGTCGGAGCAGTTTAAGAAATGAATCTAATTAACGGATTTTGCAGCAATAACCCACTAATTAACCCTGATATGGTACTAATGCAGAGAGGCACATGCGCCCAACAGCTAAAGCGACTTTTCGCTGACAGCAAACTACGTGTTGGCCATCTTTACGAGATGAAAGCGACAGCAAATAGCAGCGAAAAGCATTGGGAGTCATTGGCCGCCTATTTCGACGAAATCACCTTTAAAGCCAAGAAAAGTTATACAGAAAGCGATTCTCAATGTCATTTTTTAACTTACTTAGCCGATGCGGTTTATTTGATAGAGAAAAAGGGCATTGATTGGGATGTACTCATTCATTCTTTGATTTTGGATAGCGACCAAACGCAAGAAACCCAAGATCAACAGCTACGCAATATCAGCCACCTTTTGAAAATGACACAGCAATACTCAGAGCAGTTTTAACGATGCTGACGATCTACCCATTAGACGAATTTATTAAGGCAAATTTCCGAAGCAATTCGGAGTTTGCCAGGATACATGGCGTTGTCTTGAACACCGTCTACAAAATGAATGCCAACGGAGTCCATGCCAGCGGTGACAGAAACAATTACACCCTTTGGTATGGCAAGAAACACGGCAGTGAACAACAGCAATTGTTCTAGTTCCACCAGCAATTAAGAAATATCGAGAGAAAGAGAGAATGATCAATATGACTTTATTCGAACTGATCACCCCTAGCGACCCATACACTTTCTACGCCCCGAACCTTGAAGTGGCGGCGGTCGTCGCTTACTCGCTATCAAGCCACTACGGCGCTGTTTCAGTCGATAATCCCGAAGAACGTTCACCGATCCTTTTGGGTTGGGGAGACTGGTTTGAGGAAAGAAACATCGATGGCGACTGGATGAAAGCAAACCATCTTGTTTTGGCCGATGCCTTTGATTCGTTAGTGATTGGTAAGCCGGAGAATCGCGCGCAGTTCGACGCGACACTGGCCGCACTATCTGACAGCCAGAAAGAGGCATTCAAGCACGAACACAACGATAAAAAGCGCTCAAGCTTGAACAATATTGCTAGCGTTGCTTACGAGTACGCAGCGAAGTGTCGAGAACTGCATAAACGAGAACAGGGTAAAGCCAATGCTATTTGAGAAGCTAAATAAGGGCGATGTGGTTTATGTCAGACGTACCGTTAATGTTAACTCCGGTTGGTGTACTCGAACATTAGGCACGTTTTTTATCCCTGCCGAGGTGACAGCGGTTACTAAGGCACGTTTTAAGGCAATGGTACTACGGGACGTTTTAAGCCCCATTGAAATGACGTTTAGACGCGATGACGGCGTAGAGCATCGAAGCGGTAGCCAGCGCCTAATCGCATTCAAGCTAGGCCAAAACACGCCAGATGGCGTTGTCACTGACCAGTTCAAAGAATGGCAAGAATGCTGCAAATTGGCTCGGGGTATTCGTGACGTTCGCCACCTAGTGAACGTTAACGATATTGACCCTATGAAGATGACCCAAGCGCTATGTGATGAAGTGTTGGCGGTGATTGCCAAGCTACCACGAAAAGCAAACGGCTATTAACTTTCCATTGGCTGCCAGTTCGCTGGTGGCCATCCCCATCCTGATTTACGACCACTTTAGATGAACGCCAACGGATAGATGCAGTTATAAACTCTGGTGTATTATGTGCACTCTAACTACCCAAAAGATATACAGAAAATGACTTTCTTCAAAACCAAACTTGCTTCGATTTTATTGTTAGTGCCAGCTTTGGCAATGGCTAAGACTGACGTTATCGATATACCCGCAGAACAGAACCGCTCATCGTCTTACAGCTGGAAGATAGATGAGGATACAACATTAACCATATCTCGATACTGTGACCCTAAATGGGACGAGCTCCGCATTTTCGCGTCTTACAATGAAAGCTACTGCAAGAACTTTGTCGATGTTCGTAGCACTATGGCAGATGACTCAAGAACGCGATTTGGCCATAGCTATACCGTTACGATTAGCTATGGAGAAACGAGTGCCAAGTCTAACAATTATTGGAATACGTATAGTCGTAGAGAAAAGGAGACGTTTGTTCGCTCGCTATCTCAAGAGTCCGATCCTGTTGTTAAGGTGAGTGGGTATGGTCAAATATCCGATGACAAGCTAATTAAACTGGATGGCCTTAAACAAGTTAAGGTTCCAAAAGGTCTGATTGAGAGCGACCCAACATATTCAATTGTTAAGTCCGTTCGTTTGGTTGGATACCGTGATGCCTACAACGCTATTCATGATGGCGCGAAAGCCGAGTTCAATGTTAGGTATGATGCTCAGAACCAAAGAAATGCTCTAATACTGATTATGGTTGTCATAGCGGTTCTTGGTGGAAGCTATGTGACTTGGAAGTACGTATTAAAGCCAAGTGCGAATAAGCTAAGTAAAAAGCGCAAAGAAGTGGCTGATAAGCTTGAGAAAAGCAAAGTTAGAAGAATTGCCAAAGAAGAAGCGATTCGACAGACCGTTCGTACCACAATCGAAAACGACAATGCTGCGATTACTGCACTAAAGGCTCAGATTAAAGAAGCTCTTGATAACAATGACGCTAAGACAGCAAAAATTCTGATGGAAGCGTTAGATAAGATGGAAAACAGTTAACCATTAAGCCACCAGCTCGGTGGCTTTTTTGTGTCTAATTGGTAGTATGGGCACAATTGTATATATGAATAGAGAGCAGAAAGTTCGATGAGCGTTTATGAGTTCACTTTGAATATCGGCAATATCAATATCACAAACGATAACGACCTACTTGATGTATCGCGCAAACTGTACGAGGGCGCTTGCGCTGACGCTGCGGTTATGTCTGTTGATGAAATGCTATATATCGAATTTGAGCGAGAGGCTGAAACGTTCGTTCAAGCGGTTACGCAAGCAATTAAGGACGTAGAATCGGTCGAGGGCTACGATTTACAAGTTATCTCGATTGAGGGCGACCTAGTGAGCTTGGGCGAAGCGGCTGAATTTACCGGAGTAAAGAAAAGTACATTAGCAAAATACAAAAAGGGCACATTTGGCGGCGGCGGCTTCCCTGTGCCAGTTCGCAAAGCTTCAAAGAAAGATCCTCTTTGGCGACTTAGCGACATAGTGGATTGGTTATACCAAAAGAGTAAAGTCACTAGCGAGCTGGTGGAGCGCGCTCGAATGATGGATGTAATCAACCATCAACTAGCAAGCAGAGCTATGAAGAATAGCGATAAATATGCAGGTATGACCGTTCAAATCTAACCCTTACACCACGCCATCAAGTAGCTTGCATATTGCCACCAGCACGGTGGCTTTTTTTGTATTTAGATGTAATCGGCATAAAGACTCTAATCGCGCTTTGGCTTAAGCGCATGCTTGTATATAATCCAGTTTCACTCTCATTTGTCTACAAGTGTTGACATGTGCACATTATGTGTCTACACTTGTGGACATGGTAAGGTTTTCTTACCTAACTACGTTTACGTAGTTTGTTCTTTGAAAATGAGATCTATCAACCTTGTCTATGGAGGAAAGCTTATAAACTATCACTCTGATAAAGACGTAAACAAGGCAATTGTTTACGCCGTGGAAAAGGGTTGGCGCTTTGTAGAAAAGGGAAACGGCCATACGGTCGCATACCTATACTGCACAAGTGATTCGGACGGAAAGCATGAAGAAGTTAAATGTTACATCGCTATCTTCGGCAGCCCTAAGAACCCAACCAACCATGCTAAAAAAATCAGAAAGGCCGTTGACGGTCATTCTTGTTAATAAAGGTCGCCAGTGTGGCTGGCGACCTTGTTCAGAGAGATAGATAGTATACCTAAGACAATAATAGATTCTCTAACTCAAAGCATGGAGTTTACTATGAGAGAGTATGAATTTGCGCTAGTTGTATCTAGCGACACACAAGTATCAGGAGAGTTAATCTGTAAATATGCCGACATGCTATTCGAGGCCGGAGCCGAGGATTGCACCGTTTCTTCAAAAGGAAATGTTTTAGTTGTAGATTTTGACCGTGAAGCTGACTCATACGAGGAAGCGGTCGTAAGTGCTATTAAGCAAGTAAATTCAGTAGATGGACTAACCGTTAAAAGCGTCGATGCTGGCCAATATGTAGGGCTATCAGACGCAGCGGAGTTATCCCAATTAACACGCTCAGCTTTATCTAAATTTAGCAAAGGCGAACGAGGTGATGGCACATTCCCAACACCTTACTTACGAGTGCAAGGCAAAGCTCCTTTATACGATTGGAGCGAGATTGCACAATGGCTTGAAAGCAAAGGCTTGGTTGAACAAGGCATTGCAGACAACGCCAAGATCACTGCACAACTTAACATGGCGTTAAAGCTAAAGAACGGCGAGCTAGAAAACGTATCACGACTAGCCTCAATGCTTTAGCAGTTAGAATAATAACTCCATAGACAAAGTTAGATCTCAAGGTTGCCACCAGCACATCGCTGGTGGCTTTTTTGTATGCGCGACAAAAATAATCTATTCCAGTTGTTCGGTTTGGCCGAACTACTCACTTAGTAATCCGTTCGGAATTTAATCAATTTAGTTTCATTTCTATAGAACTGAAACTAAACGCAGGGCGCGCCTCAATGGTGCGCTTTTTTTGTCCTAAATAACGTCATTGGCATACAAGAATTAATCAGTTTATATCTCTTTATAAAAAATGTGTTCGGAATTAGGAAAAAGTGATATATTCAACCCGTTCCTAATCTCCTTGAACTTTCAGGGGAAGTACAGAAAACGGAGACTACAATGATTGTCTATAAAGTTGGACGTTACACATTCTCTGCCGACCTTTGCCGATACTCAAAAGAAGTCGGTAAAGAGGGCAACTACACACTAGGCTTTTGCACGGTCGAGTACCTACCTAAAGGCAACAGCCTATACCACCCTGAGCCGAAGATTATCGACGCTAACAAACCATACGACATTATTGAGTTTGACCCTAAAGCGAAGATCAACGGCAGCCTGGCAATTCAATGCGAACCAGACAAGTACAACGCGACACAAGCGGAGGAAATTAGCTGGATTGCCATTAAAATAGACGCACCAAATGGCGACCTAGACGGACTTATCCGCAAAGTGGCCGAAGAACGTGGCATTGAGCTTACTGAGCGCGTTATGGCTCAAACCCGAGAAAGACTATTCACCAAGTACGCAACGCCTCAATACAGCGATCCAGCAACGGTTGGTGCGCTTGTTCGCAATACCTCAACCCTTAAGGCCGATTACTACTACAAATCGCGCCTTGATGCGCTGGCTAAGCACTTCAACACGACCGTGCGACAAGCTGAATGGCTGGTATTCCTCGATCGCGGTTCGAAGATGGCCAAGCGTGACGATGGTTGGCATCCAACACTACTCGATTTAGACGAACCAGCCACAGAGAAAGAGCTTAATGAGTTGGTGGACGCTGGCGCAATCGCCTTTGATGCAGAGAGCAACACGTACACCAACACTGAAAAAACAACCTTAGCACTGAGAGAAAACTACCTGTAAGAGAGCACTACCGTGAACAAGAAAATAAAAATTTACGTACTGACGACTATGAACAAGGAAAGAGTTGAGTTCATGAAACAGTTACTTAAGGACGTTAACTTTGAATTTGTGGAATCACTAGGCACGGAAGCCTTAAAGGAACTAGAAGCGAAATACGCCCGTAAATCGCTGCGCTACAGAAAGAAAGCGTTAATGCTTGGCGAACTTGGCGCATTCAAAACACATGCTATGGCTTGGGAACGCATCGCCAAATCTGGTGAAGCGGGAATTATCATCGAGGATAGCGCTGATTTCGTTCGTGACGCATCGATCTTGCTAAGCGACGAAGTACGCAACCAAATCAACAATTGTGGCCTCGTATCCTTTACGGATTACGAGTACAAGCTGCATCCAGATAGACCAACGCTATTTAGAGATATTCCATTGCGCAAAGCGTTCCCAATTCGCTGCTATGGCATAACTCCGCATCGAGCCAACGTACTGCTATCTATGCTCAACAAAACGGGAATGGTTTTACCTGTAGACCGTTGGATGGGTACACCTAAGCTATCCGGCCTGTTTGGGTTTGTCAGCAATATCGGCGTAGCTATAAGACGAAACACCACCAGCATAGCGAACGTGAGACGAGGCAAAGCGTCTTACAACCCGCTTAATCTGATATTCAGAGCATTCAACAAGCACAAATACCAATACTAACCACCACCAGCAAATGTGAACAATTAGGAGCAAATTATGACACTTGACGATTTGGTTTTTCTTGTTTGGAAAGATGCAACCATTGACGGCAACGAACTACACGGCGTAGTGACGTTAAACGAAATAGAATTACTTGGCCTTGTTCGTGAGGCATTCGAGCGCAAAACTGGCCTTAAGGCTCAACACATCGAGCTACGCGCCATCACCAGCGAACCAGACGAGTTTTACGCTGACTTACCACGCATCAAAGTAGGAGAGGACGATGAATAATTTCTCTGAATTAACGTGCTTTGATTGCGGTTGTGGCGTTGAAGCTTTTTATCAAGATAACGGCGCACCGTTCTATCAAGTTTTCTACTGTCCAGATTGCAAAGACAAAGCAGTAAGAGAACAGGCCGAAGAACAGGAGGACGAGTAATGCCTAAAATCATCATTGAAATCACGCAACCAAAAGACCACAGCGGCGTTGTTGCCTTACCAGAAGCCGGAGCGGTTGCCACGGCATTGCATGTGGACATTTACGTTGATGGCGACGACAGACAAAAGCTAGCCACACTGGTAGCCGATAAGCTGGCCGACGTGTACGCAGCAACGATACAAACAGGCATTAAGGCGGCGGTTGATTCCGTTCTAAAGGAAAGCATTAAAGACCAATCATGTTAATCAACGGCATTGAAGTTACACGCGCATTGATCATCCGTAAGCCTTGGATTCACCTTATCCTTGCTGGCTTAAAGACTTGGGAAATGCGCTCAACCAAAACCAAGATACGAGGCACCATTGCCCTAATTGAACAGGGCACTGGTTTAATCGTTGGCCTAGCGAACTTAACCGACTCTTTAGAGCCGTTATCGCATGCAGAATTGATGGCCAACTTTGATAAACACAAGGTGGACTATGACGCTATGCCTGAGCTGGCTAAATGGCGTTGCCCTTGGGTTTTGGAGGACGTACAGCGCATTGAACCAATCCCTTATGAGCACAAGGTAGGCGCTGTAATTTGGGTAAATATCTAGGAGTAATTAAATGGCTCGCTGGTGGAAGAAAACCAAATACACGATCGAGTACAAAGGCTATGTGTTTGAGTACGACACAGCCGAGGAACTAGGGCGCATGGTGGCGCAATCAGGCTGCGGCATGGAAAACCCTTTCGACCCTAACACCGTGGAATTTGACCAGTTCTATGACAGCTACGCGACAACTAAGGAAAAAATGGCCAAGGCATCAAAAATAGCGAGAAACGGCGAAGTGTCGATCGCTTTACTATAAAATCCAAACACCATCAGCAACATAATGCGAGTAATCAGCACTTAAGGTAAGTATCTATGTTTAAAAAGGCATTGTTAATAGGCATGTTAGCCTTAGCATCAAGCAACGCCTCTGCGTATTTTCTGGCTGGGAGCGACTTGATAGAACCTGTTCGAGAATACAGAAAAGCAGAAAGAGGCGAGACAGGCGTAGATTACAGCATGGCTTGGTATTATCGAGGGTACGTTTTAGGCGTTTATGACACTAATGATGTGAGATATTGCACCCCTCAAGGGTTCACAATAGCCCAATTGATGGCTGTAACAGCGAAGTATATCGAGGACAACCCGAAATACTGGAATGAGCCAGCAGATCAATTAATCGCTAGCGCAATCATGGCCAACTTCCCATGCAAGTGAAAAAGCTCAATACAAAAACACCGCCCATCGAGGCGGTGTTATTTTTTTAACTTCACACTTAACGGTAGTGACTCTCCGATATTTGCAATTATTACACCTATAACCCTGATTCAACAACTACTTTTACCCGCCAATTGCTGTTAATGTGTAGCTCAAACAACGCCACCAGCAAGGAAAACAACGTGAACGACAAGATTGATTTGGACAAGGTACTCGACAAGCTAACCAGCATGACACCTGACCGCCTAGAAAAAGTCATGGACAAGTTCAACCTAGCCCAAGAAAGACAACGGGCAGCCCAAGAAGATAGAGAGGCCAAGGAATCAGGTATCGAGCGTATTACTTTGTTCTTTGCTGGTGGACATAAGGCACTATTGGTAAAGCCTAATCCATTAACGGGAGTATGGTTGCTGAATCTATATGGAGCTGGCACTGTTACCGCCCCGCAGGATGTGAACGTAGAATTTGAGGTAACAGACCACTTCACTGAGCTATTCCGCTTCTCGATGACGTTCAATGGATTCACCTATTGGCATGACCTTGTTGATGAGCAGATGGCGCAAGAATTGGCTACGTTCCTTAATGTACCGTTACAGATTCAATAATGACGATGAAAACAGACCAAAAACACCAAGAAAGCCGAGCTCTGCTTGCGCTGGTGGCGATTTCTCATAGTGACGTGAGCAATGGGCGCACTATGACCTCAAAAGCGCTTAAATCGCGTCTGACAGCGCGCAGTAGAAATGAAAAAAGCGCCTAAAAAGGCGCTCTTTCAAACGGAAAAACAAATCTGGTTTGGTCTTTATGTGAGATTATCCTGTTCACTGACTAGGGGAGTCACCTCCGACACTAACGCCCTCTCAAAGAGTTCCAGTTGCGTTAGCAAGCCAATTATCACAAAAGAGTCGTCTTGGTGCGACTCTTTTTAGTATTTATATGGCCGTAGTCATCCCTAATAACACACCGTTGAAGTTCCAGTAGTGTTGCAATATACAGGTCGCATTTGGTCGTTAGCGCGCTGTATAGAGTCACTTAATGCCTTGGCGTTCGCTGCTTCTTCGTACTTGCGTTGCCGAGCGGTGTTCATGGTCGCATACGCATTAGCCTCGGCCATTCGACAATCTTGCTCCGTTACCTCTGCATATTGATAGTAGTTGTTCATGGTGCGAATTAGACGATCTTCATCATAGCTCCAAGTACCTAGCAAATAGCCATAAGCGCCTTTCGAGTCAACGTATAGTTTCGGAGACATGCTTCCATTTTCGAAGCATTTTTGTAGATGCACCAACTGCACTGCATATTGGTCATAAACGTTATCTGGCATGGTCTGAGCGCAACCAGACACCAATAGAACACCAAGTATAGAAGCCAACTTTTTAATAGACATAGATTTCACCTGTTTTGATTACTACTTTGGCTAATAGCCATATCAATAGTGCGCCAATTATCCCGCCGTTTAACTGGCGCATCAATGAGTTAAATGCAAACTCTTTGAGACACATCGCCAGAACCAGTAGTCACTCGGCCACGAACGCGACCGCACACCACATCGCCCGAACCTGTACGAACATCGCCGCCAACGTCTCCGCATTTCACGTTACCCGAGCCAGTGTTAATCGACTTCGCCCCGTTGCAATTGACGTTACCCGAACCAGCGTCAATATCGCCCACATCGCCATTGATATGGATGTTGATATTCACGCTCTTAATGTCCTCTTGTAGCTTGCCATCAACAAAGACACGGCCATCGCTATCGATCGAGATAGAATTGCCCTTGTAGACCTTGCCGTTGATTCTGATTTCGCTACCAGCGCTAATACTTGAGATAGATGCAGCTACGTTTGAAAATCGCAGCTTGCCAAACAGTTGATTTAACCAAGACATATCAATCCCCCTTTAACGTTTCGATTGGCCTCAAGCCTCTCGATAAAATCTCTCTGATACGGTTTTAGTTCGAATTGGCCACACGCCTCAACAAAGGCCGTTAGGCTCGGTATCTCGCGCTTAAAGCTGGCGTACTGGCGCATAACTTGACGTGAATACGTCTTACCGCTCCGACCATCTGACAGGCCACCAGCAACGGCGGCCTTTTTGTTTAATGCACTGGCCACACTGACGGCCAATAAAGACTTTCTATGAATGGCCAGCTCACTGCCGTAATCGTCACAAATTACGATGGTTGCTTGTCGTCCTCTCATACTTACATTGCTCGCATTTTCTCGAACTCAATCAAGCTTCGAATGGTCGCCATTTCTTCTAGGCATACCGCTTCTTTGTGCATGACCTTGCTAATATCGCGCGTCTCGTACTTGGCTTGTTCTATTTTCAGTTCAGCCAGCTTCTTATTGGATTGGCGTACATAGTTGGAAAAGGCGCGTGTTCCGGTCTTAAGCGTTGGTAACTTCTCTTGGATTTCCTTTCGCAGTTCGAAGAACGCTAACAAAGGCATTTCTTGTTGCGCCTTATATCGTGCTGCTTTCTTCTCAAGCCGTTTGTATTCAGCCTCAAGCGCATCGATGACAAGTTGCGTTCTACTTCTCATGACTATGTGCCTCTTTCTGGCGCGCTGGCTTCCATATCCAGCGTTTTGCGCCCAAACCAGTACCAGACAATGACCCTTGGATATAAACGCCTCTACGGCCAATATTGAGCGTTAACCAGCGCCCACCAATTGAGACGCTAGTAAAGCCAGTTTTGCCAAAGTTAACCCTTATCAGGCCAAGTATTCGGAATGATTTGCGGAAAGTAATGTTCGTTTTTCGCATGGTATGTACTCAAAATGGTTTGCATTCTTGGTGCGAGCTGCCCCTGTTACTATCAGGGCGTTATCATCATTGGTGATTGTGGCCATTAGCACCTGTTTGGCCTTATCGGTTAAGTAGGATTCGTTAACGATGATCTTAAAGTTATGTAGACACCAACCCGCCAGCGCTTCCTCTCGACCACTACGGTAGTGTTGAAACATGATCGACGGTCGGCCACATGTATCGGCGTTCTTAAGGTAAACCTCGCCACTATGTTTAACGATGTTCTCTACCATTAGGCAATCTTCAATCAGGGATAAATATTCGTGCTTATCCTGGACTGAACATACAAACAGAACGCGACGTTTGGGATTGTGCTTAATACAGGCCATCGCAAAACGCATGGCATCAATCTTTGAGTTACTAGCTACCGTAGCAAAGTAGTTCTCTGTATTGGTGATTAGGTTCATCAAGACACCGCCTTAAATATAAAATCCGACATAAGGACGACCAGAACAAGGCCGATCACAATGCGCAAGAACTCGGGCAACTTGATCACATCGAACACGCATTCCAGCACAAAGCAAATCGCAACGGCCAACCAGAACGCTGGCCAGTTAATCATATTCATTACTATCAACATCCGATAAAGGGATTAGTCGTTTTAAACCCGCGAACGCAGTAGAAAGAGCGATCGCATCCAGTGAGCGAGGCTTATGGATAGTCCATTGGCCTTTGCCGTTAATGGCCACCAGCTCGCGCTTAATATCGTGGCCAGTATCACTCGCCACCAGCCCCGCCAACTCAAATAAGAGCTTCACACGCGCACTAGCAAAGCGGCTTGTTTCGCCTACAGGGATGAATACGTTTTGTGTCTTAACTTTGCAGCGTAGGAACTCGTAAATGAAGCAGCCGCAACCGTGACTGGACACAACCGCATGGTCGTCACCAATCAGCGCTAACAGGTTTGCTTTCCAATCGTCGTTAAAGACCTTGGAGGCATCCAGAAAACGGAATCCATCCACGATAGGGCGCTCTTGTTCGTCCTTGTGGCACTTGATTTCACATAGGTAAGGCTGGTTCTTATGAAAACCAACCGATACAACTCGTATTTGCTTGCTCATTCGGTTAACTCTCGTAGTGTTTGGCCAAGGCAACGCGCTGACGCTGCCAAGTGCCATAGGATTTGAATCGTTAATTACTTGCGTAGCTGGCGCTCTGTATTGCGGCGTAGTACCCAATATTGTGAGTCTGATGTAGTCATCGCCCAATTGAGGTAGTGCTGGTTAATGCGCTCTACACGGCGGCGTTCTTTGATGCTGAATGCCTTATCGCTTAAGGCTAGGTAAAGCATCCAAGCCGATATAACGAATATGACGGCGGCACTTATCCAAAATGCCACGGATATGAAAGTGCTAAATGAAATGCTCATGTTTCTTTTTTTGCTGCTGGTGGATGTATCGAGATACCGGCTTTTGCTGGAACCGGTATGTAGTTAGTTGTAGTGGCGAACCTCGAAGCGTTTAACCTTGGATTCTTCTAGGATTGCGGCTAGTCGGTCTAATCGCCATTCCCTCGGCTTATCATCGCGCGTGTAGCGCACTGAGTAGGCTTTTAGGTCGTCGGTAGTGTTATCGATGGCCAGTAGGGAAAAACCGCCGCTCGCTTGCTGTTGAGCGACGATACTGAGCTGGTGGCCATGTTCCACCAGCCGTTTGAACTCACATAATTTAATCGGTGTAATCTTTGCCATGATGCAAATTCGTCATTTTTAAACGTCTAAAACGCCACGTTTAACAATAGGAGCGTATTGTAACTGTGAGTAACGTATTTGCAATGTCTGTTCGGAATGAACATAAACGACAGCAATTTACTTAAGCTGTACGCTGCTGACCTTTTCGATGTGCATCAAAACATCCAGAACATCGCTGTGAGCTTGGAGTAGCTTTCTCTTTGCAATTGTCCATGCCGCTAATTTTCCGTAAGCGTTCACGCTCACTTTGATGTAATGCTCATGCTTCTGGTCGTTCTCATCGTACTTGGTGTACCGTGCTACATAGTATTGCTTGCCATCGATGGTGGTTAGCCGTGGGTCTAGGCTTTTTGGCAAACGCGCCAGTAAGTTGAATTGCTTGCGAACGCGATCCCAACAACGTCCCCATAGTTCTTTGCCGATTTGGTTTCGTATTTTGGTTGCCTTGCGTAGCCCTTTCTTTTCCCCAATGCGAACAAACCCGACAGAACGATAAATATAACCGCCCTCCGGTTTAGGTACGCTAACTGCGTAACAGGTCTTTTTCTTGGTGATAAATCGGTAGCCCGTATTAGAAACAAAATACGCATAAGCTTTGCTGCATTCTGGCATTGTCTTACCCTCAAAATAACAGATCATGCGATTCCTTTCGTTTTTAGTTTGATTGGCCGTTGCTGCCCTTTCTTGGCCAAATGGACAACGTTACACGGTAACGCTATTATTTATATTCTGAATTAATGCGACAGATTGATATTCTTCAAATCATCATAACTGCACCCAAGCACTAACTTGATGGCCTTTTTACTGAACCCCTCTTTCAGTAGTTTGCGCACTTTTGGTTTAAGTTCATTCGGAATGGGTTTGCGGGATAATTCCTTTTGTCGCAGCTTAAATTCGTTTACTCGTAAGTTCGCATTCATTAGAGCTTTACACATAATTATCCCCTCCCGTCACAGTGCTTTTGGTGTTAGTGAAATACCCGTTGTGTACTCTTTTGCTTCGTCGTGGAACGTTCTTAGATAGTGGTCGGTCACGGCAATACTAGAATGGCCTAGCGCGTCCTTGATGACCTTAAGAGACGCGCCACTATCCAACAGTAGCATGGCGTACATTTTGCGCATGGAATGTGTTGATAGTTGGTATGGCAGTCTCAATTCCATCGCTATGCGCTTATATACACGGTTGATGTACTGGATGCTGATCGCGTTGCCTTTCTTGGCCAAGTGGTGATTGGATTGAAACATCACCTCATTATGGCCATTGTGTAGATAGATACGTCGAATCAGTTCTTCCAGTTCGGCATTAACGTGAATGGTAATGCGGGATGCTTCCTTAGCGGCCTTTTGGGTCTTACCTCGGGTAATTCGACCGTTATAGCCTTTTGACTGAACAATGGTAAATGACGACTTAATCACGCCATTTATCATCACATCGCTGAATTTTAGCTTCGAAATGTCGCAATAACGTAAACCTGTACGCACTTCCATTTCAATCATCATAGAGATAAGTGGGTTAATGTCATCCATTAAACGGATTATTTGTTGTAACTCGTTTAAGTCACGCGCAGGGAAAGCGGCCATTAGATTAACTCCACATCATTAGCACTAACCGTTTTAAACTCGCCACCAACGAACACTTGGATTTGCAGGGTTCGAGATAGCAAGCCAAATCCCAAGAACAAGCCTAGCTCGCCATCGACGCGAACAAAGTCGTGGTGAACAGGCAAGCGGCCAAAGTGGTTGATCATCTTGGTTTGCGCTTGGACGCTTTGAGGCTCTTTGATGGTATTGATAGCAAAGCGAAGCTGAGAGCGGATTTTCATTGCGTTGCTGCCTTTGCGCGCTTTGCTGATAGTGCCTTGCGCACAAGGGTAGCCGTAGAAGTTACGGATAACAGCGGCGGCTTGCTCTTGGCCACCACATTCATTAATTAGCTCATCCAAAGAAACAAGGATAAGGTCACGGCGTTGCTCTTGAATCGCGTTGCGTTTGCTCGCCCACGCATCAGAAAGCGACAACAACTCATTTTTTTTAAACATTTTTTGCTGATCCTTTTTGGCAGTATGCCTCTGTTTGCTTGCTTATTAATATATTCCCTTGGAATATGTTTTGCAAGTATGTTCGGAATACTTCTCTTGAAGGTACAAAGAGTTCCAAAAGTCGCTATTTCATCGCTTTTTGATATAAAGCGCAATAGCGGCCAAAATGCCACCAGCCACACAGGTTTTTTAGTCAATATTCCTATGGAATATATAGTATTCCGCACACGAAATACTAGGATTAGACCTGACAAGTAAAATAACACTAAGTGCCTGTTTTTATTGGTTTTTGTGGTATTTGGTGGCCATCGGCAACCGAAAAAGACGTGATAAGTTAGTTTCAGTTCCGAGCAGAACTGAAACTAAAAGGGGTTTTTTAAAAACAACTGAGTCCAATCGCCCACTTGTGGCAATATAATGACAGGGTTACACCGTCACGCGACACTAGCAAAATTGCATAGCCACACACATTATGCGGTCTAGCTCACGTTATGAAACCTTTTCAGTGAGTAACGATACAATTGCATTATTTTGCATATATAGACAATCACAGATCACAGTCTCATAATACTGCGCACAAAAGTGTCCGATTGGGTAGCATACCCCATTTACAGCTTACCAATCAGGACGATACATGTTTGGTTGGCCAGTTGGTTGGCTTAAGAGATAAAGATTGTGCAGCGCATGTTGAATCAATTAATCCCACTAGAAATCTTAGATAAATGCGACCTTTCCTTAGACGTATTCAGTGAGTCGTTCTTAGAAGACGCAACAGACATTTGTATGCTCCACCTTATCCAATCGCATCCGAACGCACTATGCAATTCGTCTATTAATCGGGATGATGTCTTAAACTTCGTTCGAGATCACTTCTCCGCTTAAAAATCAAGACTTCTCGCGTCCTCCTGTTCGTTTTTTATTTAATTCCGAACACAAAAACGGTATGCTTGGTATCAAGGGCAAGGGTAGGGTTTTTCGTTACTCGCATACGCTCATGGATGGAGTGTAACCCCTGTCCTCCAATATTATTTGGAGCAACCGTTCACCATGATTAATAAATTAAAGACTGAAATTAAAGATTCTAAACCTATTGATATAGATACACTTAATCAACTTCTTGCAAATAAACAAACGGCTGATGCTCGCCTTAAACGTGCCTTGAAGCACCGCGCGACATTTTCCGAACAAATTGATGGCAAGGAAGATAGTGGACTATTCAATGACCGTATCGTAGCTGTAGTAAAACGTGGCAATCCAACCACTCGTTTACTTGAGTATATTGATGCCGCTAAAGCTGCAAATAAGGAGCTTTTAGAACGCGCGCCTCAATACTTCAATAGCTCATCTAACTCGTTTAAAGAGACAACCGTAATTGATCACGTTCGTCGCGTTAACATCACAATCAATAAAGCAGCAAGCAGCCAAAAAATGACTGGCGCTCGCTTAGTTAAACGCCTTGAAGCGTACTTACGTGACGTTGACCGACAACTCTCTTACGAATTGCCAGAAGATGAGTTAGAACAGCTTAATAAAAACAAAGCTGACGCTCTGCGTGAAATGGATTACTTCCAAAAGCATGCAGACGTTGAATTTAGGAAACGTGGCCAAGAACACAACGACATTGTGGCTATCATCCATACCTATGATGGTGACAATGGCGGTATGTCGCGTGTAGCGAAAAAGGTTCACGTTAACGCTGGTGGCCTTGTTGTTATTAGGCATCGCTCTTGTAAAGATCACGATGTTCTCATTACGAACAACACCACTGAGGGACGTTCGATATTTGATGAAGCTAATGGTTTTAAATCCGTGCTTTACCCAACGTCTACCATGTACATCGAAAGCGAACTAAACGCTATTCGTGAAACACGAAAAGAGCTGAGAAGTAAGAACGAAAACAAAGCCCGTTCGCAGTTCGACGGCTACGTTAACTAACTTCCAGCCCAACAGATTGTTGTTCCGCTTAAATTGGTGATCAGGCGGCGATATATGGTGTATCGCCGCCTTTTCTTATTTTTGTTGTCACCAACGGAAATTACGCCTCATCGGAATCCAGCGCTTCCAGTACCCATTGTTCTACAGAGCTGCGTGACTCTAGCATGTTCTCTGTCACTTCCATTTCGTGCGGTACATAGTCCACCAGTTGAGAGAAACAATACGTATCCCAACGGTCGGGAGAGGGTATATTTAATTTCTCTTTCATGGCTGGCTTAGGCATCATTACCCATTGGCCTGACTCATTGATTGCACAAGGTATTTTACTGCCTTGCTCGGCGGTCTTAACGTTCTTATCTATCTGCATCCGGCCTTGGTTGATAGAATCCCGCGCCATAACGTTCGCATAGGCACGTTGGTTAAAGAAACGCTGCTTATCGCTGGTGGAGTGCATCTTTTTACCCCAACGAATGCGCTGTACGCGCCGTCCGTAGCGTTCTAAGCAAGTCGCCGTGTCATAACCTACACCGTCACTATCCACTGCTATCGTGATGTTTGGGTACAAGTCCTCACTACACTCTGCATGGATAATGTCAGCAAACCGAACCGGATCGACCGTGCTTGGCTGTTCAAGTAACTTCACGTTCTTAACGATGCGCTCCATGCGCTGACCCCAAACCTTGCAGATATTGAGTATCGATCTATCTCGACCATTACCCACGTCCACCAGCGCAGCCCAACCCCAACCATCGGGCATATCGAGGTTGAGCCTTGAGCTTTTATCCAGTGCATCCCGACTAAGCAGCATGCCAGCAATGGAACTTGGGAACTCCCCACGTACTTTAATCAGGTATTCCGGTGCCTCTCGACCGCCATACTCCAATCGCTTATCGAGGATAAACTCCACGGTTACGAACGGCGATTCCTCGGAGTTAAGCCGGATGGCTCGCCATCGACCGCTAGGCTCGGCTAATCGGTGATGAGTATCGTAGAAATAGCCGCTAGGGCGCGTTGGCTGGCTCAATAACAGCATTCGGTTATCTTTCTCGGTCAATGCACCCGCTAACACACCAAAAGCCTTGTCAGAGACGCCTGACGCCTCATCGACAATAACAAACAAGTGTTTAGCGTGTTCACCCGCCAGCGCTTCCTCGTTACCAATACGGCACGATTTAGCACTGGTTTGCCAGATACCTTTTGCTGAGTTTTCAAAAAAGGCCGTCTCGGTAATGGTGAAGTATTGCTGTAACCAACCGTGCTTTTGTAACAGCGTGTTCCAGTTGGACTTTAGGTACTTCCATACACCGATTTGTACCTGTCTCGCGTTGTTCGCCACCAGCACAACACGCGCATTGGGGAAGCAGAGCATGAAAGCAATGATCATGATACTGGTCATGTCTGACTTACCCGTACCGTGGCCAGAGCTGACAGTCGTTCGCGCACCAACACGCTGAGCACTATCAATGATTTTGCGTTGTTGCCAGCTCGGTTTCTTACCGACTAGCTCTACCGCGAGGCGTTTCCAGTCATAGCGATACCGCTTAACTAGGGCAGGGTAACGGGGATCTTGTGTTACGCTCTTTATTCGTTTAGCCACCAAGTACCTCGAAGCTATCTAGGTCGTCAAACCCTGATACTTCCTCGTCATCGAGGGCATCATAGGCTTGCTCTTTAGCGGCTTCGTTCTGTATTTGGGATGGGGATAGGGTAGGTTCTATGCCGTTCTCTAGGTCTTCGGCTTCTTTGATTCGTTGGTTAATTTCTTCTTTACGTGCTGGTAGCCAGCTATCTTCCTGTTCAAGCTGTTCTAACGTGTAATCATCAAATAGTTCATCCAGCTCTTGCTCACTGATACCAGTGTCGTCTACTTCTGGCTCTAGGTTCGCTAGTTCTACCTTAGCTTCATGCAATAGCGTTGCTGGTGGACGTGCGCCTAACTTCTCGATTTGTTGGCACGTCTCTAAGGCTGTCCAGTTGTTCTTAGTACGCAGAGAAAGCATTTCTATTACTAGGCTGGTTTCTTCCGCTGGTAGTAAGTGTGGCATCATCAATTCAGCGTATTCCTGTTTACGCAAATCGATATAGCGTTTGGCCTCTTGCTTGGCCATCGTGGAAATACTTAATTCCAGTTCACGCAATCTGGTGCCATAGCCAAAGATGAGACGGTCACGCATGGCGTTAATGTCTACTGGTTCATTCTCATCATCGAGCGGGATGTTTCCGGTTTCCTCCATTTCATCGATCTCTTTAAGACGCTTGGCCAACGTCTCATTCATTCGGTAATACTGCGAACGGGCAATAATGAGCTCGTTGCAAACCGACAGTGGATCGGTGTCCATGAGAATATCCATGATTTCGCCAGTAATACCCGCACTACGGGCATAGCCACCGTGGATGATTGGGCGACCAACTTGCGCACTGGAATACTGCGAAATTCCCTCAATTGATCGTGGCTTGCGCAGTGATCCAATACCCCCTGTTTTCGCGCGATCGCCTTGCGCACTTTGCGCTTGCTCAGTTGCCCCCGCTTGCTTGGACTTTGATTTATCAGCCCTTTTTTTCTTCTTGTCGTTCTTCGCTTCTTGGAATTTCGCCACTTGCTCATCGTAAAGATCAAATAATCGATCGAACTCGGGCAGCGATCGCATGGAATTGAACTGACGGCGCAATGTCGCACCGTTCACCCCTTTATCTTTCGCAAAGGCGGCCATTGTGAGCGTTGGATTTTGAGCGCCACGCACCAGAAATTCTTTCAATAGGGAATGCCAGTCATTGCCCTGACTGGTCTTTTTCGCTTTGATTTTTGGCATGATGGACGGTTGGAACTTACCGCCCTTTCTGGCTGGCCGTTTTATATATCGTTTAGCAGTGCCGTACTTTAGTCCGTTGGCTTCGCAATACTCGGCCAGCGTCAAAGTCGGCTGCTTCTCTAACTGCTCCCAAAACTGCTGTTGGTGAGCCTGATAGTCAATCTTGCCGGACACGGTTAAACCCCATTTATTTCGTTACGTTCGGAATAATACAGAGTTTAGAGAGCTGATCACAATACGAACGAAAGCAGATGAAACAATCATTTAATTGTCAACAGTATTTTAAATGCAAAATTTACTAACACGACACTAAGCAGTATTTACAGTAACGATTTTTTGCATATAATCATGACCAGCTAGTGAGTAACGCTATTTTTGTTCAATTGATTCTGCGGCACGATATAGTAATTGGCTGCGTTATCTCACTAGCCACCTTTCCCCCATACCCAAGACAACGCGCTACGTGATGAAAGGAACCCCGCCTTGAAAGCACCCGAGCGCATCAAATTCAGACACAAAGCCAAAACCAAAGCACGACAAGCCACGTTTAGAACTCGCCAACGAGAAAAAGGCTTAGCGCTGCTCCAAGTGCGCATTTCTCGCCTTGCTCACGCCAAAGCATGCGAACAGTGCGAACAGAACGGCATTACCCTGACCGACCTATATCAATTGGCCATCAACCACACTGACCCGAACCAGCTACCAGAAAAGCACCCCGAGGTGACAGAGGGCGACCTTGTAGGCACACGCCAAATCAGCCCTTGGATTGATCCCGAAGTGGCAAAGACGTTCGAGAAATTGGCCACCAACTACCGCAATCGCACCATAGCGATGAGCGCCATCGTCTATGCGTATTGTGTTCATTGCGAGGAAGAATGAACCGAACCGGACACGCTTGGGGAGCACTGTGCTTTGCTCCCGTTCCTCTCGCCTTGATGGCAGACGCTACACCGCTGCATTCAATCCTGGCATTTCTTGCGTGCTTAAGCGGTTCGAGCGCACCGGACTGGCTTGAATTTGACAGAATCCCGCACCGAACTTACACCCACATCCTTTCGTTATGGCTCGCTGTAACGGCCTATGGCTATCATTTGGCATTAGGGGATACATTCGTACTCATTGAGGCGTTAAAGGCCACCAGCACGATTCTAGGTGCGATTCTGTGTGGATTTGGATGCGGTTGTATCTCGCATTGGCTTGGGGATGTGCTAAACCGCCAACCAGTGCCGATTTTCACCCCATTTGATAGGTACTGTTTGAATCTGTTCGCCTCGGGAAGCCACCAGCGAATCACATGCGCATTCATTTTCTCGGTAGCATGTATTTTAGCGGCCTTTTTACGGCCTTTGTCATTCCGAATAAACTTGCTAAAAATGACGTTTTTGACATAAAAAAAGGCCACGTTTTACCGTGGCCTTTTGATTTTGAGGAGTTGTCAATAACAGGTAATTTCAATAACCAATGGCTTCGCCATCTGTAATCTGGAGTATCCACGCCCATTTCTTGTGAGCAAGGCAAATATAGGACACCCAAAACGCCTTTTCAATAGGTTGAAACGCGACACATACCACAAATAAAAAAAGAGCCAGTATTTCTACCAGCTCTTTGACTCTCTTTTGCAAACCTTTCTTTGAATCACTTGCCGAAGCTTTACACTTCAACACGAAACAGGGCAATTATATTGATACTTACCTTGAAAAATCAACAAAAAAAGCGCCGATGGTGTAACCAAGGGCGCTTGAGATCAGCTGTCTAAGATTTTAAAGGAAAACACGGTCGTCACAATGGCAACTAATGTAACTCGCGCATGAATAAATTTAGCCGTTCGGAATAATCAATTCAAGTGCTTTTTAGCAATTAATGGCAAGTTAGACCCTCAAAGCGGCGAACCGATGTAAGTATGCCTGTTCCATCCTTATCAACGATGTTGGCAAACATGAGCGTACTGCTCTTTGGCTCTTTTACCAGCGTTACATACTCGCTCTTTTCGTTATGGCCATAGAACCACACGTACTCGCCATCCTTGTTTAAATCGGAGACTTTAGTGAGCTTGTAATCGTGCGTATATATCTTGCCTTGAATATCAGTCTTAACAGCAATGTCCTTTGTTTCGGTATTAATGCTTATGGCCTTTGCATTGTTACCGGAGTAAGGGAAGTCACTCTCATTGATACATAGCGTTGTTGAGGATAATGCACTAAAGGATGTTGCTAAGGTAATTAGTCCAAGCAGCGTTCGCTTAGTTGTTCTCATTTTGGTTATTCCTCGCCCTAATTGATTAAATTCAAACTGTTATTGATAACGGCGGGATTCTATCTGAGTCTTATTGTTTGCTCTACATAATCTAGCTGACGCTTTCAGTTTGCTTTAGGTGATTGTTTATCTCGTGAATCATTTTGCGTAGGGCGTTATCCAGCTCTTTGGTGTACAGCTTATCCTTGGCCAGTTCTCGCTTAAGGATGCGATCGTGTTTGCGATACCAGAATAATTCGTGGACTTTTCTCATAGTGCCTACTCTCATAGGCGTTCTTTGGTAGGGGATAGATAGAACAAAGGGCTGACCCTCTTTCGAAGATCAACCCTTTGCCCTCTTTGGGAGCCTGTAGGTTTTACCCTACAACGCTTGCACAACCTTACTAAACAAGCGCACCGTATAGGAAGTCGTATCCGTCACTGTCCTATGGAGCTGCATATTAATCTCATTCCGAACACAGCACAATATTAGTTTATAAATTGGATTTTGATATTGCTCAATCTTTTGATTTATTTTTTCGCTTTTGGCTGGTGGCTTTCTTGAGTGTTTCGTAGTAGCCAATCTTTATCAAAAAGAAGTACCAGAGCGCATTAAGAGGCGTGATTTGCCTAAACTGTAGGTCAGCAAACCAGAATCGCTTTTTCAGATGCTTAATGGCCATGTAGGCTAACCATTGGTGTTTGAATCTAAGCACTGTCACTAGGCGCGCTTTCTTCACCTTAAGCGTGAACACATAGACTCTTGTTTTTTCTGTCTTACTCATTGCTTGTCTTTCCCTCTAACTGGTATCGAAGCGGAGCGGTAAGCCATCCCCAACGCTTATGTCGCCAAATATCGCTAATGGTGGACTGGTGTACCCCGTATTCCTCGGCTAACGTGTGTTGGCATACCTGTTTAGTGAATAAGAGCTCGTAGATGCGTAGAACTTCACTAGGGGATAGCTTGGAAGCGCAGTTCTTTCCTCGGCGGTCTACATTGTCCTTTACGGCCTTTTCAGCGGGTACACCAGCCTTAAGCCGTCTTAGCACTCGGCGGTAGCTGGTATCGGTAGCGGCGCATAGCTGTCTTGCGGTCATTACTTTGCCTTGGTAGGTCACTAGGTGCTTGGTAGCCTCGGCCAGTAGTTCCTCTCCGGTTCGTAGTCCTTTGTGATAGGCGCGATAAAGGGAAGTCATTGGATAGCCAGTTAACTGAGCGAGACGGTACACGCTCATGGCTTGACCCTGATATTGAATACTCATAGCGGCTCACTCCCTTAAGCCACTTTTGCGATTTGCTCATAGATACCAGTAAGGTGCGTTCTGCCTACCTTACGGTTAAAGCGCATGGATGGTGTTTGCAGACCTTTCTCGGTAAAGAGCACTAAGGCACTGCCGAAGTTCACGCCTTGCTTTTTGGTGTATCCATCCGTCTCATAGAACGGGTAACGGCCATCCGGCTTGTAAATCATCGTGGCGTAGCCCTCAACCAAGTCCAGCCACCACGTTGTGAGTTCTTCATGTGGTAACAGCATCATGCCGTCACGGCCTTTTCTGGCTTGTTCTAGCGCCTTTTCCAGAAACTCAAACTTAAGGTCGAACGGAGGATTGCACCACCAGCTATCTTCCCATTCGCCTTGTAGGCCATCAAACCCCACACAAACAGGGTTTAGGAGCTGAGCTGCCTTGTGTTTTGGCTTAAGGCTTGGGAATCCACTCGGCTGTTCGTTAATCCAGTCAGGAGCCACGTAGAAGCGGTTTACCTTGGCGGTTTGTGGCTCGGCGGCCACGTCTAAAACAAACTCTTTTCCGGTATCACGTCGAAAGAGGAATTGAGCATCAAAGAAACAGTCCCAACGAGTCGCCCATTTGTTCTTTGCGCCCTCGACGGTCTTACTTTTGACTAGATGCGCCATTCTCTGACTTCTCCCCACTCTTGGCCGCGACCGTAATGCGCTCGATACGTTCTGCGTCCAAATCAATCTTCACTCGCTCTATCTTTGGATAGACCACCAATCCATAAAAGCTGTATGTGCCAATACCGATAACGGCCACCAGCGCTAACACAATGGTTATGGCCAGTAGCCGAACGGAGCCGATAAAGACACGTAGCCCTATCGCCTTGCTATCACTCATGGATGCGTACCATGTCCTTGTAAGCAGAGAACACTACGCTGTGCTCGGTTTTTACGCCTAAGCGCGCTTTAGTGGCGGGATTGATGGTAGCGCGTTCGCGCTCAACGTGACGTAGGCGACCAAAACCACGGATTTGCACCTCTCGGCCTTTCGCCAGCTCCACCAGCATGTGATTGAACATTGCGTCCAGACAATCGCCTATGAGCTCTGCATCATCACCAGTGAGTTTTAAGCCAAGGCGTTTTGAAATGTTTCTCTCGATGTCAGTACGGTTTAGGCGTGTGGTCATTAGTTTGCTCCCTTAATCTCGTTTACCATGTTTGCTAGTGCTTCACGGAATACATCCGATGCGTTAAAGGTCAGCTTGACGCGCGCTGGTACGATGGCTGGTACTCCCGTTTTTGGATTACGGCCAGCTCGGGCTTTCTTATGGCGAGCAGCGAACGTACCGAAGCCACTAAGCAATACGGTATTGCCCTCGACCATTGTTTGAGTTGAGATTTCTTCGATAAAGGCATTGAAGACCAGCTCGCATTCTTCACGCAATGCGCCCGTTTCTTTCTTCATTGCTGAGATGATTTCGTACTTTCCGACGGCTTTTTGTTTAGACACGCTAAGTCCTCTTGAATATCTTTCAGATAAATTCCGTGCTGTTGTCCTAGAAGATTAATGGCATAAAGAACCAGTTCTTCTCGACTGCTACAGCCAAGTTCTATTTGGAGTCGCCTAATTTGCTCTCGTTGTGTCGCGCTGGCGCGGTAGTATTGGCGTTTAATGTCAAACTTAGCCATTTTGGCCAGATGACGATTCCAGCGCTGTTGAGGTGTTAAGGCGTTTTTCTTGGGTTTACGTCCTGCCATGAGACGATTATAACCATTCCGAACACGCCGTAAACATTCCGAACACGATTTCTGTTTTTAATACAAAAAAATACCGCCCTTTGAGGCGGCATTTATGGAAAGATGATCAAGGATTGGCGTTAAGCGCGCTTGAATGGCGAGAAGTGGCTGCGTACTCCCTCTCGAACCTTAAGAGGCGTTTTGCGCAGTTTGGCGCGTGTTGCTGTGTCGTATAAGTATTGTTCCCATTCCCAATACGTTAGGTCACGTAATCGGCCTACAGGTTCACCAGCACTATTCATGAATATGTAGGTGTTCTTGGTTTGGCCGTTCGGGATTGAGTTGCCGTTGCCGTCCAAAATCTCAAACACACCTCTCGCTGCTACAAACTCCACGGTCAGACCGTATTGAGCGGCAGTGGCCTCGATCATTGCGCCAGTCACGCTTATGGTGTCATTGAAGATTTTGGTGCGGAGGATTTCGCGTCGATATTTCTTAATGTCTCGAATCCATTCAAAGATGACGCAACGGGTATGTGGTGTACGGATGTTTGTTTTTACTTTGATTAGACCAGCATCGAATAGCATTCTAATGACTCGATAGTTGATCTTCTCTCTTGGTGCAATGGTGTTCCCTGTACCATCGTAATCACAAATGTGTCCACCAGTAAGCCAACGATACGCTTGAGCGCTACCAAATTCCCCAGCGGGTGCATAGCTTAGCAATAGCTTGTCGTAGTAAAGGTAATCACATAGAAAGTTACGGACTACCTTTGTTGCATCCAACACATCTAAGTTAACTGGCTTTTGGCCAATGTTGTGATATTCACTCGCTAACATGAGAAAATTTAAGCCCTTTTAATGTACTTATGCGGCTAGTCTAGTTTTGTTATCAAATGTTGGCAATTGAAGATAGCTATTAATTTGACAAATGCACTCATCAAACCCCTTGGCCACAACCACGTAATACCCTAATTCTTTGAACATTTTTATCTTTTCCAGTTGTTCCTTACTTGGACGGCCTTTTTCCGTTTTTACCTCCAAAAAGAAGCCGTGATATACCCCTCTCGGGATAGGAAAGAATATGTCCGGTACACCTTTCTTTTGTCCCTCATAGCTCATCATCGAAGCCGCTTTAGGCGTTCGGTAGCCACCATTAGGAATTGAGAAAACCAGCGGGTAAATGTCCTTGTACTGCGTCTCTAACGTGTAGAACAAACGAACCTGTAACCAGTGTTCGGCCAGCTTCGTGTCGTTAAACTCTTTCGGGCGCTTAATCCCTTGCGCAAGGCGCGTTTTGTGTGGTGAATCCAGTTCCACTTTCTTCTGTGTCGCAGCGCGCGCAACGTCAATGTCTTTCTCAAGAATACGAATGAGCCAAGATGGCAGTTCCGACTTGTCCACCAGCGCGGTATTAGGGACGTTTATCGATACCGGGTTAATGATGTGATTAACAGAGCGGTTAATCTCGTTAAGTGCTGCATCGATATTGAAGTCGCCGCCGTGGCCAGCTTTCACGCCTTTGCTTTTCCACTTCTTGCGCTTAGCGACTTGGTTTGCGAGAAAAGAGTGATCGAATCGTGGTGCTCTGGCCATAACTAGATAAGCCCTTGTACAACTAAAATCTCTTGCTCCTTACGGCGGTTGAAGTAGGCAAACACCTCATCCTTGGTGAATTGCTTAGATACCACTTTTCGGCGGCCACCTTGTGAGAAAACACGCTTGGCAATGTCCTCAGAGAGCGTCCAACAAAGTGCGGTTTCTATTTCGGATTCGTCATTGATAGCGCGGTAGGCAGTGATCACCTTGGGTAGCTTGGCGAACGCCTTGCGCTCTGACGACTTCATCACCTTGTGCTTGTTGCGTCTCGGGCACGTAAACAGGGACGACCACACACCTTGATGTTGGTGCGAGCCTTGTGCTTTCCATAGCGTTCCTAGCGTGTCCCAATAGGTTGAGTCGTCTTGGATAGCTGGCGCACTGCGAACAAAGAAATCGAGCTGATAACACTCAGGAATAGATAACAGGCGGGAAATGATATTGGAGTCGTTAACGTTAGCCACTTTGCACCTCTTAATTGCCGCCTCACGCTGCTTGGTAAGGCGGCCTAACGTTATGATGTTTCAGTTAATGTATTGGAGAAACTATAGGCTCATCGGCTTTGCGCGCTTGTGAGCTCATCGAGTCGAGGATTATCGCTATCATCTCCATCGGTGACGGCGTATCGCCTACTTCTGGATGATTAGCTCGGATGATCGCACTTTCCTCTTTCAACACTTTGGCCAGTTTCTTATTGGCCAGCGTTGCCAAGGTGCTAACGATGTACATCATGCGGTTGTGCGCTTCCTCTCGGCTCTCACACGATCTCCATAGTGCTTTTGAGCATTCGTTGGAGAATGTCAGTAGGCGAACGTCCGACAACACCAAATCAAGAATGCGCTCGAATCCAGATAAGATCTCACTGCCACGGTCTTTCAACTTCTCGCTAAGCGTAGTTCGAACCGCTTCGCGTACACCTCGGAAATGGTCGTAGTAAAAGCTCTGACCCAAACAAACTCGTTGGTTTGCGCTATCGAATGTAAATGCCAGTCCTTTAACTAATCGGGTTCCACAATGAAAATCAGTCATCTTTCTGCTCGCTCTTGAAAAATACGTGTTTGTACTCTGGTTTGATTGGTTGTAAGCCCTCTACAGACTCCACTCGGTCGCACTCTCGGAAGAACGACAAGATTGGACAGTACGTTGAATTGATACCGCTCGTTACCTTGCACACTTCTTGGAACACTAGGGCGTTCTCATACTGCTCTGTTGAGCAAGCCGTGAAGAACATCGGATTGACCACCAGCGAGCCGCTAGAATCGGTTTGTGCCGCAGAACTGTTAGCAACAATCATTGGCACGGTCATCATTAAAGCAGCGTTCGCCGCCGTGCTTGTTGTGCTGGTGGATGTTTTAGTTGGCGTAGCGCTGCGAACGGGCGTTACCGGACGTACTGGCGTTGGTGCAATGCGTACTGGCGTTGGCGCTACGCGAACAGGGGTTACTACTGGTGCTGAATGCGCTTGAAAAGCGGCCAGCAAGGCCGCCGCTAGTGTGACTTTCTTAAGCATTAGTGAATTGTCTCCCCGCTAATTGCAACTCGCTTCACGTCCTCAATTTTGAATGATTCATCGGAGCGAGTTTCCACTCTCAGTGCGGTTAGCACGTCCATCACAATTTCAATTAGCATCTTGGTATCTTCGGAAGTACCACCAAGGCGCTCATCTACAGCGCTGATACTGTTCTTAAGGTTCTCTACTAGGAAATCACAAGCCTGTTGAGAAAGGTTTGATAGCACTTCTGGCAAGTGTTTTTGTGGATCGAAATCTTCCTCGCCCTCGTAGATATATTCCAGTTTGTCAGCTGCGCTCATAGAAATGTTAAACAGCTTGTCATCCATCAATAGGGTTTCAGCAATCTTGGTAGCGATTCCAATAACGACTTGAGGCGGTACTGCATCTTCATCGTTCTCGTCGTACTCGTAGGATTTATCAACGTGCATTGGGATAGCTTTAAGAACAATGTCACGCACTGCGCGGTAATGGTCGAAGTAGTACGGAGCCATCAAGATAACGCCGCCCGTTTCTGGATTAAAACCAACCATCATGTTGTTAAGGTTGCATTGGGTTTCGATTCTGGTTGATGTATTCATGCTCATGCCTCTCACTTTCTGGCTTAAACAAATCTATTAGGGGAAGTAGGAAGCAAGGGAACGTTTGTCCCTTGCGGGTTTAAATTCTCAGTATTTGTGGCTTTGATGTGCCAAGTGTGGGTATTCCTTTTCTAGCATGTACCCTTTGCTGCATTTCTCGCATCGATGCGCAAACTCATTACCGATGCGCACCTTGCCTAGTCGAACTACATTGCCCTTGCACTGCTCGTCATCGCATTGGTAGGTCACTAGCACGGCTGAAAATGGCTTACACTTCTCGCTCATTTGCGTTTGCCTCGTTTTTGGTTGCGTTTTGGCTTGCTTGGCTTCGCTGGTGTATCTGGAATGCGGCCACCTGCGGAATGCAGCGCGTACTCAGTATCAAATCGTTTGTTGATGCGCTTAATTAGGCTTACGTTGCGTGGTGCCAGCTCTTTCGCACGTTCAATGTGTGTTAGCGCTCGGTTTAGCTCGTATTGAGGTACGTAGTCGCTTAGGCGCTGCGCAATCTCGACTAGGTTCACTTGAGTACACCAATCCAAATCGAGGACTTTGGCCACACTCACGACTTTCTGTGTGCGTTTCACTGCGCGGTCTAAAGCAAGCTCAATCTTGTCTACTGGCACTTGCTTAGCCGCCTCGGTAAATTCTTCCCAATACTCTTGTGGAAGTAGGCAAGATTCGTGTAGCAGCTTAGACATACATAGGGAGCCATCTTCACCAATGTAAGCCGTGTGGCCAGCTCCGGTATGCGTGTTCATTAGGTAAATCAGACCAAAACGGTGATCGGGTTTGCCTAGACCCTCTTGAGGCTGAATCGCGGTAGACTTGCAAAGCATGTACGCTTGCCAGTCGCCACCTTTCCAAACGGATTTAAGATCGTGGTATTGAACCGCTTCGCCTAGATATAGGTTGTCGTTGCGTAGTTCTTCGTTTTCGTGAGCAATGATCGCTGCGTAGGCCAACACCTCATCAATGTTGTGCATCACGTAGTGATAGTTCTCATCAGCGTTTCTCAATCCCTCGGTCATGCTGTTGATTTGCTCGGTTTGGTTGGCCACCAGCTCACTTAGCATTTGGATGTGTTCTTTGCTCTTAGTCAGCTCAGTTTCAGCGGCCTTGTTGGCCTCATCCAGTGTCGCGTTCTTAGCGGCGGTTGCTTTGCGTTTGTCCTCGGCAATGCGTAGTTGCTCTTGAACACTCTCAAGTTGCTGATTAAGCGATTCCAGTTCACCAGATGATGCCACTTGGTTAGCCAATGCAGCGGCTACCTTGTTCTCCACCAGCTTAGGAATGCCGTCCAGTTCTTGTTGAGCGTGACGCAACTCAGTGGTAAGGCGTTTGATCTCAGCTTCTAGGCGTTGGTTGTCCTTACCTAGACGCTCGTTTTCTTCGCGTAGCTCGGTTGCAATCAGCTCGGCCTCGTTACGCTTTTTACGCATAACCTCAGTGCCAGCCATTGCGCGGTCACGCGCTGCAAGGATTTCGGTACGTTCATCAAGCATTGCCTGATATTTTTGCTTTAGCGCCTCGTCGGCCTTGGCCGTGCGTTGGGATAGTTTGAATTGCAAGTCATCAATGATGTGCTGCATCAAACCAACAAGCGGGATCTCAAATTCTTTGATTTCAATTGGCGAATTTTCAGGAAGTCCCCAAGGAAGCTCTACAGTAAAAACATCGCTCATCGGAAAATTTCTCTACTACTCAAAAATTGGGATAAGGGAATAGGGTTAAAGTGTCTTATTCTTGGTTAGCAAAGCGCTCTAGGCGTTCTTCTAGGTCATCCAGCCAAACCAGTATTTCGCTACCTTTGTGAACGTAGTCGAGGTCGCTGTCTTGGATTAGTTCGGCCACATGACGCGAACACCCGTTTACTTCTGCCGCGATCGCACGGTTACTGAAATAAAAAGCACTTGGTGTGTCAGTAAAATCCGTTTCGCCTGTCGCCTCGCGCATTTCCATAAGCGCTTTAATGGTCATTCGACGCAATACAATCAGTAAGTCGCCTTGAGTTGCTAACGCTAAATTTTGTTTACTCATCGCTTAAGCCGCCACGTAACTCAGCATCTTGTAATGACGGAACTCGTTCTGGAACGGTATGTCATCGTCAAAGTCCATTGGTGGCTCGCCGTATTGCTGTTGAGATTGCTCCCAACCACCCTGTTGCTGTGGTGAATGCTGTGGTTGTTGAGGTTGACCCCAACCGCCTTGTTGTTGCTGGCCACCAGCTCGGTTATTGCCAAGCATTTGCATCACGCCATTAAAGCCTTGAACTACTACCTCTGTGCTGTAACGGTCTTGGCCTTGCTGGTCTTTCCATTTGCGAGTCTGCAATTGACCCTCGATGTAAACTTGTGACCCTTTGCGTAGGAACTCCCCCGCCACTTCGGCCAACTTGCCGAACAACACCACTCGATGCCACTCGGTTTTTTCTCGGTTCTCGCCTGACGCTTTATCGCGCCAAGTTTCGGATGTAGCGACCGTGATATTCGCTACTGCGCCGCCATTTGGTAGGTATCGGATTTCGGGATCTGACCCCAAGTTACCAACCAGAATGACCTTGTTAATGCCTCTTGAAGCCATTCGTTATTCTCCGGTATCTCTCTTTACCGCTTCGTCTCTGTTAGAAATCGCATCACCAAAGAACAAATAACCCACGTCTGTACTTGTGTAGACCGCTATCAGTTCTAGGTTTTGCACCCTTGGGTTCACCTCGCCATTCTCGATTTTTCGATAAGTGTCTGGTGATAACCCGATTAACCTGCTCATTTCGAGTATGGTTAAATCTGCATGCCGTCTCGCTCGCTTGATTCGCGCTGCACGTTGCTGTCGATACTCAAGCGATTGGATTCGAGCGGCCTGTTTAGTCTTTGCGTCTCGCATTTTCATAGAAGCTCTCCACTTCACTTGCTAGTCGTTCTTCCTCGGTTGTAGTCGCCTTAATCAATGCAACGCGATATTCATGTAACCGATTCTTTGACCAATCGAGGCAGAGCTTTTGCCACTTGATAACGGCAACCGGATCGGAAAGGTCGTAACCAGTCCCAAAACAGCTACAGCACTCCCACTTGCTAAATAACGACTTGGTGTAACCTGTGCCATTGCAAGTCGGGCAGCGATCCGGTTTGTCGTCCAATGTCACATCGGCATCTTGTAACCGGTTCGCCAGAGCTTCGCGTTCGTCCGTAAGCTCTATGCCCTCGAATGTATCCAGGATTGATGGTGAGCTTTCGTCTCGCTCTCTTTGCCGTTGTTCCAGTTGAGATCGCTTAATTTCAGAAATTTCCTCACTCATCTTTCATTCCGAACACATCAATTTTATGCGGAGTATAAACCCACTTAAAAAACAATGCAAAAAGTATTGATACAAAAACCGAAACGATGTATTTTTGTCTCAGCAAACAGGCAAACAGACTCATATGAGGAATCAGCAAATGTCAGAGAACAACAGCAAAAAAGTTCACGACCAAATCCAAGCAGACGTTAAAGAGTACATGACCAACACCTCGAACAGCGTCTTAGACTTCGCTTTGGCCAATGCAATTAAGAGCGGTCAGAACAACCTATATGACTTGTGTAAAAAGTGGAAAATCCCTGTAGATAAGCTACTTATCAAGATAAACACTTCTCTTTTCAAAGTGGATGATGATAAAATCCACCTCGCATAGACGGATACGTTTAGCTATCGGGATAAGAGTAATGAAAAGCTTCGGGGAAACTCGAAGCTTTTTTTCGCTTCAATAATTAATCCGAACGTTCAAGAATTTAAGGCACAAAAAAAGCGCCTACTCATAGAGCAAGCGCTTACCATTCGGAAACCCATCAAAACATCCACCAGCAACAAAAACAAACAAAAACCAACCAAACTAAACAACAACACTGTCGCTTTACAAAAGCAAAATAGAAATTAGAAAGCATCAATCGCGAAAGATAGTTTGAACTGATTCATCAAGAAACCTCGTCCGTAAGGTTCTGTTAGCACGCATTCCATTTAAAATAGCGGTATAGTGAAAAACAGATGCCTTACGTGACCATGACGCCAGATCGTTTAGCATCTTATCGACGTCAAATAGTTGAGTTTAATGCTGCTAACGGATAACTTGATGAGAGCCCAAGTTGAGTAATTGAATAGATAATGACCAAATTTGTCTTATGGGACGAGATGATTTCCGGTTTAAATTTAAGGTGTTATATAATCGGCCTAGTTTGAGTATGACGGAGCTATATACACAACGTCGAATCTTTATAGACAAACACAAAGACGTTCATTAACCTCGGTGATGTACAGAAAGCAAACAAACACAAAGCCATCTCAGGGCTATTTTTTACGAGATGCAATAGAATGAATCCATTCGCGGCAAAGAAGGTTTTATACCATTTCGCCGTTTGCAAAATGGGCTAAGAGTCTGAAATACTTGGTTCAGCAAGGATTGGAACAAAACGTTCCCCCATAACCATTGCTGGTGTGAAGAATATAAAAAAAGGCTGGATTCGAAGAACCCAACCTTTAATTAATTAGGAGGTAATTATGTAATCACCAACCAAGCTCGAAGCAGCTAGAAAGCTTCACTTCGTGCATACGGGCAATCAATGGTGGCCGCCATTAAAAAACCCTTGTGCGTTGTCTTTAACCATAAGCCTTTGGAGAGGTAGATATGGTCAAGTTAGTTGATCTCTTGATTGCTTTAATCAAGTTAGTCACAGCCATAGTGCAAGCACTATTTGGCTAGACAACGTTGTCGCTCTAGAAGTACATTGTTGCTTCTAGAGCACACTTACAACTATCCAATAATTAATATTTCCTGTCAATTCGTGTTTTTGTCAAGAACTCACACAAATGCGGTCGTTATTCGTTGTAGCATGCCGTTGTCTATAGCTAGGATCATTAACTCATCCAAACAACAAAAACTTGTTGTGTATGTGGGAAACTGTGTAAATCTTTGATTTTCCAGTTATCCACATACGCTATAAAGATCTATATTTAACTATATCAATCTATGAGAACTATAGAACTATAAGATCTATAGAAACCGTAACGTATTGATTTTAATTGATTTTAACTCGTTTAAAGATCTTTTTTTAGGTCTTTAAGTAACAAGATCTAGGTTTAATTGATCATTTATTAGGTGTTTGTGATCTTCTTACAGGCTTTAGTGCTACATAATCTAGGTGAAAGTGATCATATATCAGGTGATTGGATAACAGATTTTAGGTGTTTCTGTTCTTAAATGACATATTTTAGGTGTGTGAGATGGTTGTATAGGAGTCTTGTCCGGTTTTTTCTACTTTCGAGTCAATGATCACGTCGAATTCCCTCCCATATACCTAAAATGTGTCACATAGCTCATTTCAACCTAGAAAATGTCATCTATCGAGCCCATGACCTAAAACTTGTTAGCTATCAGTAATCGTGTGTATCGGTTAGTTCTGAAAGGGTATCTATCTTTTCCATTAACGACTCTAATTCATGCATTCCATCATCATGCTTTTGTTGCTCTTTTTCTAAGTGTCGCTTTGACAAGCTAGCTTCAACTTTAAGAGCGTGGTCTTCTTTACCCACATAGCGGTACGCGATGGCAAGTGATTCTAGTTCAGACTCGGTGAGTCTGACTTGGTTTTGAAGCCTTTTCAATTCAAGTTGTCGAATTGTCTTAAGAGCATCGTGTTGATTTAGTTCATCAATTGAACCTAGTTTAACCCACCGGAAGAGAAACTTGATTCCAGTAATGGTTCTACCTTTCTTTACAACCTCAAAACCCTTATCACCTTGGCTGCTTTCTAAAAATAGAAGCTCTTTGCTAATCTGAGGGTGTTCAGAAAGTTCTTTAATGCTTTCCCTGATACAACGTTTCATAAATACGCTGTTGTTTTTGAAGGAACTTTTATCTTTTTTCAGCTTCCCTGATTCGTCCAAAAGCCCAAATATTCCTTTCAGTTCACTAAGCTTTTGCGCATGCATTTCAAAGCCCTTGTCTTTGAAGCGACTAAGCAGTTCGTACAAGCGCTTAGAATACTCCTTTTTCACCTCAAAGAAATTGCGAGTATTAATCAGAGCAAATCCTTGATTATATTCAATATACTCAGGTTTGAGCATATCGTTAGGAACCATCGTAAGTATGCCGTGTTTATAAGCGATATGTTTAAAAAGAGGTCTATAGTCGAATTCAATATCACCTTTCGGGGTTTCCACCTTTATCCCGATTTTTCGACTAGCTAGGCGGTTCGCTACTGGACTTAAGTTGCTACCGATATGTTTAGACTCAACACCTAACCACTCTGATAATTGATGTGAAGTAAACTCATAGTGTGGTGTTTTCTGTTCCCAATCACTTGGTTTCATATGTGCAATCATCAACGCAAACATATCTGCTTCCCTAGCGGATAGATCTTGACGACTAAAGACCAGTTGGTGGCCTTTTTTGATATGTTTCGGGAGGTTATCGCTTACCGCAGGGTAGAAATATTCTTCATCACTCATGCAAATGCACATCCATAAATAACAAGATTTAGGTAATTATGACACATTTTAGGTCACGCATGTATAGAAATACTCACATCAAGCAGTGATTACAGATACCTGACTTGTACTCGCCCGACTGCGTCACGATAGTATTCAACTAAGCCTTGAGACTCTTTCTCGGAAATGGTGTTCATGTACTCTGCTAACATGGTGGCTGTATCACGAACCTTGCTCACGCTAGCTTTCACGGCGCTTGCAGCCTTGTTGTGCCAGCTAGCAATCACAAACTTAAGGTATGACACGAACTTAGGCGCTAAAGGCTGTTGGTGCTTGTTGTACAGCTTGATAACACGACGAGCTCCACTCGCTGATAGGCGGCCTTGCTTAGCAGCTAGTTGAAGTTGTTTTACTTCGTCAGCGTCACGTTTGAAGATCTTCAAAAACCAAGAATCAGACGGGATACCGTTATTAATTTTATTTTTACTCTCTGTAGAGAGATCCTTTGTATTTATAGTGCAATTTTCGTTTTTGTCTGATTGTTCGCAAGCCTTGTCAGCACTGGCCTCAAGAGGTTTTTCCACAGAAGACCCCCCTAAATGCAATTTTTGTCTATTACAAAACTTCTCTGCCGCTTGTAGAGCGTATTTGTAGACACCAGCGAACATGTTTTTGATGCCATCAACGCATAGAGTGATGTGACGTTGATTCTGACCTGTTTCACGGTTCTGGAACGATTTGCGGTCGATTAAGTGCAAATCAACTGCATCTGAAATGTAAGTATCAACAGTACGCTTTGTGATTGGCTGACAACCGTAACGGTGACAGTTCTCATTGTAGGTACGCATTAAGGTATCGCTTGATGCAAAGCAAGTGTGACCATGCTTAAGGATAAAGCTTGAGATAGTTTCTAGTAGGCAAGCAAGCTTACGTTGTGCCAATGGTTTATTGGCTTTGATATTGGAAGCTTGTGTTCTGAATCCTGACTTCCAGTAACGAGGATTCAGCAAAAGAGGTGTAATTTGCATAAAATTCGCTCAAAAAAAGACGCAAAAATTTGCCACCGATCTCTTTGAACGTTATACTTACACCTGATTCAGTGTTGTGTAAGTTTTACGGTAACGCAAAGTTACGTAAGTTACGTTCGCTGAGATTGATGTTCTAAATCGCTTAAAAACATTCAATCTAAATGAGACTTCTTGGCTGCCAACCTCGTTGTCTCACCTGATTAGGCTTCGGTCTAATTCATTACGGCATACTGACTTTCCTTAAGTTCGTTTGTCGTGACGCTTTAAGTTTGCCGCTTAAAGCTCGATTTCAGTAAGAAAGCCCGCTCGCCAAAGCGGGCTTTTTTATTTTCTGTTGCCCGAAATCGAATCACTTTCTCTCTATCACGGCATCGCCATGATCTAATTACAGAAAAACTCCCCTATTATTGATCGTAAATGGTTGATCAAACAAGTCCCTATATCAAAGTGATTCCGAACAAGGGGCGTTACCATCTGGCGCTAGAGTTTACCAAAAATTTTATCTATTTAAACTCCTTTTGGACGTGTTAATATTCCGAACACGCCAAATTTTGTGGATAACTCTGTGATGAAATTTACTCCCCCACCAAGTGCTGAACAGCAATTAGAAACTCAAGTTAACCAATTAAAACAACAATTTAAGCGCCGACAATTCCCGAAAAAGAACGCACCAGCGCTACCGTTGGATTTGTTAGTAACAATCTCAGGTTGCACCTTTGGTTTGCATAGCCAAAAAGACGGTAGACTCGTTCTAAAGGCCGATAAGGCGATTAACTTTGATAAGGGTGTCAATGTGTTGCGCTCAGTGTCGTATATTGCTGGCGCGCGAGATAGCGTATCTATCGCTGGTTGGGACTGGCGACCAACGCACTTCAAGAAAGATAAACTCTATTTGCGTCCTGTCGCGCCTAGTGATTTATAAAATTCCGAATTGGCCACCAGCATTTTCGATTTAATTGAGTGTTTTTTGTACTTAATTACTAAGCGCTGGTGGCGCTTTTTAATTGATCAACTTATTGGAATTTTCGTAATGAAGATCCGAAGTTGACGAATTGCTGTTTAATTTGAGGCGCAACACTCACTTTTTGCTCTACTGGAACGTAGCTATTTGTCGGTAAAGTCGCCATTTTTCGGGAACCTAGCGACTCAAACATAGCTCGCACCACTTGATGATCTTCCTTGCTGGCCATGTTGGCGATCGCTTTGCGCTGCGCATCGGTCACATAGATAGGTAAAGAGTCCACAACATCAAGCAGCATCGAGGTTGCCTTAGCGTTTTGCTCTACCTTTTCACGCAACTCTGCGTTCACGCTTTCTAGGTACATAAGCTGGTTAGTAAGATCACCGACAAGCTCAACATTGCTCTGTTGAGTCATGTTCGCGTAGATATTACGCGCGGATTCCTCATCAAAACCTTGTTCCTGTAGCGATTCGAGGATCATTTGCTCGCTGTTCGCGCTTTCCATCATCATGGCCGGATGGTCTAGGCTGATATAGTTCGGCTGCAATACGTAGTCCATACCGTGATATGAAGTAGTGATCGATGCCTCGCGTGTATCTTGGCCACCAGTCGCCCAACTCCAACCACCAGCACGGCTATTGTGCAAACCTAAAGCGATACGGCCTGTATCGGTATCTAAAAACTCTTGAGTGTGTTCAACAATACCGTCATCTGAACAGGTGATAGAGATTGTGCGGTTAGATGGCACGTTTTCTACCACAACCGGACGACCATTAATCATGATCACCTCAGTTTCACCAATTGAGAGCTTATTAGCGCGTTGGCGGGATTGATGGCCATAGTAACCATACGCCTCGCCTAGTCGTAGTAGCTCTTGAGTTCGTGGGCTGTTGATCATCGCTTGCACGGCTTTGATGATGTAGTTGCGCTTGTTGGCGCTAAGCTTGCGACCGTCATTGAATAGGCTGAAACGGTCGGATACTTGTTTAAGTGCTTTTGCTGTCACTTTCGTTTCTCCATTAATGGCTTTGGATTTCAGTTAGTAAGTCGAGAACTACGTCTCTAACGAATCGTTCCGCTTCGCTTTGGTCTGTCATGCCAATGGATTCCATCATCTTGTCGTTTTTAGAGACTTGAGCGGCCAGCTCGGAAATGACTTCCTTGGCCAACTCGGAATCGAGGCCAATAACAGACGTGTAAAGGTGATTTTTGAGTTTTTCGGATTTGCCGATTGGGGATTGCTCGATAAGGTCAAGCACGGTGGCCAGCATGGTTGCGTAGTTCGCTTGAGATTCCATTGCATCGGCTTTCTCTTGCTCAATAGCGGTATTGAGAGAGTTAAAGCGGATCTCGAATGGCATATCGTTATCGCTCCACACCTTGCCGTCTCGGTAGATGGTGTGAATATCGATGGCGCGTTTAACGAACTTCACCACGGCTGCGCGGATTTGGTTGGCGCGTAGTGCAGATTGAATGGAAGCGCGGAAGAAACCACCCTCACCTAGTCCACCAGATAGCAGATCACCAAAACCAAGCATGGACGGGTCTACGCCAAGCGTTCCCGCCAAGCGTTTAAGGTGAAACATAATATCTTCGATGTGAGAGATATTCGGGTCAGTGGTAAAGGTATCGATCTGCAAGCCACCTTTAGCGCCGCCCATAAATGGCAATAGCGTGTTGATGACGGTTGGGATGAAACCTAGCTTGCGGGAACGGTCTACCACCTCTTGACGGTCTTGTTTCATCTGGTCAGCGACCATGTTGATGTATTCCGCAGCTCCCGCCGCATCCAAGCCGTCAGTGTTTACCGCCACCATGCGATCGATAAGCGAAGCGTTCACACGACTCGCGCCTAGTGCTGCAATGGACTGGCGAAGCATCGACCAAGCCTCAAAACAGGTAAGCAGAATCGATGTGCCGTAGTTCTGCGTCTCGATTGGCATGCGTGAATACGCATCGTCATAGAGTGAGTAGCGCTGGCCAGTGTAGTTCACTGGTGGCACGTCCATATCTGGTCGCCAGATTGGCATTTTGAGCGGGATAAGCGCCCAAGGTTCGGCAAGGCGTACCTGTTCGCCGTTCGCTCGGGTTTGGAGATATTCCGCAGTAAAGCCAGCCAGCTCGCCCGAACGTTCGTACTCACGTATTTGGTTAGGCAAGGTGTAATAGTTGGCCTCAAAGTGAGTGATACCAACACCCTCTTGCGTGTACGGACGAACGTAGTTAACCCCATAAACCAGCGTTGAATACGTCCAGTTCATTAGGTTGTCGTTGATTGGCGCTAGTAATTCTCGATTAAGACGGCCTACATACTCTGCGTATTTCTCATCGGTGGGATGAAGATACACGGCCATGCCATGATCGTTTGATACCGAAAGAGCGTGACCAAGGTGCAGATTGAGCGCGGCATCAATCGTGCTGTCCTCGGCCATCTCCTTGAGTATCGGATATAGCATGAAGCGATCTTTTGGCAGCTTATGAAGAAAAAAACGGTCTGAGCTCTTTCGACCGTCATTGGTCAGAGCGCCGTTGCTTTCATCTAATTGGTTATCGCGATCGTGGAATGGCGATCCCGTGTATCCAGCGCCAGATTCAAAACTAATCCCACTCTCTTTATCGTCATTCTCGTTAAAGAAAGGGAACGCTTGTTTTAAAGCTGCCGCCAGTCCAATTGATGCCTTATTTTGCGACATGTGCGACCTCAGTTAGTTGAGGCGCTTTTTACAGAGATGGGGATGATCTTGGATGATAGCGCATTGCGTCAATGTGACCAATACGAGAATAAATCATTGATTTTTGTTGGAATAAATTTTTTTAGTCAAAGTTCAATTGCTTGCCTTTTAATGATGGTTACTCACTAAAAACACTAATTTTTCGCCTTGATAGCGCTCAGTGTGTTCGGAATAATTGCCTCGTCCCTAAAAATCTACTTCCTTAGATATTTTAGATTATTCATTAACTTAAATTGATATTGATAGTGGCGTTTTTTTGGGATGGGGAATAGGAAAGGAAAAAGTCGGGCGAAAGCTCGACTTTTTTTTTGGCTTTTATCCAATGAATAAAAGGCAAGTTCATGAACACTGATTTAACCCGCAGTATTGAACAGGCGACAACAATCGATGAACTGGTACGCCAGTTTGAAGCCTTGCTCGCTGTCGATATTAGCGATACTCCAAAAGGCCACCAGCGCCTTAAGGCTAACCAACTAGCCAAAGACATTCTCGCCAAGTACAACGGCGACTACTCCAACGTTTCACCCGAAGATAAAGCAGCTCTGCGCGACTACACAGGTTTTGGCGGTATCGGTGGCTCCACCAACGAATACTACACGCCTAAATGGCTGGCGAGCGCGACTTGGGATGCAGTTCGTTCCTATGGCTTTACTGGCGGCAGCGTACTTGAACCAAGTTCGGGCGTGGGCGTATTTAGCGAAACCAAACCTAAAGGCACCCTGACTACATCCGTAGAAATGGATCAGACCTCGGCGGCCATTAACCAGATTCTTCACCCCGAAGATCATGTAATTCAATCGGCATTCGAAGCCGTGGCCAGCAATCCCGATATTGGCGATTTCGACCTAGTGATCGGCAACCCGCCTTATGGTGTTCGTGATGCTAGTGCGATGAAAGACAAAGCGTACAAAGACATTAAGTACGCCGATCAGTATTTCGTTTCTCGTTCTATCGATAAAGCGAAAGCTGGTGGCTTGATTGCCCTAGTGCTTCCAACTCGTATTTGTGATGCGAAAAACCTTGAGAAGTGGCGTACACAACTCGCACTTAAAGCGGAGTTCTTGGGCGCGCACCGACTACCAACGGGCACGTTCGCTGATACTGGCGTAGTGACTGACCTCGTTATCTGGCGCAAACACAGCGACCAAGCGAAAGCACTGATTGATAGTGCCGACCGTGACACGCTGATTGAATCTAACGTGCTTTGGGATACTTGGCTTAAAGGTAAGTGGTTCGAGCGCGAGGGTAAGAAATTCATCAACGGCGAACAGACTGTTGAGGGCGTAGGTAAGTTTGCGCGCAAAGTCGTGAAGCGTGGCAACCGTTCTAACGAGGACATTAAACAGTCCCTAATGCGCCGCTTTAACAGCCGTATCGACTGGATGTTGCTTGATGAATCGGTAAGCGAGCCAGTGAGCGCGAAATACTCCGAGGGCGACACGATTTTCCGCAATGGCCAGCAATACGAAATGATTGATGGCGAATGGGAAGTGTCCGAAAGCAACGCGAAAACAGGCGTTATCAGCAAGGCGACCTATGGCGTAGATAACACCGATGAGATCGGTTCTATCACCTACTCTACTGAATCGATGCTTAAGCTATCGGCCAGCCAAGCGCTACAGATTTTCGAAGATTACGGCTACTTGTGTCATGACGACTTTAAAGCCCTAATGCGCGAGATTGCCAAGCTGCCAAAAGCGAGCCAAGAACACGCTTACAAAGGCATTCTACTTGGCATGAAAGTTCAAACACTTGCAACGCTGGTTGCTGGTGGCCGAACCACATCCAATAGCGACTTGGCCAACATGGCAATGGGCGCGGAGGACTTCCAGACCGAACAATATCGCGTGAAGTTAAGCGGCGAAGTGTTAGAGCTGAACGCACTAATGGGCGGCTCTAAGGTATCGAAGAAAGCGCTAAGCAACTTAAGCGAGAAGTACGTCTCTGCATGGAATTACTACCACTCATCGATCGATTCTAAGGGCAAACTGTCTGACCTACTCAAAGGCGACCTTAAGCGTGAACTTACTGTTCAATACAGTTCGTCTCGCATTGGTGACGTGTTCCATCTATGCGACCGTGAACTAGGCATAACCACACTGACACTGAATGACGTTCGCACGTATTACACCGCCAGCGGTATCGATGCGATGAGCGATGAGCAGTTGCTTGATTACCTAGCGAACATGGATGAGGTAGCCGTAAACCCTGACGGCACGGTGACGGCATTCCACAAAGCGACGACTGGCCTAGTCGGTAAACGCATGGATCAGCTGACCGCACAATTAGTATCGGCCACCAGCGATACCGTGAAAGCTAACATCATGCGCCAAATCCAAGCCATCGAATCTAAGCGAAACAAGATCTCGATTGCCGATGTGAAGATGAAGCTTACCGATAAGTGGATTCCTAAAAACATCATGCTTGAGTTCCTGCATGACCGTGGCTACACGGAATTTATCTTGGGCGACTTTACCGAGGATAAGGACGGCTTTGAGGATTTCGTACAAAGCGAATCCGGCCAATACCTCACTGGCTACCGTTGGCGTGATGGCGAATGGATTGATGGCCTAACTCGTAATGGCGTGAAAGGTAAAGCAGCGAACAGCGATGAGCGATTTGAGCGTCAAATTGAATCGTACATCAACTATGGTGCGGTTCGTGGCGGTAGTAAGAACGAAGATAAATCACTTATCCGTGAGCAAATGCGCCGCCTCGATGATGAGTTTTCTACATGGATTGCATCATCTGACCATTCAGAATACTTGGAACAGGTTTACAACAATACGTTTAACGGTTGGATTAAACCGGAGTTCGATGACACTCCATTATCGCTAGCTGGCGTATCTGGTGCGATTGAGTTCCTACCTTACCAAAACTCAACGATTCGCCGTCACAGTGCAGACGGTAACGGCATTATTGCCTTTGGTACTGGCTTGGGTAAAACGCTCACTGGCCTTGGTCTAGTGCAGTACAACCTAGAAACCAAACGCGCAAACCGTGTGGCCATCGTTGTTCCTAAATCAGTGCTAGAAAACTGGTTCTATGAGTCCGACCTGTTCTTTGGTGAAAGCAATCTATCTGACAAGGTATTTATCGGCCTTGAGGTTCACAAAGACGATGACGGCAACATCATTCGGGAGCCAGTATTGGATGAAACGGGCGAACCTAAGCTAGACAAGAAAGGCGATCCTATCTTGCGCGCCAAACTGACCGTAGACACCAACGGCAAGCGCGTAGCAGAACAGCTCCACCAGCTTACACAGTCAACCGCTCGCATCGTGGTAATGACAAAAGACGTGTACAACCGCATTCCATTGAAGCCGGACACGATTACGGCCAACGTGCTTGAAATGCGCGATGCTGGTTTGATTGCTGGTTCAAGCAAGCTAGTTAAGGAAGCGGAAAGCCACACAGAGAAAGCAAAGAACGCGCGCTTTGAAGCGAAATATGCTGACGATGGCACGGCCAAAAACGAAGAACTACCGTACTTTGAGGACTTGCTATTCGACTCGGTTATGGTCGATGAGGCGCATGATTTCCGCAACTCGTACAAGGGCGGCTCATACCGCAACAACTTGGCATTCTTGCCTAGCCAAGCTCAAGCCGAGCGCGCTATCGATATGCAGCTTAAGAACAACGTCATTAAGGCGCGCAATGACGGTCGAGGCGTTTACTTCCTAACAGCTACGCCAACCGTAAACAGCCCTGTTGATATGTTCAATATGCTGTCCCACATCATTCCGGCAGACACGTTTGCCAAGATGGGTATCTTTGACAGCGACGACTTTATCCGCATGTTTGGTAAGACTGGCGAAGCGCTGGTTACTAAGATTTCGGGCGAAGTTGAACAGCGTGAAGCCCTACTCGGATTCCAAAACCTAGACGCACTTCGAAACATCGTTAACCGCTACATGACGATCGAGGATGCCAAATCCGTTGGTGCCAACGTTCACATTCCTGACCTGATTAGTCAGCAAAGCTTTGTCCAAATGAATAGCGAACAGGAAGCGCTATATGAGGAACTACGCCAACGCGCTGACGCTATCAGTAATCCAGACAAAGACGAAAACCAAGAGATTGTCGAGCAATACCCTAACGACACGGTTTTCGGCCTAATCCGTAAAATGGACAAGGTAAGTACAGACCTTGATTTGTACTATGAGCGTGTTACCTACCGATTCGCTAAGGACAACAAGAAAGAGGTTGAGGCGGCAGTCGCTAAGCTACCAAATACCGTCACAGTCACTTTTGAGGATGTGGCACCAGACGGCACGGTTAAGTTAAGCAAAATCCAAGTTAAGGTTGATAAGAGCGTTAAGGTCGAGGGCGATCACTGCGTGGTTCAGCTCCACCAGCAACTTGATGACAAGTTCACAAGTATTTGTGACAAAGCTAAGTTGAAATTTACGCACCCTGTCTCTCCTAAGTACGCCAAGTTCCTTGAGAACGCGCGCGAGATTTATCTGGCTGGCGGTAAGCAGCTTGTCTTTACCGAAGAAAAAACACAGCACAAAAAACTAGCTCGCATCATTGCGGATTTCGTTGGTTGTAAGCTGTCTGAAATTGGTATTTTGAACAGCGATACCGTTGCGGGTAAGAAAGGCTCTAAGGCCACTGAGGACGATGAAGAAGCGGGTTTGGAAGCGATCGCTAATGCTTACAACACCTCGAAATACAAATTCATGATCCTCAATAAAAAAGGCGAAGTCGGTATCAACTTGCATCATGGCACAACCGATATTCACCACTTAACGCTACCGTGGACTCCAATGAGTATCACACAGCGTAATGGCCGTGGCGCGCGTGTTGGCTCTAAACAAAACAGCGTGAACGTTCACTACTACACGTCTAAAGGCTCATTCGATGATTTCCGCTTGGCCACAATCCAACGTAAAGCCACTTGGATTGAGACAATGTTCAAAGGTAATGACAAGTACATTGCGAACGCCGATGCAGACGCAGCCGACGAAACTGCAATCATGCTGGCAGCGAATCCAGAAGAAGCGAAAGCCCGTATCGAAGCGGCCAAACGTGAAGCGGAGCGCAAGCGCAAATTAGAGGAACGCCGACTAGCAAGTATCAACGTTAGCAAGTACATCAAAGCTACCCAAATGCTTGCTTTGGATGTGACCGAAGTTGAAAGCGAGCTGGCCGAACTACGCGAGAAGTTAGAACCGCTACGCAATGAAGTGGAAGAAGATCGCCTACGCGCAGAGGGCGAGAAGCGAGGCAGTTGGCAGCACCAAAACTACCAACGCACTAAAGGCAAATTGTTTGCCCTAGAAAGCAAAATCAAAACCTTTGAGGCAGCGATCAAAAACCGCGATAAAGCGAGCGATACCATCAAGAAATTGAAACCAGCAATGGAGCTGGCCATCAATGACGGTGTGTTAAAGGATTACCCTGACTTCCTAACTCATCCAGAGTTATACATTGTTCGCAACGGTGTGATTGTTCGTAATGGCTACACCTACAAAGCCGAAGTTAAGAGCCGTTCTTGGAGCGCTGAGTACGACTCAAAAGCAACAATCATGATCACCAACTTCGACCGTAAATCTGGCACGGTGGACGGCTTTATTACTGAAATGGACGGCGAACCAGCGTCACGCAACTACGTCGATCTACCTGTTGAGCGCATCATTGAAATTGCGCCAGTGAATCAGGATAGAGCAGCACTAGAAGCAAAAGCGATCCAAGGTGTGCCACTAAGTGAAGTCGCTCATACGTTTGACCGTGAGACGTTCTTTGAACTGGTCGCAGAGAAGAAAATGAAAGCCTACGGTAACAGCCGCCGTTGTTTGGTGCGCAATGCTGACGGCACATTCTCTACGCCGTGGGGGTTGGATGTTGAACCAGACCAAACGCTGATTTATCCAGATGCGAGCGATAAAGCGATCGTGAAAGCCCTACTCGACCAAGTAACCAAGCAATTGGAAGATAAAGGTCGCGTGATGCTGGAACACGACATTCTAAGTTTCTTTATCGGTAGCGATTGGGACAAACAAGCGATGGAAAACGGCAACCAAGTGACCGAACAGGAAGTCGTAGAACTGGTGACACTTGAGATCAAAGCATTCGAGGAAAAATACCCTGAGCTTTATCAAGAGGCACTACTGAAAGCGGAGACGACTTACAAAACGTCTATCACTTTCCTTAAAGACCTAGATAACCATCTAAGCAATTTGAAATGGACAGGTTACACCAACGCACACGAAGCGCGCCGCCTATCGGCTCGTGAGTTCACTCGTTACACCGATATTCTGACCGAACGCTCTAGCGAATACCGCACAGAGCTGGAAGATAAGCTATTCGCTGACTTCACTAAGCTGGTGGCCAACGACCCTGACCGTGCGAAACGTCTATCACAGATCGCGTACTGGATGACGCAATACAAACCAACGACCGATACTCACTTGCTGAAAAAGGTCGATGCGATTTACGGCGAAAACTCACAAGAAACCATGCTTAAGGTATGTGCCGACCTACACGCTATTGGCGAACGTGAGTTTCTATCCGGTGATGGCCTAATCTTCTCGGATGACTGGTCATTGAATCGTATGAAAGGTGCGTATGGTTCGCTATTCACTTACCGCAGCACACAGCGCGAAGAATTTATCGAGAAGTACCTAAATGCGGATAAGCCGGAAAAGGCCGAGGTTCAAGTGACCGAAACGCAGAAAGTGAAAATCGATAATATCTCTGCCATTAACGTAGAGAGCATCGAGAAGTTTAGCGAACTAATGTCAGGCATTGGCATCGACGTTAAAATGGTGACTTCACCAATTAGCTGGAAGCCTAAGCGCGGTCGCAACCGAAAAGAGATTGTTGTAGAGCCATACGAACGCATTGGTTTGATGGACAACAACGGCCTTAAAGGTTCGCTGAAAGTGATGTTCGCTGGTGACAAGGAAGCCAAGGCCGAGTACGGCGCTGACTTCGCTTCGAACGCAAGCAGTGAGTTTAATGGTGGCTGGTGGTTTATCTCTGCGAAAGCGGATTTAGAACTGCTGGCGAAATCACTATTAACCATTCACAACACGTTGGCCGAAGCTGCCTAACTTAAATTTTCGCATGCGAAAAAGTTCTCGCATGCGAAAACTTTTTGGAGACAAAAATGATTACCCAAGTGAAATTGCCTACCGTTGAAGATCTACAGCCCCTACTCGATGAGGCATTAGAAACAGCGCAAAGCAAAGAGGCATTTATCCAAGCTCAAGTCGATGGCATTTACAAAACACTTCAAGCCAATCCGCTCATGTACCGTCACTATGGCGCTTATTGGTGGGCGGTTAAATCACTCATGGCCAAGCATGGTTATGACCTTGGCAGCGATTCAGAAGTGATCACAGAGCAACACTTCAATTTCGAAGACCCTGCGATTTTGTTGTGTGCTGCGTGGGCGTACCAGCAAGAGCAAATTGATAAAGGCTACTGGCAAGCAAACCTACATACCTACTACGCCGATGATGAAGAATTTGAATATTCTATCGAGGATGTGAACCTTGAAGCGTGGAGCGTGAACGCCAAATCGATGCGTTAAGTTTTCGCATGCGAAAACTTTTGCTAGAAAAAAATAAACCCCGCCACTGAGAAAATGGCGGGGATTGCACGTTGAATCGATAAGCATAAACACAAGCACTACTACCCCTAATAGTTTTCGGCATCGCTTATCTGGTGTGTAATTTATATGAGATAAATTTCATATTCAACAAGTTTTTTCAGTCTTTTTTATTAAAAACAATTGGTTATGCAACCGCTCACACTTGCTGATTACGCGCTGGCAATTCTGTCACTTTGCCGGATTGAGTAAGTAATAATTCTGTCAAAAAGTTTTCGCATGCGAAAACTCTCGGAATCAATCTCACATTTTTCTCAAAGTTCTCGCATGCGAAAACTTGTGCAATCGGTTCTGTTTGTTCACTTTTTCGCTTGTGCTGTTGCTTCTGGCAACGTATAGTGTAACCCCGTTGCCAGTGACAACAATTAAGAGGCGTTGATATGGCATCCAAGGAACGATGCGAAAGACTAATTCAATTAGTCGAGAAAGCAGGAAGTACCAGAAAAGCCAAGCTGCTTATTGATGGCGTTAAGGGAGTAAGCCCTTGTCACACTGCCATCTACAAAGCCATGAATGGCGGCGGTACGACCGACTATGTGGTTCAGTGCTATATCGATGATCTTGAAACAGCACTGAGCAAACCAAAACAGCAAACAAACTCCACCAGCAAAGGAAATCATTAATGAGCACTATCATGGCGATTGCCAACCAAAAAGGCGGCGTAGGTAAAACAACTTGTACTTACAACTTTGGCATTAGCATCGCTAACCAAGGCAAGAAATGTCTATTCCTGGACTTTGACCCGCAAAACAACTTGGGCGGCTCTATTGCACCAGAAATGGTCGAGAATTCAGAGTACACATCTGCGAGCTGCCTACACAACGCTTACAACCTTTTCGAAAATCCAGTAAAGGCTAAGCCTTTTGTAGTAAGCGAAAACGTACACGTTATTGGCGGCGATAAGCGCATGGGTAACATTACTCAATCACAAATCTTAAACGTGGCTGAGTCTATCGACCTTATCAAAGACGACTACGACTATATCTTTATCGACTGTCCACCAGCGGCGAACGCGCTACAGCATGCAGCGCTACTTGTGGCCAGTAAGCTACTTATCATTAGCCAAGCACAAAAAATGTCGATCAAAGGCGTTAATGAGCTGGTTAAGACCTCGCGCCAAATCCGTCGAATGAACCCTGACTTGGAAGTGTTAGGCATTGTCCTAAACCTTATCGAAGCCAATATCACAAACGACCAGCGCGAACAGGAAGCGGAACTTCGTAAAGAGTACGGCAACCTAGTTTTTGAAAACAAACTGATTAAAACAACGCGCGTAAGTGAAGCTCTAAACCAAGGCAAAGCACTGATTGAAACCAACCCTAAAGCGGCTGAGAAATTCGGCTTTACAGCGGTTTGTGATGAACTTTGCAAGCGCATGGTAGAGGTGACAGCATGACCAAAAGCTTAAGAGATCGAATCAAGCTTAGCGACCTAGATAATCTCTTGGATGAATCAGCGGTAGAAATCCGCGATGCAGCGAAAGTGCTGGCTATCCCTAAAGACTCTTTGTATTCAGTTGAGCAAGTTCGTGAAGAATTTAACGATGAATCACTACTTGAATTGTGCGAAAGCCTAGAAGAAAACGGCCAAATTCAACCTGTCGTTGTTTACCCGTTCGATGGCAAGGGATACAAAATCCAAGAGGGTGAACGCCGTTGGCGCGCCGCTATGTTGAGCGACAAGCTGACTCACGTTGAATGTATTGTCCGTGAAAAGGGCGATATTTTTGGCCAGCTCATTGAAAACATCCAACGTGAAGATTTAACGCCAATCGAATTGGGTAAGGCGTTTGACCAAGCTAAGAAAAAGCACAGTCTGGATAACCGTGGCTTGGCTAAGCGCCTTGGCAAATCAGACGGCTACATTTCGAAATACCTAAATGTGCTTAAAGCCCCTGACTTTGTTTTGGAAGCATTCCAAAAAGGGATTATTGGTGATGTGGAGTCCATCAACGAACTACGCAAAGCAACCATCGATAACTCTGAGCGCGTTCGTGAAGCGCTGGAAAGCGGCGAGAAGCTAACACGCCAAGATTGTGTAAAACTGCGTACTGGCGAGCTAGATAGCGAGGTGGAAGTTACCCCTAAACCTAGCGAACCCGAGAAAGCAGAAAAGACCGATAAGACACCAGTAAGCAAAAAGCCTACGGCCAACCAAAAGCCTACCAGCATTTGTGTCATGGTTAATGGTCGTCATGGTTTGGTGTTCGCATCTGGTAAGCATAGCGACAAGCTAACGGTACTGTTTGATGATGGCGAACTTGAGCAAGTGCCAGTTGGTGAAGCTCAATTAGTTGGGTATCGTGTGTAAAGTTCTCGCATGCGAAAACTTTTAAAGCGGGTGGCTGATAGGCTGCCCGTTTTTCGTTAAGACGTAGTACCCGCCGTCACGGTACACGCCAACCAAATAGTGATCGAGCGGCACGTCTTGCCAGCCAAACAGCCCTAGTTCGTCATCGCAGTAAGCGACGATATTCACCAGCTTCACCTTTTGGACATGCAGTAGATAGATATTATCTAGCGCCCCTTTAAATGGTCTGTAGATATACTCGCCATCTTTCCTTAAAGCGGGGATCTCATTCCCTGCGACTGAATGGCCATCGGCAACGCCGTCTTCGTTTATGTCGATTAGCCCGTAGTGATAACGATGCCTGATAGTAAACATCCCCTACTCCCTTAAATGCAAAAACGCCAGATTTGACAATTAAATCTGGCGTTTTTGTCGTGTCTTCTAGCTTGTCACAGGCTTGGAAGCCTAGACCTATTTTATAGCGGCATAATGAATTCTTGCAAGTTCGTCCGGTCGCAGAACAGACTCGAACATAAAGCCTGTTTGTACGCCCTCGTTTTCCAGCTCTTGATTCACTCGCCCAAGAATATCGATAAGTGATGCACTACCGCCGCCGAACATATCCCCTAGCGCTTGGCCTTGGTGAAGCAGCTCACTATTGATTGCCTCGGCCATTGTCTTAAAGGCCAGTGTCATGCGTTTTGCGCTTCGGTTATTGGCAGCAATGAATCTCGCCAGCGCTTCGGCCTCGGGATCGTTGTCGCCAAACAAACCGGACTGAGCTAATAGTTCGTCAATGTGCTGGCCGGATTCTTTTGCCTGTCTTACCAGCTCGGTTGCTTGCACCAATGAGTCAAGTGCTGACTTAGCGAGGTCAGGTTGTGAAGCGTTAATTTCCACGGCCTCTGCCAGCGTTCCAGACGTGTTTTTGTGTACTTCCCCGCTAAGGTATTGCATCTCAACAAACGCGCTTGCTGCGCCGTTTAGCGCGCTCAAAATGTTGCGAATTTCGGGATCGGCTTCCTCGGCTACCAGCTTCACCAACTTCTCGTTTTTGTACGCCTTGGCAAACACGGCATTTTGCATACGCTCAATCAGTTGCTTGGTTGGTCGGCCATCTTCGGTCAGTAGTCCGGCGGTTGAGTTATCCCCAATTTCGGTTAGGAAGCTGTTTATAAATCCTTGGTTGGATTTGGCCAAAAGGTTGCCTGTTTCGCTCGGTTGGAACAGGGCAATCATGCGGTCATCGATGCGCTCTGCGTCAACCCAAGCTGTCTCGGCTGCGCTCATTTGTTGCAAGTCAGAGAGGTTGGAATCTCGGGCAAACTTAGCGCGGTTAACTTGGGTAACACGTTCTCGAACCAACACTGGTTCGCGCATGCTCTCAACTTTCTCCGGTGATAGGTCGAAGCGCTCCGCATTGTCGATTAGGAACTGGCGGTACTTTTCAGCCTTGCCCTCTCTATACGCTTTGATGATAGCGATGGTTCGACCGTTCCCCGACTCCACCACATTATCTGCACCAACAATCGGTGCGCCGTGGCTAGATAGTCCAGAATCCGTTAATTGTTGTGGGCGCAAATCGTTGGCCATTTTTGAGATCTGCAATTTTGAGGATACGCGAGTACGGTCGCGCGGTTGCAGCTCTTGTGGGAAATTCGGATTGATTCGACCGTCCAAATCGTTCGATGGAATAAGGTCGCTGGCTTCTACTACTTTAAAGCCTGTTTCTACTTCGTCGCCTTTTGCTGTCACCACGTAGCTGGTGCGACCTAGCTTGGGTTTTGGATTGTCTGTTGCGTACAGTTGAACAATCTCGGCTAGGTCATTGATGTTTTTTGCCTCTTTGATTTCGGCGTTAATTGATGTGAGTTGATTCAATTTGACCGCTCCGGTTTGGAGTGGCGAGTTCTCGCATGCGAAAACTTTTGGGACAGGGAAAAGGATTAAAGGCTCTTAAGCAATGCGAAAAGCGCCTTAGCGTAGTTGTGGCGCTCACTGGCTGCCAGTGCAAGGTTTAAAGATTGCTTGTAGTAATAATCTGCTCGGATTTTAGTTAAAACATTCATTGTCGTTTTCTCAAGTTCTCTGAAAAGTTTTCGCATGCGAAAACTATATCGAACGGGATTCTTTAAAGTTCTCGCATGCGAAAACTTAAGCGGCCAGTTTGTCAGGATTGTGCTCGAACCATTCAATCGCTTTTTGCTTGATGCTATCTAGCTCCAAGCCCTCTGAGTGAACGTCTCGCATTACATCAACAAACACCGATGGTTTGGCGTTATTAAACTCGCCAGCAAGGAATCTCGCAACTAGATCGCTTTGCTCAACTGGACGTTCGCCATTGTCGCGCTCATTCTGCTCGATGTGCTTCGTAAGAGTCTTGATAGCCTTGTTACGGTCAGCGCGCGACCAGCTACCAAAGCCACCATTTTTCTTAGCTGAACCCGCATCGTTTTTCCAGTAGTCCAAACCTCGCGCGATATGCCCCTTGTAGCCAAACTGGAAGCTTTCGCCATCTTTGTACACAACGTAGTTATCGCCCTTTTCAACCACTTGGTAGTTAGGGAAAAACGCCATTTCGTATTCGTACCAGTTAGGCAGAAATAGCACTTCATTGAGCTTTTCAATCTTATCGGAGCGGCCTAACTTGGAAAATTCTTCTACCGATATTGGCTCATCTGAACTTGATACCGGTTCCTGCTCAACCTTTTGGTTAGCGCCAGTCAGTTTATTAAGAATTTCCACCAGCTCACGGTTCTTTTTGATGCGTTCACCAATCGATAGCTGGCCACTCTTAAGCTCTTTCAACAAACCCGCAGCATCGCGGTTGAGCGTCATTTTTTCTCTTAAGCTTAACACTTGATTCTCTCCGGTTTAGGCCGCCGATGTGGCGGCCTTGGTTGTGATTAGATTTGCGCTTGGATCATGCTGGTGATGTTGCTTAGAGCGGCATCCATCAACGCTTCATTCTCTGCCACTTGGTCGTTAGCTTCGAAGTAGGCGTAAGCTTGTTCTAGTGCGGTTTGGAGCTCATCAACCAATTCCGGCGTAGGTTCACCAGTGAAATCTCGGATTTCTTTTAGTTTCTCTACATGTTCCATTTCTTCGTTATTACCCTCTGTTTCAGATTGAGGCGCTTCACTACTTAGATTGAACGCTTTCACTAATAACGCTTCCATTTCCGCTGTATCGTCAAATTCACCGATCAAGTCATTGCCTTGGTATAGCGCGAACTTGTACTCGCCATCTTTAGCGATTGGGTAAATATCAACGTAGCGTTCGTTTAGCCATGAACGCACGGTTAGCGGAGCGTACACGTTCGCTGGTACAGAGCCATTTACTGAATGGATACCAGCCGCAACGCTTGGTTGTGCCAATGCGCCTTTTTCGTTGTAGTAGGTATCCGCAGATTGCCAGCCCTTAATCGTCTCAAGCTGAGCTTTCGCTTTTTCGCTTAAGTCGGTCGCTAGAATGTCGAATAGAACGTCTAGGCTGTAAGTTAGTCCGTCCTCATCTTTCGCATTAATCGACTTCACTCGGCCTGTTGGGAATATCACTTCCTGTTTACCAAGTTTTAGCTCTAGGTTGGTAAAGGCTTCTAGCTGCTCAAGTGCTTTCGCTTCTTCTTCGTCTAGGCTTTCACGGAATGAGTTAACGTCTAGTACGTCATCCTCTGCCTGTTCGCCTTGCTGGTGAATTTCAGTTAGAGACGCGAGCTCTACCACTTTGCGCTCTTTACCAAAATCAAAGTCCACGGTTAGGCGGCCACCAAAGAAATTGCGATCGTGGTAATCGGTCATCGTGTCGCTGTTGTTGTAGTCGTATTGGCCTACATAAGCGTTAACGAACTCGATCAGCTGATCTACTGCTTCGGTATAACGGCTCATACCGTGTGGCGTTGGCGAGTTAGGGTTATCAATCTCGAACTGTAGGTAAGCTGGATTGTAGAGCATGACGTTTCTTGGCAAGTCAGTCAGCGTTAGATCTAGTGTGCCGTAGCGAGGCTTGCGCACTGAGATTTTAACGTCATTGCTGATTTTGCCAGCTTTCTTAAGTTGAGCGATAAAGGCGCGGATTCGCTTAGCGATTTCACCCGTATCTCGAATGCCCTCGCTCTCATAGATTGAGCCAAATGAATATTGAGTTGGGTCTAGTGCGAGAAGTTGTTTTTCTTCCTCGGATGCACCCTTGCTCACTTCATCTGCTGTGTCAGATTCTACGGCGTTCTTAGCACCCAATAGCTCAAGCAGTTTGTTAGCACCGTCAACCGTTAGGTAGCTGCGAGAATTGGTGTTAGCGACAAAGCGTAGCTCTTTGCCCTTGCTCGATTTCGCAGAGAAGAAACTGTAGCCAAATGTGTTTTCCATTTGGTTCTCTTGTTCTTCGGTTAGCGCAATGCCGTTAATCTTGCCGTCATCGTCCACCTTGGCCAGTAGCTTGTCGGCGTTCTCGCGTAGTGTTGGGCGCGAGTGAAGCGAACCTGAGCCGTTAATGGCCAGCGTTGAATACAATGATTCAAAGCCGTTGATTGTGGTGAACATAGCCGGACTGACAGGCTCAAGTGGTGCGCTGTATTCCGTCTCTGCAATTTGCTCAAGCGTTTTGCCGTCCTTAAGCATGTTAAAGATTGCAATAGTGCTTTCTTTCACTGCTTGGTCGTTTAGTTGAGTCGCTTTTTGCTGTGCTGCTGCGCCCTCTAGGCCAGTTTCTAGCACCTTGCCTGTGTACGTATCGATAACGCTAAAGTCAGCTTGGCCAATAGTGCCTACTGGTGCGTAGCGCTTCTCGCGTGTCGCCTTGAATTGGCCTTTGTGGTTCAAGTCAGGCAATGCAGCAAGGCTAGGGAAGCCACGGCTTTCGTATTCCGCTTCGATAGCTTTTGTGTACCACAATGGCATGACTGAGTTATGGATAGCGCGCGCCATCTGTTCGTTGTCGATCTGCTCATCGTTATCCAAGTATCTAAAGCCATGAACAGCTAGGATGTCTTGGTTGGTTACACTCGCCATTGCGTAGTGCTGAGCAAAGAGCTCATCTGAACTTAGTTCGGATAGGTCAGGGTAGCTACCGTCATCGATCGCCTTAATGAAGCGCTCAACTTTTTGGTAGTCCTCGCCTTGGTCTGCCATTGCCGGAATGACGGTTTCACCTTTTGCCTTGGTGTAAGCTACGTCACCCTCATGGTAAACCGTAGTCGCGCTAAACGCTTTTTCTACGTCATCCAGTGCCAACGCTTCGCCGTTCTCAAACTTCTCGTATAGGTCGCCACGTAGCGCGCGTAGGTCGAACATTTTCGCCGTTGCGCTAAAGAATCCGTCACGGTAGTTCAAGATAGCTTGCAGTAGGTCAGCACGTTTCGCACGGCGGTTAAATGGGATGCGATGAGCCGTTAGGAAATCAGTGATCTCTTTACGGTTCTTAAACTGCGCTTCCAATGACGCTAGGGTTTCACCTTGTAGTGATTCCACTAGGTGCGCTTGTTCTGAAATGCGCTTAGCTTGGTCATCCACTTTCTCGCCACGTTTTAGCGTTTTGCCAGTGCCTAGCGTTAGGTCAGCCAGCATAACGAGACGTTTGCGATCGCTTGGGCTCACTGACTGCATATCCTTAAGTTTGGATAGGGCAGTTTCTTGGAAGCGCATGCGGCCTTGCGTGTGTTCTGCTTGGCGTTGCAATTCAGCATCGCTTTGAACCAGCATTAGGTCTTCGGCAATCTCTTGAATCATTTCCGGTGTCACAAGGTCAATCGATGCGCTCCATAGCTTGTACGCTTTTGGATTTTCCTTGCGGTTCTTCATTTCCGGTTGCTGGCGTAGCTGCTTAGCGAACGCTGCTTTGAAGCCCACTTGTTTTAGGGTATCGAGCGTAGACTGAGGAATTTCATCAACGCCTTTGTCCTCAACCCATTGGTCTAGCGCTTCGGTTGCGATGCGCTCCGCTTCCTCTAGGTCGCCCTCAACCATGCCAAATAGCGGCTCTAGGTCAAAGTTGCTTACTAGCTCTGGTGGCAGTTTTTGGTCATAAGCGATCGCGCCGTGGCGAATGCCATTACCAGCGTCAGCGAATTGCTCTTGAGCCGATTCTGGATCGAGGTACTTAACCACTTGATGTTGTGGCGGCGTTGTACCCAAGCCATAAGGGCGTAGACGTAGGCCATACCAGAATAGGTTAGCTGTGGTTTCGTCTTTGTCTTGGTCGTTCGCGTTTGGCTCGTCGTTCTCAATTGGTTGCGGTTCTTCGTTGCTGTCATCGGTATCTTGAAGCAACTTAGATTCACGGTCGTAGTCAGCCAGAATAAGCGATTTAGCTGCTTCCCAACCTTGTAGATCGTCACCACCAGCAAGCGGTGAACCCTCGCCGTAAGTGACAGCTAAGGTTTGGTTATCGCGCGCGTGGATCATGTACTGGCCAAAGCTATCATCGTCGTTCGCGTCAGGCGATTCGAAGTAGACAAACGGCTCGCTATCTTCGCCTTTATCCATCTTCCAGCCCTTAGCAATGGTCTTGCGGCCAATAAGAGCCAATAGCCATTCTTTGCGCTCGATATTCGCTTTTCGCTCGCGTTCTTCGTCTGACAACTGAGGAAAATCGTTTTCAATTGAATCACGGATGTATTCTTTAGCTTCGGCAAGCTCTGATACCGTCATAGCGCCTTTATCGAGCTCATAAATCGCATCATTGATGTACGACTCTGAATACGTGCTAGGAACGTTTTGATTTGCTGCACCTGCAAACTCTAATGAGTCTTTAAACTCTTGGCTTAGCTGCTTAACAAAGGCATCGAGATCGCCATTGAAAGCGCGTTCAATGATGAAGTCGCGTTTCTCTTGCTTAGTCCATGAAGCGTCCCATTGCTCGATCACTTGAGACGGACTGCCACCAGCGTCCACATTGGTCGCTGCTGTATTTGCTGCTGGCTTGATAGCAGCAAGCTGTTTGCGTAGTTCTTCTTGGATTTCGTTTTGGGTAGCAATCTGAGTTTTTAGGCGTTTCTCTTTCTTGGCCAGCTCATCAAGTTTCTGTTCCAAGTCTGTTGTTTCTTCGCCTAGCTGAGCGGCTTGCTCATCGAGCTCTTGTGCTTTTTGTTGCGCTTCTTCCAGTGCTTTTGCGTCAGCGTCTTTCTTGGCCTTAGCGGCGACAAATTTCTCGCTGTTGTTCTCAAGCAATTGCGCTAGCTTGTCGGTCACTTCCTTAAGAGACAAATCCATGTTGCCCTTTGGCGCGACTACGTGAGTAATATCGCGCGAGTTCATTAGGAAGCGGAACGCGATTAGCGTGTCATCTGGATTGATTTTTAGCGGATCGTTATCCGGCGCATGGAACGCAATAGAAATGCTCTGGCCATCCGAAAATGGGATTTTCACCATTTGGACAGCGACCGCACCTGATTTGCGCGGTTTACCCACTTCTACAGCTTCTACCGATAGAGTAGGGGTTTTACGTTCCAAGTGCTTACCAAATTGCTGAGCACGAAACTCAAGCTTTGACGCTTTTGATTTGAACGCCTCTAGCATCATTTGAGGCACTGGTTTGCACTGGTATAGGTAAGTGTTTTCCAAATCCTCAAGCGATAGTGCTTCTAGGATTTGGTCGGCGTTTTCACCTTGCAGTACCGCTTCGATTTGCTCCGGTGTTAGCGTTTTAGCTAGATGGTCGATGCGATCCACAATCTTGATTTGATTTTGACTGGTAAACATCATGCTTTGGCCGCCTCTAATTGCGCTTCAAGTTCCTTGGTTTCTTGCTTCTCTTGCTCTAATGCAGCTTCAAGATCGGCTACACGGCGTTGGTCTTCTTCCAACTTCGTGCGAACACTGTCCCGAGCGGCTAGGGCGTTGGTGTAATTGGATTGTGCAACCTGCTCGGCTGCCTTGGCTTCTTCCAATCGCTTAGCAATAGAACGTGTGGCTGGTTGAATGTCTGAGGTGTCTTTAACGGCCTGTGCCGCTTTGCGAGCTACTTGCTTGTCAAACTTGCTTTGGTTGCGCTCCATTAGGCGAACCATTTCACGCGCAAGCTCGCGCTCGTTCTTCACGCTTGGGATAGGCTGTTTCGTGTTGTTCAGTGTCATTTGGTAAATGTCACCCTCATCACCCACAAACAGCGTCATGGACTGGCCATTATCAAAGAACAGTTTGGCGCGTTTTACTGTCTCGCCGTCTCGTCTCGTTTTCTTGTTCGAGGCTTCTACGTCTGTAACAGTCGCACCCGCTTGTTTTAACGCAGTGATCAGACTCTTAAGGCCGCGTTCGGTCACGTTGTCAAAATCGACCACCACATAGTTGTGCGACTGGTCTAGTGCAAACTTGCTGTTGTTACGCAATTTCAAATTCCTCTGAATATGTCGTACAGGTAGGGAAGATTTTGTATAGCGGATTGATTAGGGAACAGGAGCGCTCAATCTTCACGTCCAGAATCCACTCGCCGTGTAGCTTTTCCCCTGCTTCACGTTCAAGCAATTTGCGGTCGAACGTTAGGTATTCGCTGTTATTTCCGGCGTGTGAAAAGTCGAGTTTACGTGTGCGAGTAATGACGGCTTTTGGTCGTTTCTTACTTCGCAACGAATAGGTTAATGTCCCATTCGTAATAGCTCGGTTAGATTGATAACCAAGAACGAATCGAATCACTTCGGGATCGTCCATCTGGTTTGCATGCAGTATTTTTACTGCGTTTCGTTTAAGCAAAAATCGGTCAGCAATGGCTAGGCCAATCACTGCAAATTCCATCATTTGCTTTGCCCTCCGGTATTAAAGAATCTCGCTAACGTGTGGCTAGCTAGTTTGCGGATAAAGTTAATTGAGTCTGCTCCGTTGTTAGACGCGATGAGGACAAGCGCGCTGGTGTAACCAGACTCCACACCCTCACTGTCACACAAGTAAGCGACTATCAAACCGACCACCAACGCCAGCGTTAGCTCGGTTAAAAAGTCAAGGAATCCACCAGCCAAACGTTGCTCGCGTATGCCTTGGAGATATGACCCAACACCACTGAGGACGGATAGAGCCAGAACGCTAATAGCAAAGCTCTCACCAACAACTGATACTGGCATTAAATCCCCCTTTTATATGTGTCCTGCAAAGTGTATTCGGAATGACGGCGATTGCTCAATAGACGGGCGTTACTTACTTTTTAAAGGCTATAAAATAGGGCTCGTTTAGGGGAAAAAGAGATTTATCAACGGTCTACATAAAGAAAAACCTCTCACCCAACGAGTGAGTGAGAGGTCAATCCAACCGTTTTGTCGCGCGGCAACGCGAGCAAAACATTCCATGAGGAAACAATGAGGTGAAATCTATATTTGAGAGATTTGGATTATATCCAATTTCGTTTTCGCATCAATATGCGCCAATGTTCTCGCATGCGAAAACTATATAGAACGGGATTCTTTAAAGTTCTCGCATGCGAAAACTCCCCAAAAGAAAGCCTTAAGGGGAGTGAGTTTCTATTTAGTACGTCTCCACATAGCCACATCGAAGCGTTTACCACGAACATCAAGCGTTGCACCACTTGTACCAGTCGAGTTAACGGTCACAGTACCGCTAGGTGTACCTGCTGAAACAGCGTTCGTCTTCTTAGTCAAGTTCTTATAGTCAGCACCACCATAGCGCAAATCCCCGTAACCCGATGAAGCGTTAGTAAACAACATTTCATGTTCGTGTGCAGGAAGTGCGTTACCTTTGAACGAAGCACTATGGGAGTGAGCCGGAACTGGCACGGTTGGAGTGTTAGTGCCTTTAGGTGTTGTACTTGGCGTTCCAGTTGTTGAGTACAGCGTAGCATCGTTGTCCATACGAACCCACGTACCCGGATAGCCGTATGTACTTGGGTTTGCCGTATTAAAGGTAATGATTACGTGTCCAACAGGGAACAAGTGATCCAAGATAAGCTTGGTCTTGCTAATTTCACTATCAACGTAGTCTTTACGTGTTAATGAGTGACCCGATGAGCTTTGAGGCGAACCCGCATACACATTACCGCCATATACTTCTACGTAGTTGCTTCTACGGTTTGTGTAGAGTCTAATTCGACCATCAGAGTTAGAAAGAATCTGAATACCAGCACGAATGTTAGTTGCATCATAGTAAGAGGCAAAAGCCCAATGAGCGCCTGAGCTATCACTACAACGGAGGCTATAAGCAGCTGCACCATTACCACCCCATGTAGCGTCATAAAAGTCCTTGGTTACTTTTGATGTTTTGTTTTGGTTAGTCCAATCGCCAACAGTAAAGTAACCATCGGTACGAACTACACCAACGTTACCAAAGTAAATACCAGAACTAAATTGACCACTAGGATTCAAGCGCAACCAAGTATCACCCTTAATTGCTTCTTTACCAGCTACCTTAATACCTACATCACTATGTACGTTAATACCCTTAACAAACTCAAAATGACTGTAAGAGTAAAAACCGCTTGAGGCTTCTGTCTCCATGTGACAGTAGGATGTGTTGCGTGAACCAATCCAAGTTTTCTTTGTAGAGTAATTGAGTTCTAAACCCTTTCCATCAACAGAGTTAATTGCCCCTAAGTCTTTATTGTAAGAGGTATAGCTAGTAACCATTTGCCCTTTGACAATACCCGCTGGCTCAGTCGCACCTTTGTTGCTAACGGATGGCGTAATGGCGTGACTACACATATATCGAATTAGGATGTTCACGCTGTAAGCACTGCGTGTTTTCACATAAATTGCGTAATTGTCACCGCTAGTATTCACCCAGCCAAACTCACTAAATGGCAAGCCGCTAGGATGGTCTGTGATCACTTGGCCATTTAGACCTTTAGGGTTGTCATTACTGGCTCGCAGAATCATTTGATGTCTTGACGATTGGTAGTGCAAGTTGACGTTAAAGCCAGCGCCACCAAAGAACTCAATAACCGCAGTAGAGCTTGATTGAGGCAATGTTACGTTGGCAACCAAACACCAAGAGTTGTCACTACCTAAAGAAGCGCTCACAACCTCAGTACGGTTAAATGATTCGGTAATCACCTTATGCCCTTGGACTTCCATAGGCACATTACTGGTCACTTTGCTCTTACTTACGATCAGGTTTGTAGCCGTTGAGTTGTGCGCACCACCTACACCAATTTTCACCTCGGCTTTGTCATCGGTTGAGCCGTTAGTGACATACATAATTTGGCGATTACCAATCAAACCGTAACCATCCATTTTTGTATGGTCGGTTGATGGAACAGTATTGCCAGCTCTTGTACCTTGCACTTCAACACTACGGTTGGAAGATACCGATTCTGTTGTGCTTAGTGAGCCGTATAGCGTTGTTTCACCACCTTTGCGGATCTTCAATCGACTTGAAACGTCACTCTCCACAATGTCAAATGAGCCATCGGTTTTCGTTTCCATATGGAATCGCTTACCTGCATGGCCTAAGTGAAGTTGTGAAACGTCACTTGCGCCCTCGTCGATGATTAGGCCACCAGTTAATGTACCGCCTGTCTGTTTGAGGTAGCGGCCATCGGCTTGCGCTTGTGTCATCTTCGAAGCTGCAAGGTCATACGCTTTCTTAACTGCACCTGCCGCCGCAAATTTCACGTCACTGGCATCGTTAACCGCCGCCGTGAATGCGTAGTTAGGTACGTTAGATAAGCCAACTTGAGCTTTTGTTACCTTGTGTGGGTTTGATGTGTCGGATTTGTGTTGAGCGATATTGGTTGTAATGGCCGCTACCGCATCACCTTGATCCATTAACGCATCACCTAGCTCTTTGATTGTGTCGAGCGCTTCTGCTGGCGCACCACCAATCAAAGTGCTGATACGGTCGTCGGTGTGCTTGTTCGCGTTTGTCTCTGCTTGCTCCGCTCGGTCATAAGCAGCGTTACCGCGATTTAAACCCTCAACGCCTTTGTCGTATGCCTGTTTAACAGCACCAGCGGTCGCAAGTTTGCTATTGGACGTGTCCGATACCGAGCTGGTGGCCGGATAGTTCGGTACGTTACCTAAGCCTACTTGTGCCTTTGTGACTCCGTGCGGGTTTGTTTTCTTGCTAGCATGCTCATCAACTTTCGTAGCGATTTCTTCACGAATTTTGCGAGCCGGACTACCACCAACTTGAGTCAATTTTTTTAATGCCATTCAGAAATATGCCTTTCTCAATTCATTGACTAGCAACTCCGACAAAGCGCCGGAGCCACGTTGTTAGTGGGGAAAGTAGGAAAGGAAAGGGCATGGCTTATTTGAAGCCGATAACAGTCACAATGTCGCCAGCTTGTAGCTGTTCACCGAACGTAATTGTGTTGCCAGATAGGCTCCATACACCTGCGTTTTGCATTACACCGCATACGCTTAGAACAAGAACGGCAGAGATAGTACCTGCTGGTAGAGTGACGGTAGTTGATGCCGCCTCTAGCGTAATATCAACAGTGCGGATCGCGTCTTTGATTGTTGCGGCTACGCTTGATTTGGTTGCGTACTTGCCGTCAGATTCCGCTTTGGTGTATGACGTACCACTAGCAGCTAGGCCGTTACGTGCTTCGGAAATGATTTGCGCTTTTGTTGCGTTCTCAAGTTTCGCAGCATTAGCGGCAGTTGCGCCAGCTTCTAGCGCGCCCACGTCTTCTGCGGTTAGCTCGACGTTTGCGCTTAGCGCGTGACCGTTGATAGTGCGAGTTTTTGGCACTGCATTCACAACGCGAGAGTCATTACCCTGCATCACTGTGCCAGCGGCAGTACCAAAGTCTTTGTTGAATGCTGTTTTTTTGCTAAACGCTGGTTCAGCACCTACGTCTGTAGCTTCAAGCACTACGTTACCGCGCTGGCCGTTAACAGATGAAACCGCATCTGTTGGCGTTAACAGCTCTTGCCAGTTCGCTAGTGTGCTTGCTGGTTGGCGCATAAGAACGAATGATTTACGCAGATCCGAACGGATTGCCATATCACCCTCTTGTGCTGTCAAAGCAAGCATTTCCGCTTCTGACTTAACAGGGAACGTTTCTTTAATGGCGATAGCTGGCAATTGGCCTTGTGGGATCTTACCTGAGCTATCTAGCGTAGCCACGCCGTCTGCAACGCCTTTCTTGTTGTTTGGGATGTAGTCGTGCGTGTGGCTTGCTGCTGCTGCACCCACATCTGAGTGAGTCAGAGTCACATCACCTGTTAGTGGCTTGTTATTGATAGTGCGAGAAGTAGGAACAAGGTTCGCGCGCGCTTCACTAACAACTTGAGCCTTAGTTTTGCCCTCAAGTTTCGATGCGTCTGCCGCGCGAGCACCTACTGGCAATGCGCCAACGTCTTGCGCTGTTAAGTCAGAAACGAGGCGGTTAATGCGAGTTAATTTGTTTTGTGTAGCCATAAAAGATCCAATTTATTTGTTAGTTAAAAAGGGCATTTATGGGGAATAGGTTTTGGGGAATGTAGAAACTGATTAGCCGACCAAGGTGATCTCCGTTCCTGCTGCAATTTCGTCAACAAACTGGATAACACCAGTGTCCGGCACAATGGTGTAAGCAAAGTCTTTCGATTGCTGCACACCTTGTAGGAACACAAGCTTAATCGCGCGCTCTGCAAATGCTGGCGGGATAGCGAATGTGTTCGAGGTATTAGGGAAGTGGCTATGGAATACTTCCATAGGCGAGCCAGTAGCGCCGCTATTGATGATGGATTCAAGCTTATCGATGTACTCTTGAAGCTCGGCAATGATCGTGCTTGATGTTGCCGATGGCGAACCAAGCGTAATCACCACTTCATCACCTGCCTCAAGTGGCTCGGCCACTTCGACTTCGTTCGTGTCTTTGAGGAACTGCCAAGCGCTGCCTTTGGTCTGCACAATGCCTTGAATGGACATTGAATCCACTTCTGGCACTTCATAAGGCAATGTGATTTTTGTTTCGCCGCCAACCGCAATATATGGCCAATGCTCAACCGCTTTGTTGTAGGCCGCGACCGCTTTATCGTGGACTAACTTGATCGCTTTTGCTGTGGCATACAGCTGATCGCTATCTACGTTAATCTCACTGGTTGCCGCCCAGTTGTTTACCAAGCCAAGGCCAACTTGAGCTTTGGTTACGTGGTGCGGGTTTTCACGGTCTGCGTAGTGCGCTTTAGCCTCGGCGCGCATCGCATATTGCTTGTGCGGGTCTGGATGTGAAACGTGGCCTTGTAGGTCATAGCCGCCTTGCTCACGGTCATCAAAGTTGAGGTGTTCTTGTTCCAGTTGGCTAACGCCCTCTGGCACGGTTGCACGGCACAAAATCAAATGATGATCTTCGACCGCTTCAATTGGCAGCACCTTAACTTCGGACGCTTCAATCTCGGACGCTAAATCGACTTGCTTTGTCTTTACGCCGTACTTATAGAACGCCTCAAGCACTACGTATGACGTAGCACCCGCCGGAATTTCCACATCAATATCGTGCTGCTGGCGAACGGTTAGGATGTAGTCGTCACGCTCAACCAGCGCCACGCCAAATTGTTCACCACTGCTCACACGCAGTTTCATTCCACCAGCCGGAGCACATTCAAAACCACGGAAAATACCAGCGCGAACGATGCCGTAAAATTTGCGGTTTAAGCTGTTACTGGCCAGTGGCTCTAGGTACTGCGTATCGGTGATAAGCGGTAGCGCTTGCCAGTCCGTTAGCAGTGGTGGAATGATGATTGTTTCTTCGAAGTTTGGGCGACTCATTACGCACCAACCTGCGCCACTCTAGCGCTATCAGTGCGAGCCGTGTTGATCACGATTTCAATCGATAGGCCACGGTCTGAGTAAATCCAAACTGGTTGCGTGACAGCCACCAGAATTAGGCCGCCACTTGCATCTTTCACGCCCACGCAAGAGAACTGGTGTTGTTCATCTTCTGCTAGCGTACCCGCTGGCAAGTTTGCCGTGATCACGATGTTGCCATTCACATAAGCATAGTTGGCCTTAGAACGGTAAAACACGTTTTCAATGGTTTTCTTGTCCAGTGGAATAGGCATGCAGCTAGGCTTGCCCTCAATTTCTTGGATAAGGTCAAAACCCCATTCAAGATCGCCAAATTGGAAATAAGGCTCAGTACCATTGGTAGGCAACGACGACAAGGCGCGTTCGTCGTAATAACGGTTAAGCAGTTCACACTGCGATAGGACTACTTTTTGTGTAAGCACCTTTACGACCTCGTATAAGTCGTGGCGCTTTAATGGGACGGGGAATAGGAGTTGGGATTAATAGTACCGTCTATCAATGGAGATCGCATCCAAGGGGATAGCATCCATCCGAGGTGTACCATACATCGGGCTAACTGGACGTTCTTCCTGTGTCGTCGTTCCAGTCCGAACTAAGTCCTGTTTATAGCTTGGTGTAGATTCTATATCGGTCGTGGCCTGTTTTCCAACCGTAACATGGTCGGAATAGTGGGGAATTTCCACCATATCCATGACTTTGAACTCGATTGAGTACAATTGGCCGTCTAAAACGATGCGTAGCGGGATAAGTGGATGTACCACTCGTCTGATTTTCGCCTCGAACGCTCGAATGGCTTCCTCGGTGATACCGTCCTCTCCTGCAATGTCATTCAAAGGGATTCGAATCGCGCCTCGACTGGTCAGGAAAAAGTCACTCGGGTTTAGTCCGTTTTGCAGCTCTAACTCTGACTCGGGAACTAAGAACGTGCCGTATGGGAATCGCTCTTGGTCTACTGGTGCGTAGATTCGTTCCCACTTCACACGTAGCCCTTTAAACTCACGCGCGAGCGTAGAGATAAGCGGGTAGATGGTCTTTTTAAAGTGGATTTCGTCCTTACGCTGCATCACAACGTGCGGCAAGTCCTCATCGTCCACTTCACCTAGCGGGAAGATTTTTCGCAGCTCTCTAATATCTTCTAGCAGCGATTCTTTATCCATTTCGTACAGAGACGAACGTGCCTTAAGCTTTTCAATGTATGACTCTACGTGCGTCTCGATAGAGTCAGCGATCGCGCTTGCCAAATCCACCCAAGCCGTTTCTTTTTGACGCGCCTTGGTTAGCTGGCCAGATAGCCATTTTCTAAAGTCTCCAAATGCCATGTTTTTCGCCTTGTTGGTCTGAAAGTTTTCGCATGCGAAAACTATACAGGATAGTGTTTTCTAAAGTTCTCGCATGCGAAAACATCCGTGTTTTCCATGCTCCGTGCGAAAAAGTTCTCGCATGCGAAAACTTTTAAAGTGAGTAGTCGTAATTCAGTTGAATTGTTGACGTGCTCACATTCAAGTAGTGGTAAGTATCGATAGGGATGCGGTCAAGAATACCGACTACCTCAACCTCAAATTCCTTAATGCCTAGTGTTGTGTTGAGGTCTTGGATCACATCCCAAATCTGGTTTTTGGTAATGCGCTCATTGCGGCTCGCTTGCTTACCAAATTTCGCATCCAACGCATCGGCTAATACCTTTGTCGCCCATTCTGGATTTGAGTTTGGGTAAAGCTTACCTTTGACCGTCACGGTAAATGGCACGTCTTTGCGCTCCACCAGCTTATAGCGCTCGTTATAGCCCTCACGGCCAGCGAATAGATCTTGGATTTCCTTATTCAAAATCTCATCGGTTTTATCGGCAGAGTAAGCGCAAATAAAGATCGTATTGATGTTGCGAACGTCTGGTTTTCCAGTGAGTTTTTCCTGCTCCGCTTCGCCCCAAATAGACAACCAAGTAACACCCGAAACATTACGCTTAACAAAGGTCATGTAATCCGAGTCCCACGCAATCTGCTCGTCATAGATTGGCGAGTAAAGGGCGTTGTTTCGGATTGATTCAATGTCTTCTGGCTCTGCACCGCCGATAATGCTGGTGGACGTTTTGATTGAGAGCTGGTCTTTATAGGCGCTTTGAATACCCATATCGATAAGCTCTAAAGGCTGCGCATCGAGTAGGGTAGTCACACCATTAGTCAGCCATAGCTCAAACTCAATCACATCGCCCGTAGCTGGCGCGCGACCGTTATTGTTGTTACCAAAACGAACGCCTAGCTGGTCGGTTGGCTTGTAATATTCCATGTAGGCTTTGGATTTGCCGTCCGTATTACGAAACTTAAAAACGTGCGTCCATTGCTCGCCGTTCACGCGCACGATGATGTTATGAATGCGCTTAGTCAGCTCTTGTGGGAACGCAACGGCTAACCAGTTATGCCCCTCATCGACCGTGTAGGTCATCTTGGACACTTCGAACTGTTGAACCTCTACAGACGCGCTTTCCTGTGGCATGAGATCGATGGCTTCCATTAGCGTGTAGCGTAATTGGTTGCCAGCAACGCATTGGCTGTATTTCGGCAAAGTAACGCGATTAGTTCCGGTATTGGTCACTAGCGCACGGCCTTTTGATGGCGCTGCTTTTCGACCTACATAGCCCTCAGTTTCAGCACCCGCCAAAATGGAAGTGCGCTTAGTCGCTAACGTCAAATAAGACTCTTGTAATGCACGGCTGCTGATCGCTGCCACACGTTCAACAATCTTGGCCACAAACAAGCAAAGGTAGTCAACGAACTGCGAACCAATATGACGCGACCACCAGCTTGAGCCAGCAATCGCCTCGTTAAAGGTCTTTTTGACTTCTTCTAACTTACTCAAAACGTAATACCTCTTTCCAACGTTTGACCGTTCACAACGATCGTCAATTTGTAGGCATCGATACCGCTGACGTTTGGCTCTACGGCAATGCCGTGAACCACCGCGCCTTTCACGTCTATTGGGAGGGTTAATAGGATTGAGTTTTCGATAGCTGCTGCTGTGGTTTCGTTTACTGGTTCATGTTTGTATGCCCCTAATCTGTTGCCCCATTGCGGAGCGCCCCAAACTTGGCCTTGAGGTGTATCGAGCCATTCAGAGACGCGCGCAACGATCGCGTGTTTCTCATCGGCTACTTTTACACCGTCAATATCGACCCGTAGTAAGTAATCAATTTCTTGGCTCATCTATCTACTCCATATCAGCGCTTTGACGCTGTAACGAACGGTCATCAAAGTTGAGAGGAATAGAGCCGCTAGCCTTAGTGGCTGACGCTGGTTTGTCTTTGCTTGAGCCACCGCTAGGCGCTGCAAAGATAGTGGTTGGTTTGGTTGCATCGCTGCCGTTAACCGCGCGCCCAATGGCATCCAATGAATGCTTGCTAAGCTCCACGGTTTGAGGTTTACCGCTCTCTTTGAGGTCTTTCATTGCTGCCTGTGCTTGCAGCTCGCTAACTCGCTCATTGCGTTGGATGGATGATTGAGTTGCAACCGTCTTATTCGAGGTGTTTTCGGTATCCACTTTCACCACGGATTGAGTGTCCGTTTTCTGCTTACTTAGCTCGGTATTGATGGATGATTCATGGCTGGCTGTGGTCACGCTGTTGGTTTGCGTGTTGTTTGCTGCCTTGGTTAGAGCGGCTACGGCCTCGGCCTCTTTACGGCGCTTGATCTCCGCATCGACGGCGGCAACCTGCTCGGCTTTCTTCTCTGGCGAGTAGACTTGGCCAAGTTCGGGATGCTCGACCATACCGGACATATCCATGCCCGTTTCCTTGGCCACTTTCACACGTTTGTCCTGGCTATCTTGCTTTTCGCTTTTCACGGCAAGATAAGCCTCTTTGTAGCTAATGCCTTGCTCGCTGGCCTTTTGCGATACCTCTTGAGAGGTCACTTGAGTTGAGTTTTTCGCATCAAGTTCGCGTATGGTTTTCTCGTCGCCGGACACTTTAGCTGTGTGGTAGGCTTCGGCGCTCTTAAGGTGTTCCTCTTTCTCCGTTTGAGCTTTTTCAACCTTAGAGTCCTTAGTCTCTTTAGTCTCTTTGTCGCCCTCAATCTCGCCGCCAAATAGCTTGTAAATGCCCTTGGCCATATCGCCAGAATCAAAGGTCAACGCTTCCTTAGCACCATCAAAACCGAACGCTCCAAGCGCCGAACCAAGCAAACCAGCACCGCCACTGACTAGGCCACCCAAATCGAGTACGTTCGCCAATGCCATTGAGCTTTTCTGGCCAGTTGTCGCCTCTTGGCCATCTTTGAGGTTGAACGTCTCTTTCTGCTTGTCTTTGTCAGTGAATCCGCTAAACGCATCGTAGGCCATTAAGGCCGGAGCAAGGAAAGGGATCGCCTTGCCAGCAACAGAGCCGATTTTAGACATACCTTTAAAGGCAGCACCCGCCATCGATACGCCCTTGCTGGCCACGTTTGAGGCTTTGCTGCCAATGCCTGACATAACCGATTTGATTCGGCCACGTTTGCCACCCGCTTTACGGCCAGCACGTCCACCAGCACGGCCACGCCCACGGCGGCGTTCAAACATATCGCCAGCTAGGTCTAACAGACCGCCTTGGCCATCGTTCGCCGCTGCTTTGGTTGCCGAAATCAGATCATCAAGCTTATCTAGCACATCATCAAACTGGCGTTCACGGTCAGCGCTGGACTCGTGCAATACCTCAAGCATGTTTGCTCGGTAGGTTTGCTCTTTGGTGTTTTTGATCTCGCTAGCTGTACTTATCCGGCTAGAATCGACCCCACCACGATTGACAGACACGTTACCCCTAGCACCATCACGGTTAGGTCGATCACTAGGCGTAATTTGCGTTGAATGGCTTGTCTCGAACGAATCTTTTGTCGCTGATAGTTGTTCATGGCTAATTGTCTCTATGGCTGTAACGGCCTGACTGTCTGCCTCTGGCGCTTGTTTGCCTCGGGTAAAGAGTCGGCCTAGTTTCGATTCTTTTAGCTTGTCTTTGGTTGAGGTGGCTTTTTCGGTCACATCATCCAGTGCGGTTTTAGCGTCTTGGCCTAAGTGGTAAAGCTCTTTAGCGGAGTAGAAGAACGAACCACCAGCCGCAGCGCCAGCCGCATCGGTCGCGTCGTTTTCTTCCTGTAGGAACTCTTTCACGTTATTGATGGCCAGTTGCTTAAGGCTGGTGGCCACCTTGGCAAAAACGTTCTGGCTTTCCTTTTCCGTGTCGGTTTGCTTTTCAATCTGGCGCTCTAATGCCGTTTGCTGCGCGTTCTTATAGGCCGATTGCTCTTGCTTACTCGCATAGCAGCCATCGGAGCGTCGAAGTTTGCCGTTAGCGTCTTTCCAATAGCCCTCAAACTCTGCCAGCGCGTCAGAGACGGCCTTTTCTAGCTTCTCTGGCACATCATCAAGGATTGAGGTATCTAAACGCTCAGAATTGGATTCTGGCGCTTCTACATTCACGACAACAGGCGCTTGTTTAACTGGTTCGCGCGCGTCCTCGTTTTTCAGTGTGTCAGCAATAGGCGTAACGGCACTTACAGAGCTGCTTTGCTCGACTGCTTTATCATCCGGTTTGGCCTGTGTCTCTGCTGGCTGATTAGGCGCAAATGACAGCTCAATTTCACCTGTTCGCTTGGTCTTAGTTGAGCTGGATTTAGGCGTGTCACTGGCTTGTGATTTTAATCCTTTTTTTGGATTGCTGCTCGGAATGGTAGAAACGTTAAAAGAGGCATTAGAAACGCCCTTAGTCACCGCCTTTTCGATGCCTTTTGTATCTACTGCAAGGACAGCCTTTTTCTGGTTCGTTGGCAGCGTCTTGCCATCGAGTTTACGACTAATCTCAGATAGCACGGCCAGCTCTCTGTCACTGGCTCGCTTCACTGCATCAACAACCAGCGATAGAGCGACCTCTTGTTGATTTTTGTCCATTTTTCACCTTGTCTTGGAGCGCTTTATCTAGGCTTATGGCCATCGTTTGAGGTGTTTTGAATACCGCATCGATAGGTTGGCCGCCGTAGATCGTTAAGTTCTCAATCAGTACGTTCCAACCAACGTAATCAAAACGTTGTAATGAAGTCGTTATTCCGAAAGGGTAAGAGCAACGTTCGAGTTGCTTCACCTCCTTGCTCGATAACTTTCTGGCATTGCGCAATGGTGGCAACTAGGTAATAGCGACCCTCATCGTACTTAGTGAGCAAGCCGTGACGCGCATTGCGTAGGCACTTTTCAACCTTGGCAAAGGCCACGCGAAATTCCGTGTTGAGGTACATCGATTTCAATAGGTCGATTTTCCACACTAGGGCATCGTCTTGGTCTTTAGGTTGTTCTTCGAACGTTAGGCAGTAGGCCAGCTCAGTGAGCGCCATGCGGTTAGCTTGTTGCTTCCATTCAGCGCTGTCCGGTTCGTACTGGTCGCGCTCATTACGAATGTTCTCAAGTTGCTCCGCCTCGTAACCGGTTAGTGGCTTCACGTTCGCTAGGTATGACTTGCCTTTCACGCTTAAGGTGATCTCTTGTTTTGGCAATCCATTGAGCGCTTTGGCCGATTCCATTAGCTCGCCCATATTGAGATCGAGATAGTGAGTTTCTTTGCAGTGTTCGCATTCATAGCTAAATGGAATCGTGCCTAGTTCGCTGGTGGACATAAAAATCCACCACAACGCTGCACGGCGATCTTCACCAGTCCATAGGCCGCTATCACTCATAGGGCGCTTGCTGGTGTCTTGCATGTGGTTCAGATAGCGAGTTGTGTTGGCTTCCTCTTGGTACTCGTTGAGGTCGCAGAACAATAGAGCGTCTTCCACGGTTGGGACTCGAAACTCAATCACTTCTGAAATGTTACTTGGTAGTGGAAATGATGGAATGTGCATTACAGTACCTTGTTACCTACAGACATAAATTTTTGGAGAATGAGCGGGAATGACTGGATCTGGTTGCCGTTTTCGCGTGAAAACATCACGTTGCCAATCTTGGTAGGAAAGACTTGATAGCTCTTATAGAGTGACTTTTTGCCGTCCTCATTGAGCGTAAAAATGTTAACCTTAAACACGTACTCTTTAGGGATGTTGAGTGTGCCGTCTTGGTTTCTGACTTTCTTGATTCGGTTTTCAAACCACTTGGAGATAGTCGGGTTTTGGTCATCACGAACCGTTAGCGTGATTTCGCCAACGCTGCTGTATGTAGGCAGCGCAATAGAGCCCGAACCGACTTGGAATGAATCCGCATCGATAGAGCCAGCACCAAAATCAATATCCTTTACGTAAATATCAAAGTCCGTTGGCGCGTCCGGCGAGTCGATTTCTACCGCCCGTTGCCAGCCTTGTAGCCACGGTTTATTCATAAAGTTATTGGTCGCGCGTTTGGCGAGCTGCATGTATGGATTCATGGCCGCCTCGCTTAGAGCAACGATACTGGTGGAACAATGGCACGGTTCGCGCGCATTGAGTTTTCAATCTCGGCTTTACGTGCGGCTAGGTCTGGTTCGGCAGCAATATCGGTCACATCCAACTTGCCAGCGATGGCAATACGGCGTTGACGCTCTGCGTTCGGGATAGTGATCAGCAATTCCAGATAGTCGCCAAGCAAGCTAATGCATGGCGTTGGAAGCTGGAACGAATCAAACGGCTCATTTAGTACGTTTTGCATGTACATCAATGTCAGTGGGAATGTTTCTGCGCCCGTTAATTTCAGTTCAAGAACGTTGCCCCAAACCTCGCTACGCACATAACGGCCACGGTCATCTTTGACCACCAGCCTTGCAGCAAAGTCGGACGGTAATTCAAACTGATTGCTATCGGCTAAGTCGCTTTGTTGGATGCGGGTTTTAGTGGTAAATCCGGCAATCTCTTGGTACTTGGCCAGCGCTTTACGCAATAGGCTTAACAGCGCCTTTTCGTCGTCGTGCAGCAAGACAGGGAATCTCGCTTTCACGTCTTCGAGTAGTTCAATCGGTGTCATGGCCGCTCCGGTATTGGCGGCGCATTTTGAGATAGAGGATAGGCTTGGTGAATCTTAACTCAAACCAATCAGGTACGCGATTTAAACTTTGTTATTGTCGATGGATAACAAAGACCGAAAGTAAGTGTTCACCAAGCCCTATTGACACAAAAAGTGTGACCTTACGCACTTGATCCCACTTTTAGGATTGAGTGATCCTTTTAGGAAGCCATCATGGTTTCATGACTAGAAAAAAAGCACCTAAATACCAAGAAGCACCACCTGAAGTCTCGGATTTAAATGAGGCTAAAGTGCTTATTGATGAGCTGTGGGAACAGCTCCGACATTATGAAGATAAGCTAACCACTAGCTCCAAAAACTCTTCAAAATCGCCCTCATCAGACAGTCCTAAAGAACGCTATGAGAGAAAAAAGCTGAAAGCTCTGGTGGTCGCAATTCGAGAGGAGCTAAACAAGGCCACACAGGGCATCAACGAAAACTCTCACCGTTGGAGAAAACGGATGTCATTATTGACTGTTTCCCTGAAACTTGTCCTTGTTGTGCTCAATCTGACATTGAGAACCAAGATGGGCCGTACTATCGCCATCAGGTTTTCGATATTCCAAAACCCACTGTCGATATCACCGAATACCGTTTATTTTCAGGCCAATGTCGGCACTGCAAAGAAACCGTAAAAGCTCAAAAAACTAACGATGCATCGCAAGGGATTATAGGGCCGAACTTATTAAGTTACATTGGGGTTCTTGCGGGGCAATATCACCTCAGTGTTCGGAAAATCCAATCACGGCTTAAAGAGCAGCTTGGCACAACTTTTTCGGTCGGGGCGATTAGCGAAGCGCAAACCAAAGTCGCTTCAATGTTGACTCCATTGCATCAAGCGATAAAACAAGCGTTAAAGAAAGCGCTTTTGATTCATGCTGACGAGACCTCCCATCACCGAAATGATGAAACGAGCCTGCGCTGGTGTTGGTTAGTAGCCAGTGATGACCTTGTCTATGAACAAATACTCTATTCGCGCTCGACCTCCTCAGCGAAAAAGGTCATTGATGAAGACTATGCAGGCATTGTGGTAAGCGACCAGTGCCCAAGTTATAACTGGATAGCTGCAGACCGTCATCAGTTATGTTGGGCACATGTGAAGCGTAACCTTCAGCAAATGGCGGATTATAGTGGTGGTGGGCACACCGCTTATATTGGTAAACATCTTTGTTTGCTAACGAACGTTATTTTCCATACTCGACATCGTTATGAGCAAGGTGATTTGGATTATTCACTGTATTTGAGGCGAATGCGTAGGCTGCAAAAATCATTCGATCATTGGTTAAACAAAGGAACGGACGTGATGGTCAAGCGATATCGCGGCGATGCAAGTTACTGCTCAAACATAGGGAAAGCTTGTGGGTTTTCCTCAAGAAAACATCAATCCCCTTAACCAATAATGAAGCTGAGCGATGTAGTAGAGGTTTTGTCATTCAAAGGAAAATCAGCTTCGGAACGACCTCGGATGCAGGCGATAAATTCCGTAGCCGCATTCATACACTTATCGAAACCTGTAAAAAGCGCGGTCCATCAGCAATGTCAGTTCTGAGTGAAATCATCACTTCTGTTGTTGAGAAGAAATCGTACCCGAACGTTTTTAATCTGTAGTATCGATCCTCTCAGTCATGAGAAGTCAATCTGCTTTGGTGAACGGTTACACCACGGTCACTATGAACGATGACTCGCCCAGGAAAGCCACGATGGAATAAGGTAATTGAAAGAATATCGCTGACTAATGTTGCTATCATCCTCTTAGTCAACGACTTGCTGTGAATAAAGATCAATGATTACCACTAAGTATAGCCAACCTTCACTGATAGCCAAATACGTAAAAGTCTTGTTCCAACAAGTTCGGAGTGATTGGCAACTTATGAATGCTATCCGTCGTACATTTAAACTTACGAGCAGCTTTAGCTAATAGATTTTGACGTTTCATGCTACTGGCAATGGTCTTCACATTATGCCTGCTACCGTAATCAGTTAACTCTATCTGGATACGTCTAGCACTGTCCCTGCCTTTGCGGCTATCAACCGCCCCTTTGACTTTGTCGTCTAATACCTGACGGGCTTGTTCTCGCAGGCAGTCTCTATGACGATGCTTGATCCAGTGGTAAAACCCGCTTCGCGATATGCCAAACACCTCAGCCATGTGAGACACACGGAAATACTGCAGCTGTTCAAACATAAATTCGTAACACAAGCTACTTTATATTCTTCGCAAAGTAGGTGGCGGCCTTTTTTACTATTTCTAGCTCTTTTTCTCGCTCAGCAGTACTGGAGTTTTTATTTGCGGTTTTACGCCAGCCATAGATTTGAGAGTCATGGAGAGATAGTTATCTAGCGGTAACAACAACACCGACTTTCTCCGCAAACTCAAGTGTTAAATTCGGAAGAACGGGAGCGCCACGAGGTGCTCAACACAGGTTTAGACTAGAGACGCAGCCAAGCGATTAAATGGCATAACAAGTCTAAAACGTTAATCGAAACATAAGGTTAAGTCCAGTAGGGTGAAAGGTCCCTA